>NZ_JBWAVA010000026.1:0-53859 GCF_056121505.1 Paenibacillus sp. LS-5 | reverse complement strand
ACGGGCTATACGTTCGCAGGCTGGAACACCGCTGCTAACGGAAGCGGCACCGACTACGCTTCGAATGCCACCTTCAGTATGGGATCGGCGAATGCCACCCTCTATGCGAAGTGGACGGCGAATCCGACCTACACCGTAACGTATAACGGAAACGGCAACACCGGCGGTGCGGTTCCGACTGACAATAGCAGCTATCAGCAGGGGAACACAGTGACAGTGCTGGGGAACACGGGAACGCTGGTGAAGACGGGCTATACGTTCGCAGGCTGGAACACCGCTGCTAACGGAAGCGGCACCGACTACGCTTCGAATGCCACCTTCAGTATGGGATCGGCGAATGCCACCCTCTATGCGAAGTGGACGGCGAATCCGACCTACACCGTAACGTATAACGGAAACGGCAGCACCGGCGGTGCAGTACCGACCGACAGCAACAGCTATCAGCAGGGGAACACAGTGACAGTGCTGGGGAACACTGGAGCACTGGTGAAGACGGGCTATACGTTCGCAGGCTGGAACACCGCTGCTAACGGAAGCGGTACCGACTACGCTTCGAATGCCACCTTCAGCATGGGATCGGCGAATGCCACCCTCTATGCAAAGTGGACAGCCAATCCGACCTACACCGTAACGTATAACGGAAACGGCAACACCGGCGGTACAGTTCCGACTGACAATAGCAGCTATCAGCAGGGGAACACGGTGACGGTGCTGGGGAACACGGGAACGCTGGTGAAGACGGGCTATACGTTCGCAGGCTGGAACACTGCCGCTAACGGAAGCGGTACCGACTACGCGTCGAATGCCACCTTCAGCATGGGATCGGCGAATGCCACGCTTTATGCGAAGTGGACGGCGAATCCGACCTACACCGTAACGTATGACGGAAACGGCAGCACCGGCGGTGCAGTACCGACCGACAGCAACAGCTATCAGCAAGGGAACACAGTGACGGTGCTGGGGAACACTAGAGCACTGGTGAAGACGGGCTATACGTTCGCAGGCTGGAACACTGCCGCTAACGGAAGCGGCACCGACTACGCTTCGAATGCCACTTTCAACATGGGATCGGCGAATGCCATTCTCTATGCGAAATGGATCTCATCAAATGCACTGTTGTCCAGCTTGTCAGTGGATCAAGGGACATTGACACCAGCATTTACAGCAGCAACTATGAAATATAACGTGAATGGTGTAGCTAATTCCGTTTCAAGCAGCAATCTTTCTTTTACCACAGCGGATTCTCATGCGACGTTTACCGTTTCGGGAGCCGTATACAGTTCCGTAACCGGCAATATGTATACGTATAGAGCCAACAATTTACAGGTGGGCGCGAACCTGATTCAGATTAGCGTAACGGCCCCGGACGGGACTGGCAATACGTATATGGTAACAGTGAATCGGGAGGATGTATCCTGGCAGCCATCACCGGGTGGTACGCCGGCGGACAGTATAACGCCAACAGTGACACCACCTGGTTCTACGAAACCAGCAGTTGATGTATTTAATAGCAGCATTGTTAATGTAATAAACTTAGTTAATGCTTTCGAGTCCAAGGTAGAGGAAGCTAAGAAATCTAATGTTAAGATTGAACTTGCTGATACGAAAGGACACTGGGCCGAAAAAACTATCGATACTTTCGTGAGGCTCCATGTGATTGAAGGTTACAAGGATGGTACGTTCAAGCCGGATGGTGAGATCACACGCGCTGAATTTGCAGTGATTCTGAGTCGGGTATTCGATATCAAAGACGGCAGCAATACTGGTGTTGTTTTTAAGGACGTCGGTAACCACTGGGCTAAAGGCGCCATCGAGAAGCTCGCAGAGGCAGGAGTTATCAGCGGCTACGAGGATGTTACGTTCAAGCCAAATAAAACAATCACCCGCGAGGAAATGGTTGTCCTTTTGTCCCGCGTCATAAACCTTGGCAACGTAACGAAGGACACCACCAAAGGCAATTTCGATGACCTGAAGGGCTCCTATGCAGCAAACGAGATCAAAGCTGAAGCACAAGCTGGTATCATAAGAGGCAAAGCAGATGGGAAATTTCATACTAAGAGCAATGCCACACGTGCAGAAGCACTGCAGATCATCCTGAATGCGCTGAAGCTCAACCCGCAATTAAAGACGTTGTTGGATTCACTTAACTAATGACGGTTCTCTGGGAAAAAGGGACAAGTGTAATTTGGGGCTGTTAACGGAAGGCAGTTTTCTTCATTCTTAAAACCACAAAAAGTGAGCAGAGCAGCGATTCTTCAGTTATTGAAGGATCGCTGCTCTGCGTTTTTGGTCATGGGTGGCTTGCTTTAGCGGAGAGGACGGACAGATTGCGGAAAAGCGGCAGCGGTCAGCTTTGTTTCCGGATTTCGACCCGGCTGTCAACACCGTAAGCGCCTAAGGTTTATAGTGCGTGCGCCTTGGCTTCGGCCATTGGGAGAGCTTGCAAGAAATGGAGCAAAAAGGAGCAAATCATCGGCCGCTTAAGAGCGAAACGAAAGAATACGCATTCATACGTGAAGGGGCGGCATTTTTGGTTTCTTTTGTCGTCCGCCATGTTTTACAATAAATGGCCACAGGCGTAAGATTCAAATCAACAACCGAATGTAATATAACTGTTCTCAAATGGCTGAATTCCGGCAACGGGAACGGGGGAACCAATGGTGAATATGGCTTTGCTCAGATAGCAGCCGCTCACCCTGGGGTGAATCCTTGCTGCATACTGAATAGCACAGTACCAGCAGGGTAGGGCAATCTCGCTGCCCGAATCCGTCAGCTAACCCCGTAAGCCTCGAAGAGAGAGGATGAGCGCCATGATCGATTAACCGACCACGGAGAGCCCTGCCGCTTCTGTGGTCTTTTTGTTGCGCATACAGAGAGGAAAGACGGTCTGTATAAGGAACTGAAAATCTTATAACAACGGGAATTAGAGCAATTGGGCATTATTTTAAATGCTTTAAAGGGGGTGTTATTATCGTTACTGTGTTTATCGTGTGCTTCTGGGTTGGACTATTGCTCCTCCTCAGCGGAGGATTTCATGGGCATGGCTTGGCGGGTCATCTTCATGCGGGAGGCGCCGATGCTGGCGGTCCGGGCTTTGTGCCCATACTCCCTCTGATGGTGTTCGTCACGGTCTGGGGCGGGACTGGTTATGTGCTTACCCGATTTACAGGAATGAATCTACTTGCAGTGGTGCTGATCTGCACCGTGGTTGCCTTGCTGCTCGGCAGTTTGATGTATACGGTGCTGGCCCGGGTGATGACCCGGTATGACAGCAGCATGAATGAAATGGATTATGAGCAGGTTGGGCAACTCGGGTACATCAGCATACCTGCGGTGGATGGAGCCGTTGGAGAAATGAAATATGTACTGCACGGGACGATGCGCTCTATTGGAGTGCGGGCAGAAACCGACCAGCAGCTTGCCAAGGGCGACAGGGTGATTATTTTGAAGGTGGATAAAGGAATGGCGACAGTAACTCTTTTCGAGAGTGAAATCGAACAATTATAATTAATGGGGAGTGTCGGACATAATGGTTATTCTTTATTTAATCTCGGGAATCGTTGTTGTAATTCTGCTGGCTTTGTTCAGTATCGTGAACGCTTATAAAAAGGTTCCGCCCAATCAGGCAATGATTGTATACGGCCTTGGCGGAAAAAGAGTAGTTCAGGGCGGCGGGACGTTCGTTATCCCCGGCTTCCAGAACAATAAGACCATCTCCATGATGCTGATGAGCTTCGATGTTATCCCGGCGCAGGCGATGTTCTCCAAGCAAGGCATCAAGCTTAACCTGGAGGCGGTAGCCCAGATAAAGATTAAGAGCGATCCTACGGCTATTCTGACTGCCAGTGAGCAGTTTATCGACCGGCCGGAGGAAGACCGCGAGACGATTATTCTACATTCGGTGGAAGGTCATTTGCGCGGCTTGATCGGACAATTAACGGTGGAATCTATTCTAAAAACTCCTGACGAGATTAACAGCAAGATGCGGGAGACCTGCTCGGAAGATCTCGACAAGATGGGGCTTGAGGTAGTCAGCTTCACCATTAAGAAGATTACTGATGACAAAGGATATATCGACAATATGGGGGTTCCGGAGATTGAGCGCATCCGCCGTGATGCCAGCATCGCCAAAGCCGAAGCGGAACGCGACATTCAGATCAAGCAAGCCGAGGCGGAGAAAGAATCCTCCATTGCCAAAGCCAATGCGCATCAGGCTACCATTGAAGCAGGAACTGCAGCCCGCGCCAAGGAATCCCAGTTCGAGAAGGAATTGAACATTAAGCAGGCAGACTTTAAGCTGGAGACAGAAGTGAAGAAAGCGCAGGCGGATCTTGCGTACGAATTGCAGCAGAACAAGATCAAACAGTCGCTGGTTACCGAGCAGGTCAAGATCACGCAGATGGAAGCAGAGGCTAACCGTACCGTCCGGGAAATCGAAGTTGAGTTGAGACAGAAAGAACTGGAGGCGACGGTGATCAAGCCTGCTGAGGCGGAGAACCAGGCTACGATCATGAGAGCGGAAGCCGCCAAGCAGCGGCAGATTCTTGAGGCGGAAGCAGAGGCGGCCACCATGACCAAACGGGGGCTGGCGACTGCGGAAGCAGAACTGGCGAAGGGGAGAGCCAACGCGGAAATTGTTCAACTGGCTGGAGCGGCAGAAGCAGGGGCGCTCGAGAAGAAAGCTGAAGCGTACAAACAGTTCACGCAAGCCGCGCTTACAGTGGAATTCTTAAAAGTACTGCCAGAGCTGGCAGAAAAGATCGCTTCTCCGCTGGCCAAGGTGGATAAGATTACAGTGATTTCCCAGGATGGAACTTCATCCGGCGTGAACAAAATTACCGGTGATATCGCCAAAATCATGGCCCAGGTTCCTGAATTAACTCAGACCCTTACCGGTATGAACGTGACAGAGGCTCTCAGTGGGCTGCTCGGCCGGAACAAAGAGCAGTAATTTCACGGCTTTGTATTTCTATACTACAAAAGTTCCTACTCATAATACTGCTGGGGTGTCCCACTTACGGGACATCCCTTATTTTGCTGCTGCCGAAAACGTTACCATTGGACAATGTACTATCTCATCTATGACCGTTATACTAAAACTACTATGTGATTAGAATGAATAGGTACTTAATATAGGGAGGCTAAATAATGATTAGAGCTACAGAAGACAATGAATATGTTGAATTGACGAGCCCCACTCAGCTCCCCAAAGCTTCAGGGTTTCTATGGAATGAGAAGATGATGATTCACGTCAATTGCCGCGGGTATGCGGTCGCGCAGTTTATGCAGCCTGAGCCTGCCAAATATTCCTATGCGCCGAATCTGGAAGCGAAGACCTTTATGCAGCCGGAGCAGCCCTACTATGCTCATCATCCCGGCCGGTTTCTCTATGTGAAGGATGAAGAGACCGGGGAGATTTTCTCGGCGCCATATGAGCCTGTTCGCGTTCTGCCGGATCAGTATACTTTTGCGGTTGGAAAACACCATATTGTCTGGAAGCTTGAACATCTTGGTATTGCTGTAGAAATGACACTCAGTCTGCCCAAAGACGAGGCCATGGAGCTATGGCGTGTAAAGGTGAAGAATCTCTCGGACCGGAAGCGGAAGCTGAGCATCTATCCATATTTTACGGTGGGCTATATGTCTTGGATGAATCAGTCGGCGGAGTACCACGAGGAGCTGCAGGCGATGGTCTGCACCGCAATTACCCCGTATCAGAAATATCAGGACTATGCGAAGATCAAGCAACTTAAGGATAGAACTTTTCTTCTTGCCGACCAGCCGCCGCGCGCCTGGGAAGCCAGCCAGGAAGCCTTTGAAGGGGAGGGCGGGATTGGTATGCCATCGGCCGTTCAGCAGGAAGAGCTCTCCAAAGGGGATGCCCGCTATGAGATGCCGCTGTGTGTCCTGCAATACAGCCCGGAGCTTGCGCCTGGTGAAGACAAGCATTACCGCTTTATTTTTGGTCCAGCCAAGACGGAAGAAGAGGTCGCGCAGATCCGCCAGCGGTATTTCCTGAATGCGGAGTCCGGCGGTGAGGACGGCTTTGCTGCGGCGGAGCGGGAATATGCCGGGTACATACAGGAGGGCAAAGGCTGCATTGAGATTAAGACGCCTGATCCTGATCTGGACAACTTCGTAAATCACTGGCTGCCGCGGCAAATGTATTATCATGGCCAGACCAACCGTCTAACCACAGACCCCCAGACCCGGAACTACCTCCAGGACAATATGGGAATGAGCTATATCAAGCCGCAGATGGCAAGAAATGCGTTTCTTACGGCATTAAGCCAGCAAAAGGCAAACGGAGCTATGCCGGATGGAATTATTCTGCATGAAGCGGCTGAGCTGAAGTATATCAATCAGGTTCCGCATATGGATCACTGTGTCTGGCTGCCGATTTGCCTCAGTACCTACCTGGATGAAACGAATGATTACACCATTCTGGAGGAAGAGGTTGCTTTTGCGGGCGGAGAAGAAACGGCTACTGTATTGGAACATATTAACCGGGCGATGTTCTGGCTGATGGAGGCAACGGATGAGCGCGGTTTGAACTATATCGACCAGGGCGACTGGTGTGATCCGATGAATATGGTGGGCTACAAAGGTAAAGGTGTCTCCGGCTGGCTGACCATGGCATCCGCTTATGCCTTCCTGATCTGGGCGGACATCTGCAGCAAAAGCGGACAGCCGGATCTTGGCAGAACACTAGTTGCGGCGGCGGACAAGGCGAATGAGGCCATTAACCAATATCTGTGGGACGGCAACTGGTATGCCCGGGGAATCACTGATGATAATGTGGTGTTCGGTATCAGCAAGGATACGGAGGGACGGATTTTTATTAATCCTCAGGGCTGGGCTCTGCTGTGCGGGGCTGCGGATGCCTCGAAGCAGGAGAAGCTGATGCAGGCGGTCAAGGAGCAGCTGGAAACACCTTATGGTCTGGAAAAGCTGGCGCCGTCCTACACCGCCATGCGCGAGGATGTGGGCAGAGTCACACAGAAGCATCCGGGAACCGCCGAGAATGGCGCGGTATATAACCATGCGGCAGCTTTTTACATCTATGCGCTTTACGCTGTGGGAGAACAAGAGGATGCCTACCGCCTGCTGCGCAAAATGATCCCCGGACCGGATACTGAGGATCTGGTCAGACGCGGCCAGTTGCCTGTGTTCATCCCTAACTATTATCGGGGTGCTTACAGACAATTCCCGCGTACCGCCGGGCGCTCCAGTCATTTGTTCAATACAGGGACAGTACCATGGGTATACCGCTGCCTGATTGACGGCCTGTTTGGAGTGCAGGGGAATGAGGCAGGAATCCGTATCCACCCTCAGCTTCCTGCGCAATGGGAAGAGGCGTCGGTCAAACGGAGCTTTAGAGGAGCGGAGCTGCATATCACGATGAAACGTGAAGCTGGTGTGACTGCTACGGAAGTGTACGTGAACGGCAATCGCATCGAAGATGGCATAATCAAAGATGTGGAAGCTGGAAGGGAATATGACGTTGTGGTGAAGCTGCCGCCTCAATAAACCGATATAATAGGAAGCCACAGAAATACTCCATGAAGGGAATTATTGAGCTTGAGAACGACGATTACAGCTTTCTTTTCCAGAGCCATACCCTTTTTTCTTCTTGCAGCAGCCTACTTTTTGTCTGTCCAAATGAATACTTTGTCTGATTCGCAGCTTGGGGTGGTAAGGCTCTCTCCTTATGTTATTTTTGGGGTGGGAGCCATATTATCCTGGAAATTTAACCGGAGCAGGGAATTCTACATTCTGGTTATTCTGGCGGTTTGTCTGGCCTCAACAACCTATTTACCGGAAATCCCAGGCATTGCAGTACGACCGGAGGATATTTACTCCATCATCTGCCTGGTGATTCCGCTGAATATTGCGTTGTTCTCGTTTTTTAAAGAACGGGGCATTATCAGTTTATGGGGAACTCTTCGGATCGCTCTGATCCTGGCAGAATGCCTGTTTCTCTTTTGGCAGATCAAATCAGGAGAGAGAGAATGGTTAAACCTATTAAATACTGAGGTAGTGCCGGTTAATCTTCACAATATGACACCCATACCGCAGCTGGCGGTTATTGCATTTGTGGTCACTTTTGCCATCCTGATGGTCCGGTTCATCGTTCACCGGTCCTCCACACAGGAAATTTCATTCATTAGTGTCCTGCTAGCCATGTTCTACGTGCTGCATCAGAGCAGCAGTCCGCTGCTGTATTCAATATTTTTTGCCATTTCAGGGATTGTTCTTATTCTATCAATCATTCAGGACTCGTATTCGATGGCTTTTTCCGATGAGCTTACCGGATTGCCCTCGCGGCGGGCCCTTAAGCAGGACATGATGAAGCTGGGCTTTAACTATGCTATTGCGATGCTGGATATCGATTTCTTCAAAAAATTCAATGATACCTACGGGCATGACACAGGAGATGAAGTGTTAAAGCTGGTGGCATCGACCTTACAGGACGTTTCTGGCGGAGGGAGGGCCTTCCGCTATGGCGGGGAGGAATTCACGATTCTTTTTCCGGGTAAAAACATCAATGATGTGCTGCCCCATCTCGAAGAGCTGCGGGAAAAGATATCCAAACGGGCCTTCACCCTGCGCGCCAAGGGCCGATCCAAAAGCAAATCCAAAAAAAGATCCTCCGGCACAAAAGCCGCAAAGCAAATCTACATAACTGTAAGCATCGGGGTCTCCCAGAAGAACGAGAAGAACAAAACCACGGAAAGTGTAATGAAATCAGCGGACACCGCCCTATACCGCGCGAAGAAAAAAGGTAGAAATTGTGTGAGCAAGTAAAGGGGCAACTACATACTCGACTGGTTGACGGACATCGATCCAACAATCTGTATATTAAAAAAGCGAACAGCGAAGAGGTGGACGGCCTCTTAACAGCGTTTGCTTCTTTTTTTGTATGAAAATGTATATTCATAAATGAAAATCTTACATAATGTTTACATTGATAAGGTAACATTTGGCCTATCTATTTGTTTTCCTTAACTATTAGTGGAATTAATAACTTGCGCAGGAAATATAATGGATGAATAAGGAGATCAAATACATTATATAGAAATAATACAAGGTAAAAAACGGATAAAAAAGATATTGACGTAAGAAAATTTAACATGTAATATAAACCATAATTTATACGGGAAAGCTTAGCTTCCCTATAGGTGCTGTCCTGTAGCTAATTGACCTTCGGTCTATTCCAGCGGATAGCGGCTTAAGGAGTAAAAGATTCCTTGTAAGGTATTGTTACATACCTTGATGACACATGGCAAAAACGTTTGACTTACACAAGGGAGGTTGAACAAAGGTTTATTAGGACAGAGAGTGCGTTGCAACGGTATTGGTAGTTCAGACGTTACACGGATCTAACAAAAGGAGGAGTAAACAGGATGGCGAAAAAGAGAAAATGGTGGTCTGGCTTACTGGTTCTATCTCTTGTAGGGGTTCTATTCACAGGGTGCAGTACAAATAACACCGCAACTAATTCACCAAGTGCTACGGCAGAGAGCTCTGCTCCAGCCGCAAGTGAAGCTCCCGCTGCTTCTGAACCGGCTGTAGATGCCCCGGTGGATGGCGGTACGATGGTAATGAGCACATTTTCCGATATCGTAAATATTAATCCTCTTATGATTAACGACACTTCTTCGGGTGATCTGGCAGAATTCGTATTTGCCAAGCTTTATGATCTGGACCGTCAAGGAAACGTACAGGCAGAACCTTGGTCTCTGGCAGCGTCTTTGCCGGAAATCTCTGCAGACGGACTGACGTACACGATTAAATTGAAAGATACCATTAAATGGAGTGATGGTCAGCCGATTGTAGCCGATGATGTGGTATATACCATTGAAACTGCTAAGAATCCGGAAACCGGCTCACCGCTTACGAGTGCTTTTGACAAAGTGAAGACCGTAGAGAAAGTGGATGACCACACAGTAAAAGTTACAATGTCCAAGATTTATGCGCCTTTCCTCTACGCGCTTTGCCAGGCTATTGTACCATCGCATATTTTGAAGGATGTTGCACCGAAAGAAATGCAAACCAATGCTTATGGTACTGACCCGGCCAAGACCGTCACAAGCGGACCTTGGAAATGGACTTCCTGGAAACAGGGTGACAGCCATACTCTTGATGCTGATCCCAACTACTGGGGCGAAGTTAAACCTCATATCGCACAGTTGGTTTACAAAATCTATGCTGATCAGAATACCGAGGTTCAAGCTCTCCTGAAGGGCGACACGGATCATATCAGTGCTATTCCGGTTACACAGGTTGAGGCCGTCAAGGCCAACGACTCGATTCATATCATTCAGAAGCCGGGCGCTCAGTACGAATATGTAATGTTCAACTTCGATGCCAAGAACTTCAAAGACAAATACGGTTTATTCACGGGACAGAAGACCAGACAGGCCATTGCACACGCATTGAACCGCCAAGGGATGGTCGATAACATTCTGAAGGGTGTCGGAGCCCTAATGAACGCACCGTTCCTGCCGGATACTTGGGCTGATCCGGGGGATGCAGCTGTCAACTATGACTACAATGCGGAAACAGCGAAGAAGCTGCTGGCAGAAGACGGATGGGTTGCCGGTAAGGATGGCATTCTCACCAAAGACGGACACCGGTTCTCCTTCGAACTGCAGTATAACGCGGGCAACAGCCGTCGTGAGCAGGTCGCAGCAGTCATCCAGCAGAATCTTAAGGAAGTCGGTATTGAAGTAACGCCGAAAGCCATTGACTTTGCAGCCTGGATTGACCAGAACGTAACACCGGGTAAATTCCAAGCGTTGCTGCTGGCATGGTCTCTGAACACTCCGGATCCGGATGCAGAGAGCATCTTCTCCTCCAAGTACTTCCCACCTGCTGGACAGAACAGCGGCTGGTATAAGAATGAGAAGCTGGATCAGCTGTGGGTAGATGGTTATTCTACGGTTGACCAAGAGAAGCGTAAAGAAATTTATAAAGAAGTAGGTAAAGAAATCTCTACTGACCTGCCTTACGTATTCCTGTATCAATACGGGCAAGCCATTGGTACGGGGCCTAGAGTTCACT
The DNA here is from genome assembly GCF_056121505.1 of Paenibacillus sp. LS-5. Taxonomy (NCBI): domain Bacteria; kingdom Bacillati; phylum Bacillota; class Bacilli; order Caryophanales; family Paenibacillaceae; genus Paenibacillus; species Paenibacillus sp. LS-5. Next base: position 42,792 of record NZ_JBWAVA010000026.1, on the reverse strand, counting down.
GGGCAGAGGAAGATGCTCCTGAGCCGTCACTGGGCTATGGACAGTACTTCCATGCTCTCAAATGGTGGGTTACCGACTAAACGAGCAGACACAGGAAATAGAATTACGGGGAGGAAAGAGAATTCTCTTTCCTCTTCTCCTTTTGTCTTGGGGGAACGTGATTCTGTGCCTTACCATCTCTAGGAGGACATTAGATGACAGAATATCTGATCCGTCGCGTACTGCAATCGGTACTGGTGATCTTTTTGATTACGATACTTACCTTTCTTCTCATTCATGCGGCTCCCGGAGGGCCGACCCAGATGATGCTGTCTCCTGGACTTTCACCGGAAGTCTTCAAGCAGCAAGCACATAATCTTGGCCTGGATAAACCTGTCCCTGTACAGTATGTGCGCTGGATTAGCGGCTTGCTGCAGGGCGACTTGGGCTATACGTTTAAGAATCATCTGCCGGTTGCGGACTTGCTCTGGCCCCGTATCGGCAACACCTTCATTCTCATGGGAGCTGCGTGGCTGTTGTCTCTAATCATTGCAATTCCCTGGGGGATATATAACAGTACCAAAGTATATGGATTGTCCGATCAGTCGGCCTCCTTTATCTCGTATCTTGGTTTTGCTATGCCGACCTTCTGGTTCGGGATATTGCTGCAGCAGTGGTTCTCCTTGAAGCTCAATTGGTTTCCTCTGTCTGATATGCATACAAGGGGAAAAGAAGGAGACATCAGTGACCTGTTCATGCACCTTGTGCTGCCTGTAACCGTGTTGTCACTAGGATTTTTAGCCTCCTATATGAAGTATGCACGGGCAAGCATGCTTGAAGTGCTAGACCAGGATTATATCCGGACAGCACGCGCCAAGGGTGTCAAGGAACGCAAGGTAGTCTTCCACCATGCGCTGCGCAATGCACTTATTCCGATCATTACCATTCTGGGGTTGGATCTTCCTATCCTGGTGGCAGGGGCTGCCTTAACGGAGAGTGTGTTCAACTGGCCGGGCATGGGACGCTGGTTCGTGCAAATGGCCACCCAGCGCGAATATTCAGTGCTCATGGCTATAACCATTGTAACGGCGGTCATGGTTGTACTGGGCAATTTGCTGGCGGATATTTTATACGCAATAGTAGATCCCCGGGTCAAGCTCGGTAAGCAGGGAGGCAAAACAGCATGAGTACTGAGCCTTCACAATTGCCTGCTGATGCAATGCCTGCTTTGGATCTGGAACAAGCGGCTAAATTCAAAAAGCCTCCCGGACCTTGGGTCATCCTGTGGAAAAAGTTCTCACATAACCCATACGCGATGAGCGGACTTGTCGTATTGCTCTTTTTCATAGTGATTGCAATGCTCGCTCCTCTTCTCACTAAGTATAAACCGGATGGCATTGACTTGATGTTCGCCAACCTGAAGCCCGGAGCTGAGGGGCATTTGCTTGGGACAGACGAGCTCGGCCGTGACATTCTCACCCGGCTGCTGTACAGTGCAAGAATCTCATTGATTATCGGGTTTTCAGTAGCCTTTGCTTCCGTAGCCATCGGTTCGATTATCGGGGCGATTTCAGGTTATTTCGGCGGCTGGGTGGATACCGTCTTCATGCGTATTGTGGACGTGATGAACTCGGTGCCTACGCTATTCCTTAATATTCTCGTGCTGGCGATATTCGGCTCCCGGATCGAGTATATGATTCTGATTCTGGCATTGACCAGCTGGATGAGTATCGCACGGCTAGTCCGGGGGAACTTCCTGCAGCTTAGAGAAATGCAGTATGTGGAGGCCGCAAAGGCAATCGGGGTGTCAAGCTGGGGGATTATATTCCGCCACCTGCTCCGCAATGCGAGCTTCCCGATTATCGTAAATGCGACTCTAATGGTCGGAGGTGCGATTCTGAGTGAGTCGGCCCTGTCCTATTTGGGTCTTGGTATTCAGGCTCCGGCTACCAGCTGGGGGCTTATGCTCAGTAATGCACAGGAATTCATGCTCGTAGATCCGCTGCAGGCGGTTTATCCGGGACTATGCATCCTGCTTGTGGTACTGGCGGTTAACTTTATCGGCGATGGAATTCGGGATGGACTGGATCCCAGACAGCAAGTGACCAAATCCCGGAGGAGGCTGGACAAATGGCGGAAAAATTACTCGAAATCCGGAAACTGACCACCGGCTTTATTACAGAAAAAGGGATGGTTAAGGCAACCGACCAAATCTCCATTGCAGTGGATAAAGGTCAGACGGTGTGTCTGGTGGGTGAGTCCGGCAGCGGCAAAAGTGTCACTTCGCTTGCGATTATGCGGCTGATCGATTACGCAGGCGGAATGATTCTTGAAGGCAATATTAATTTCCACGGCAAGGATCTCGCAGCCAAGTCGCAGGAAGAGATGCGAAGAATCCGCGGCAATCAGATCGCTATGATCTTTCAGGATCCGATGTCCACACTGAATCCGGTGTTCACGATAGGCGATCAGATTGCCGAAAGTCTGCAGCTGCATCAGAATAAAAACGCCCAGGAAGCTGCCGAAATGGCTGTCGACCTGCTGAAGCTGGTTGGCATTCCGGCACCGGAAATCCGGGCAAAGCAGTATCCGCATGAGCTGTCAGGCGGGATGAGCCAGCGGGTGGTTATCGCGATTGCCCTCGCTTGTAATCCTGAGCTGCTGATCGCAGATGAGCCGACAACCGCCCTGGATGTTACGGTTCAGGCTCAGATTCTCGACTTGCTGCGCAAGCTTCAGGCGGAGCTTGGTATGTCCATTCTGCTGATCACCCATGATATGGGGGTAGCGGCTGAAATGGCGGACCGTATTGCTGTTATGTATGCGGGGGCGATTGTAGAAGAAGGTACCGTAGAAGAAATCTTTGATCATCCTAGTCATCCTTATACGATTGGTCTGCTGCAATCCATTCCCGGATTTGAGGGGGGACGCGGCGGAGAGCTGTATACGATAAAAGGAACCATTCCGCCAATCGGCCAGCTTCCGGCAGGCTGCCGCTTTCATCCGCGTTGTCCGCATGCAATGGAGGTCTGCACTATGAAGGAGCCGCCGGATTTCATGATCACAGATGATCACCGTACGGCCTGTTGGCTGTTTCAGGATAAGCCGGTTCAAGCTGACAACAAAGATGAGGTGAGACACGCATGACGAATGAGACAGCAGTCGAACCGATGATGGAGACAACCTCCACGGCTGAAGTTCTAGTGGATGTGAAGAACATCAAGAAATATTTTCCGATCACTAAAGGTCTTTTGAACCGGACCGTTGGGCAGGTAAAGGCGGTAGACGGTGTCTCCTTGTCTATCCGCAAAGGGGAAACCTTTGGGCTGGTTGGTGAATCCGGATGCGGCAAGTCCACCTTTGGGCGGGTATTGCTCAGACTGCAGAGTGCCACTGAGGGAGAAGTACTGTTTGGTGGCCGGGATATCCACTCTTTGAGCCATCAGGATATGCGAAAGCTGCGGGAGAAGATGCAGATTATTTTTCAGGACCCGTTCGGATCGTTGAATCCGAGGTTCCTGGTCAAGGATATCATAGGCGAGCCGCTGCGGATTCACCGGAGCATGTCAGCCAAGGAGATCGATGCCAGAGTCGTGGAGCTGATGGAACTGGTGGGTCTGGACGCATCGCGGAGAAACCGTTATCCGCATGAATTCTCGGGCGGGCAACGCCAGCGGATCGGGATTGCACGTGCGATTGCGCTGAATCCGCAGTTCATTGTAGCCGACGAAGCGGTATCTGCGCTTGACGTTTCTGTGCAGTCCCAGGTGATTAACCTGCTGATGAAGCTGCAGAAGGAGCTTGGACTGACCTTTTTGTTCATTGCGCATGGGCTGAATGTGGTCCGTCACATCTCGGATCGTGTAGGCGTTATGTATTTGGGTAAACTGGTTGAGGTTGCAGAGACCGAGACGTTATTCGCTGCTCCGCTGCATCCCTATACGGCAGCGCTGCTCTCGGCCATTCCCAAACCAACGCCAAGACGGAAGCAAGACCGGATTGTGCTGCAGGGCGACGTTCCTTCACCAGCTAATCCGCCTTCAGGCTGCCGGTTTCATACCCGTTGTCCGATGGCCCAGGAGAAATGCCGCCAGCAGGAGCCGGCGCTTGAGGAATTGCTTCCAGGTCGAATGGTGGCCTGCCACTTTCCCCTGGTAAAGTCATGAGATGTGAACCAATGTAATCATAGATAAGGTACGATAAGAAGGGCATGTTCCAGAAGCCTGCAAGCGGCTGCGGGAACATGCCCTTTCTGGTCATTCTTATAAGGGATGGTTATTCGGACAGCGGGAGCTGGCCGTTTTTGGAGTCATATTCATTTCTGGCCTGTTCGACAAGTGCATAATGTTTGTTGCTCCACTGCTTCATTTGGTGCAAGTGCGGGAGCAGTGTATGCGCTAACGGGGTTAGGGTATATTCGACGAACGGAGGGACGGAAGGATGAACCTCGCGTGTGACGAATCCGTCTCTCTCCAGCTGGCGAAGCGTTTGGGTCAGCATTTTTTGCGATATGCCGGAAATGCGGTGCCTCACTTCACCGTAACGTTTGGTCCCATCCTCCAAGGCATAAATAACAAGCACTGCCCACTTGTTCGATATGATCTCAAGCATCCGCCGATAAGCACATGCTGTGAGCGAGATATCTGGCTTGACTGCTGCCTTTCTGGTCATCATAACACACCTCCTATGCACTTTTGAGTACCTAGCGAACGTATAAGTGCCTACTTAACTAAGTCTAGTATTTAGATTATTGTATGTCTAGACCAATAAGGAGGGCTTTATGATGAGCAAGGAAGTATGGAGAGTGGGAATAATCGGTGCGAGTATGAATGGAAGCTGGGGGACTGCGGCGCATCTTCCTGCCTTGCAGGCTTTGCCTAACTTCAAGGTGACCGCGATCAGCACGACCCGTCAAGCCAGTGCGGATGAGACCGCGGAGCGGTATGGCATTCCGAATGCTTTTACTGACCCCAATGAGCTGGCACGGCATCCTGACGTGGACCTAGTGACGGTTGCTGTAAAGGTTCCCGAGCATGATAAGCTGGTAAGAATCGCTCTTGAGGCCGGAAAACATGTGTTTTGTGAATTCCCGCTTGGACGGACTACGGCTGAGACGGCCAATCTGCTTCAAGCGGCGGAGAGTCAGGGAGTCCGTCATTTTGTCGGGTTGCAGGCCCGGGCCAATCCGGCGGTTAACTACGTGAAGGATCTGATTGCTGATGGTTATGTTGGAGATATTAGGGCTGTACATTGCAATTACTCGGTACCAGTCTACCCGACACGTTCCAAACAAATAGATCTAGCTCATCAATATCTCTTGGAAGATACCCATGGGGCCAATGTGTTAACTATTACTGCGGGGCATTTGCTGGATGGCCTGATGCATATACTGGGGCCCTTCTCCGAGCTGTCTGCCATCTTGAGAACCCATGCGGCACAGGTACAGGTAATGGAAACTGGAGCATTTATTCATCCCACATCACCAGATCATGTAGCTGTGCAGGGTATTCTGGCGAACGGAGCCGTGATGAGCAGCCAAATCCGCAATACGTATCAGGGCAACCTGCTACTTGAGATTAACGGTACCGAAGGAGACCTGCTGCTGGTATCCGAGGACAATTTCATGTTCCAAATCGATTCCTTAGTAGTTAAGGGGGCACAGGACGGAGATAAGAGCTTTAAGGTATTAGCTGTTCCGGCAAAATATGACCGGGTGCCTCAAGGGTTGAGCACTGGTCCTGCCTATAATGTTGCTCAGCTTTATCAGGGGATTAACAGAGACTTGCGGGAGAATACCCGCAACGCGCCGGATTTTTATACCGCTATGGCAATCCATAAGCTGTTTGATCAGATTCGCGCAGCAGCCGAAACCGGAACCCGGCAGAAGCTGTAGGTGTGTAATTCCGAGACAGTTTTACGGAATGAACGAAAACCTGCACTGGACCCCGCCCGTGGAAATTGCTTGATATTTCCACGGAGTGGGATTTTATCGAAATCAATAGTGCATTCATGTTAAGCTTAAGAAAATGTCTAACTTACAGAAACGATGGTGGCTATGCAGATTCAACTCGGAGATCAGACCTTGCAGCTTCATGTTCAGTATTCAAAACGGAAGAAAATTTCCCTACAGATTGATATGGTGGGGCTTATTATAGTTAAGGCGCCTACGGGCACCAAGGAAGAGACCATCCGTGATGCAGTGCAGCGGCATGAAGAATGGATTCTGGAGAGTCTGCAGAGGAATGCAGCGGCCAGGCAGCTTCCGGCTCCCAAGGAGTATCAGCAGAAAGGGCGGTTCCTCTACCTCGGGAAGGAGGTTCTGCTGCACGAATTGATTGAAACCGGTGAGCGGGATGAGGAGAAGCTGAAGCTAGAGCTGAAGAAGTTCTATTCGGCCAGCCTCAAAAAAATCGTCGCCGAGCGGATTATCCAATATCAGACAGTGCTGAAGGTGAAGCCTAGATCCATTGAAATCGTAGAGTCACGGACCAAGTGGGGGAGCTGCAGCTCGGATAAAAAGCTGACCTTCAATTATAGGCTCGCTATGGCGCCGCTAGAAGTCATCGATTATGTTATCATCCATGAGCTATGCCATCTGCTGCATATGAACCATGACCGCTCCTTTTGGCGCCGCCTTGGGAGCGTAATGCCGGATTACAAAGAAAAGGAAGCTTTTCTTGCGCGGCAGGGGCAGTTCATGACGCTGTAAGGTAGTCTAAGAGAAATTTCTCATTCTGCATTTGAGGCGTTGAACTCATCCTCCAGCGTATCATTTGCCTTCCCCTGCCATTCCCTCCGCTAGCATATGATTGTCCTCGCCAATAGTTGTTGATGAAAATACTCAATAAACCTGACCTATACCTGCAGGTCCTATGGTCTCTGCTCCCACAGAATGATGCTGAATAACATACAATGCACGAAGTGTCAATACGCTAAAGGATACCTAAAAGTACCCGCTGGTGTTATTCACAATTAATGGGATGGGCGTTATCTTATATATAACGAAATGTTCTTTATTAAGAACCAGTGAAAAAGCTCCAATTAGTGCTTTCAGGAAGCACTAATTGGAGGCTTTTGAACCAGGTGGGGGCCTTACCATGAGCGCGATCGCCGGAATCTATCATTTGCAGCATGAACCTCTGGACCCGGAACAGGGACCAGCCCTAATGCAACAGCTTAACCGCTATCCTGCTGATGAGACGGGGATGTGGCAGAGCAAAGACGTTTTCCTGGGCTGTCTGACACAGTGGATCACGCCGCAATCCCTCGGAGAGACGCTTCCCTTTTACGATACTGAGCGGAGATTGGCTATTACGGCTGACGCCATTATTGATAACCGGGAAGAGTTGTTCGAACGGCTTCAAGTGCCGCAGGGGGATAGAAGCTCCATGCCGGACAGTCTGCTTATTCTGCTCGCATATGAGAAATGGGGCGATCAGGCACCGGTTTATCTTGTCGGTGACTTTGCCTTTATGATATGGGATGAACGGAAACGGGCATTGTTCGGGGCCAGAGATTTCTCCGGAAACCGGACGCTCTACTTCCTTCGTTCCAGAGGGTTGTTTTCTTTTTGTACCGTCATTCATCCGCTCCTGTCGATGCCGGGCGCGGACCGGACACTGAATGAGGGATGGGCCTCCGAGTTCCTGGCCATCCATGCACGGACCGATGTTTCGGACCTGTACTCCACCGTCTATCAATCCATTGAACAACTGCCGCCATCCCATTCTATTTCCGTCAGCGGCGGGAATATCCTGTTCTCCCGCTACTGCACACTGCAGGCTCCAGCCGAGCTGCGGTTACGGTCGGACCGGGAGTACGAGGAAGCTTTCCGTGAGGTGTTTGGGCAAGCAGTCCGGGACAGGCTACGGACACATAGAGCGGTTGGAGCCAATCTGAGCGGGGGTCTAGATTCCGGCTCTGTAGTCAGTTTCGCAGCTAGAGAGCTTCGCCGTCAGGGCCGGCCGCTGCATACCTTCAGTTCCTATCCGGTAGACAACTTTGTCGATTTCAATATCGGCAGACGTGTCGCCGACGAGCGTCCCTATATTCAGGAAACCATCAATCATGTGGGGAATATTCAGCCTAACTTTTTGAATTTTCCCGATCTGAGTCCTTACAATGACATGGATGAGTGGCTGGATATTATGGAGATGCCTTATAAATTTATCGAGAATTCCTACTGGCTAAAAGGGATCTTTGAACAGGCGCAAATGAAGAACATTGGCGTACTGCTTAGCGGACAGAGAGGCAACTGGAGTGTATCCTGGGGGCCGGCGCTGGATTATCAGGCCAAGCTGATTCGTGAATTCCGCTGGATATCCTTTTACCGGGAAAACCGGAAGTACAATGAGTCAATGGAAGCCAACCGCAAGAAGGTATTTCAGATTGTCGGCAAAAAAGCCTTTCCGTCTCTGGCTGGGCTGTTGCCAGCGAAGCACAACCAAGCTCTTCCTGATCTGATTCACCCTGAGTTCGCCAAGCGGACGGAAGTGGGGGTACGGCTGAAGGCGCTGGGGATTAACAGCGGATCTTCACAGACCGCCTATGATATCCGGCGCAAGCATTTTGAACAGCCGCATGTCTGGAACACGAATGGTACGGTAGCCACGAAGCTGTCGCTGAAATACCGGGTGTGGGACCGTGACCCCACGAATGATCTGCGCGTGATCCGCTTTTGTCTCTCCGTGCCGGAAAGCCAGTACGTACAGAATGGGGTGGACCGCTCGCTGATCCGCAGGGCGATGGACGGACTGCTGCCGGATGAAGTGCGGCTGAACCGGAAACGGCGCGGCGTCCAGGGTGCGGATGGGATCTACCGGATGCTTCCGAGGTGGGATGCTTTTATAGAAGAGCTTCACGAAATGATCAAAGATCCCCGAACCTCAGCTTATCTGAATAGTCCCGGGCTCGCCGGATGTTTGAACCGGCTGGGTAGTGAGCCCGAACCCCATTTGATTTTCAATTCGGATTTTCGCCTTCTGACACGGGGATTGGTATTCCATCGTTTCTTGAAGCGTCTATCCTGATGAAAGAATGTTTGAAAGGAGGTGACAACTATGAAAAAGGAATACAGCAAGCCTGCATTGGAAGTGCTTGACGTAAAAATGACTATGGCTGGAGCGGGTCTCGCTCTCGTCGACTCCTTCCAAGATGATCCGGATGAGGTTGTACATTACTCCTAAGATACTTTTGATTCGCGAGGCCCTCATCCCCCTGAGCTTGCTGGAGGGGGATAAGGGCTATCTTTACAATATCCACCCAAAAGCGGGTGAACTCAAAGATATGGAGTGAATCGTATGGCAAGTACCGCTCAAGGTGTGGCTTACAAAGCATTTGGTCTGCAAATTAACAGCGAAATCTCTTTGCCGGAGCTTCCTTTTACCAGTGAGCCGGGAATGATGGGCAGCATCTCGGTTATTCAGGAAGATCTGAATGAGCGCTGGGAAGTTATACCGAAGATCACGCCGAGCCTTGGGGTATCCGGGCATGAGGTCATGTTCGAGGCGAAGGGTACAGCCATCTTTGCCATTCAGAATGGAAATACGATTACAGTATCACCGGCTCCTGGAGCAGATCCGGATTGTATCCGACTCTTCATTCTGGGCAGCTGCATGGGGATTCTGCTAATGCAGAAACAGATTCTTCCGCTTCATGGAAGCGCGCTTGTTATTGAGGGCAAAGCATACGCGTTCGTTGGGCGTTCAGGGGCAGGCAAATCAACGCTGGCCTCCTATCTCATGGATCAGGGGTGTCCGCTGATCAGTGACGACGTTATTCCCGTTATGGTGCAAAATGGATATCCATTAGCCGTTCCAGGTTATCCTCAGCAGAAGCTGTGGCAGCAGAGCCTGGACTATTTGGGAATGAATTCGTCTCTCTACCGCCCGCTGTTTGAGAGGGAGACCAAGTATGCCGTACCTGTGCATGACCGCTTTTATAGTGAGCCTTTGCAGCTTGCAGGCCTGTTTGAACTCTCCGCTGCGCCGGAGTCTCCGGTCAGCCTGCAGGCCATTAACGGGATGGAGCGGTTCCACACCCTGTACAATCATACCTATCAAAAGGCAATTGTCGACCGGATCGGTATCCGTGAATGGCATTTCGGAATGCTGGCTTCTTTTGTAGGGCGGCTGCCGATGTATCGGCTGACCCGGCCTGAACAGGGTTTCAGTGCTCCGCAGCAAACCGCACTTATTCTTGAAGCGTTGCAGCAGCATCAGATAAAGGAGAGGAATCCATGAATATGAATACTACAGGTGTACTGTCCCCCGAATCCGTGCTAGTACAGCGTGAGGGGAATATTGCCAGTGATATGGACGGCGAGAAGGTCATGCTGAATGTTAAGAATGGCAAGTATTATAATCTGGGTGAAGTTGGCGGAGAAATCTGGACAGCGCTCGCGTCGCCTGTAACTGCAGCACGGGTGGTAGAAGTGATTCAGGAGAGCTTCGAGGTTCCGGAAGAGACCGCCCGCCAGGATGTGTTTGCTTTTTTGCAGAGCCTGCTGAATGAGGATCTCGCGGCTATTGTAAGTCAGCCATGATTACCATGCGGCGTCTACGCTTACTGCTGACGGTGGACAAAGCCGCCTTGGCCCTCATTCCTGAGGCGCTTTGGAGGCTTTTTCTCGTTCGGATCCAGCTGTTGTTTCCCTTTGCCAAAATGGCTCCCCGGCTGGGTATACAGTCTCATGAGACTCCTGTGGTATCCAAAGAAAGCGATATCGCCCGTATTCAGCATATAACCAAAGCGATACGGGTCATGAGCCGTTATACCCCCTGGAAAAGCACTTGTATGGTCCGGGCGGTAGCAGGACTCAAAATGCTCGAAAAACGCGGGATCGAGAGCACGTTGTACATGGGGGTCGCCAAGGACAAGCAGGGACAGATGATTGCTCACGCCTGGCTGCGCAGCGGCTCTTATTACGTCTCTGGCGATGATGCCATGAAGGGCTTTGTGGTGGTAGAGAAATTCGCCAAAGTGTTATATACCGAGTGATCGAGGTGGGTCCATGCAAGCGATAATGTATTACATCCGGCAGCTTCAGCGCTTGTCCGGAATCACACTGTATCTGAATCTGCTTGGCATGGTGATCAGCGGCCTACTGGAGAGTTCTGCTGTTCTACTGCTGGTGCCCATGCTGGGGATGGCTGGCATTCAGCTCGGGGGAAAAGCGGCGGGTCTCGATCTGCCTATGCTCGGTTTCCTGTCAGACCTGCCGCAGACCGAAGCGCTTGCACTGGTGCTTGGCGCTTATGTATTCATTGTACTCTTCCAGAATCTGATCACCCGTTTTGTCTCCATAAGGAATGTCGAAATCCAGCAGAACTACGGCCGGAAGCTGCGATATGAGGTGTATGGTGCACTGCTGCGGGCGGAGTGGTCTTTTTTTCTGAAAAAGCGCACCTCCGACCTTATTAATGTAATGACGACTGAGCTCGCGAGGGTGCTTGCAGGGATCAGCGGTTTTCTGCAGTTCCTGACTTCGCTGCTGTTCACGCTGGTGCAGATTGGCTTCGCATTCTGGCTGTCTCCCCGGATGACTCTTGCCGTGCTCGTCTGCGCGGTTCTGCTATCCATATTCTCCCGAAGGTTTATCCGTAAAGCGAAGAGGCTGGGCAGCCGGAGTTCGGAGCTAGGCAAGCAGTATCTGGCTGGGATTACGGATCAATTGAACGGAATCAAGGATATCAAGAGCAACAACCTGGAAGACTCCCGGCTGGACTGGATGCATGAATTCACCGGCGAGGTCAAAAAAGAGCAGCTGGATTATACGCGGCTGCGCACGAATTCCCAGCTGCTGTACAAAATGTCTTCGACGCTGCTGATTGCGTTGTTTATCTTCGTCTCCTTCCGTTTCCTGCATGTGGAAGGACCTTATCTGCTGCTGGTGATTCTGGTGTTTGCCCGGCTGTGGCCGACCTTTTCCACGCTGCAGAGTCTGCTGGAGCAGCTGGCTTCCGTGCTGCCTTCTTTTAGGCAATTGCAGCTGCTGCAGGAGGAATGTCTGCAGGCTGTGGAACATGGTGCACAGGGTGAATCCGGAGATGCGGTTGCAGGACTGACGCTTAAGGATAGCCTGGAGGCGCGTAATGTAGACTTCCGCTATAACCCGCAAGAGCAGGAGTACTCTCTGCGCGGTGTGAATGTGCGGGTTCCGGCAAACCAAATGACTGCTATTGTGGGACGCTCCGGTGCGGGAAAAAGCACGCTAGTGGACTTGCTTATGGGACTGATGCAGCCGGAATCGGGAGAAATACTGGCAGACGGGAAGCCGGTTACCGGGGAGAGGCTGCTGCCCTACCGGCGTTCTATCGGCTATGTGGCGCAGGACCCTTTTCTATATAATGCGACGATCCGGGATAACCTGACGATGATCAAGCCGGATGCAAGTGAGGAAGACCTGTGGGAAGCACTGGAATTTGCCTCATCGGCTGACTTTGTCCGCAAGCTGCCCCAGGGGCTCGATACGCTGCTTGGTGACCGCGGGGTCCGTCTATCCGGCGGAGAGCGGCAACGACTTGTACTGGCACGGGCAATCATCCGCAAGCCTTCCATCCTGGTGCTGGACGAAGCGACGAGTGCGCTGGATACCGAGAATGAGAAGCGGATTCAGGAGGCACTGGAGCGTTTGAAGTTGTCTGTTACAGTTATCGTCATTGCACACCGGCTGTCGACCATCCGGGGAGCAGATCAGATCCTGGTCATTGACCAGGGTAGGGTGATCCAGCAGGGAGTGTTCAGCGGCCTGGCCTCGGAAAAAGGCGGTATGTTCAGCCGCCTGCTCAGCAGCCAGGAAGAGGCAATGTAGGTCCTGCGGGTGAGTCTCTGCCGAGTCTCTGATTGCATTCTCTGCAATAGATTCTTATCCAGCGGGGGAAGCTCTATCAAGGAACAAAAGTAAAGGATTCTGCTGCAGAAAGTGCAGCAGAATCCTTTTTTTGAGTGCAGAAAGCTGTAATCTGCAGTACTTTCTGCAGTAGAAGCATATTGTGCGTGTCTGACTGGTTGTACTTCGCAATGCGCAGCGGTGATAGGAGGCTGATTAGTCAATGTTAGCCTCCTATTTCTCCTGGCCGCTCACTTTGCGCCAAGTCCACAAGAAAGGACGTAAAGGAAAGTAGAGCACGTGCAGCTTCTTTGGCAGAGGCAGAGTCTTGGCATCTACCGCATAGGGGTACAGGAAGCTGGTGATGTACAGAAACTGATGCCAGCGCGACAGGATCGCCGGCTGATAGTATTTATAATGCCGCTCTGCCTCCGGTTCCAGAGGAGGGTTGTGCAGATTGATCATGCGCGCCACGTAGAAAAGCGCCAGACGGGCGATCCGCCGCGCCTTGGGCCGCTCCGCGAGGCTGGCCAGTGCAGGCTCGACCGGGGCGGCCAGCAGATCGGCAGCAAGCAGAAGCGCCTGACCGCCGACATCCTTGTAATTGTACCGCTGCAGCAGCGCGGTCAGTTTGCCGGTATCGGGCTTATGCAGCAGAAGCTGACGGATATCCAGCAGCCATCTTAATCTCGACCAGCCATGGCGGGCCCCATGGGCTGCCAGAAAAAGAAACAAGTCTTCGCTGCCCAGATAATAGACATTCTTCCCGAAGTGGCTGCTCGTCCGGGCACGCGTCCACAGCTCGTCGAATCCGGGTTCCTTGGAAGGGCCAGGACTTAGACGCCAGTGCACCTCGACCTTAATGCCTTTGTCCGGATGATTGAATGTGGTGTGATGCTCCCGCCATTTCCAGTCTCCCAATATACTTTCGAAGTCTTCCTCCTTCACATATCCAAGGCGGACGAGCAGTGACTCTGTTTCTGCCAGCTGTGCCATCGGCACGATGAAATCGAGGTCGCGCGAGGTGCGCAGAGAGATATCGCCATACAGCTCCTGGGCAAGCACCGGCCCTTTTAGGAACAAGGAACGAATCTGCAGCTTCGCAAGCTCCTCTCCGATATACCCCATCTCCCCGCTGAGCTGTAGCATTTGAACAGTGTTTCTGCGGAATTCCCATTTCAATCGCCGGGTAGCCTCTGTGGGCACATGCTCTTCCCTCATCCGGCTGAGCTTGGGATAAATATAAGGAAATACTCGATGATGCAGGGACAACTGTACCCATAGCCCCCAGTCGATATCCGTGAACAACTGCCGGTTCTGTCTGGCGATGTCATCGATGTCGTCTGCATTAAGGACTGCTAAAAGAAGCTGGAGCTCTCTGGAAAAGCTTGTTGTATCCAGGCCATACCCGTCACTCATAGAATATCTCCTTACTTGGATTTGTAATGCTTTGTTCTAGGAATCCGTTCGGTTTAAAGAACACTCGTTGAGCGTACCACCGAAACCAGAAAATTGTCAATTTACTGGACACTGCCCGCTTGATGCTACTACGGATCTGAATTTCTTCAGAATTCCTTAGAATGTATATAACATGAAGATAGACTATTGACGCAGTTAAGGTAGTTGTTAGACTAGGGAGAGTACTTGGATTCATTAAATACGCAGATGTTCATTTTTTCCTTGGGAAGAAATCTAGCGGGAAGTGTGGAGGAAGAGCAAAAAGAATGGTACTACTAGGCGCTATAGTTAACGGGATTGCGATTGTTGCAGGAACACTGCTGGGCAAGCTGCTGCAGCGGATTCCAGAGAGTATGAAAAACACAGTCATGCAGGGAATTGGCCTTGCCATTATTGTTCTGGGCATTCAAATGGGCTTCAAAAGCGGGAACTTTCTCATTGTCATCCTCAGTCTCGTCATCGGAGCCGTGGCAGGCGAACTGATAGATCTTGATGAGAAATTTAACCGGGTAGGCGAATGGCTGGAGCGTAAGATAGGTTCAGGCGAGCAAGGAAGCCTGTCGCTTGGTTTTGTCACCGCAAGTCTGGTGTTCGTGGTCGGTGCAATGGCCATTCTGGGCGCACTGGACAGCGGGATGAAGGGGGATCATCAGATTCTGTATACCAAGTCCATCATGGACGGATTTATATCCATAATACTGACCTCTACTATGGGCATGGGCGTATTATTCTCCGCAATCCCCGTTTTCCTCTATGAAGGAGCCATTGCTCTGTGCGCTACACAGATAACCCGTTTTGTTCCAGATGCCTTGATGAGCAGCATGATAACCGAGATGACCGCAGCCGGTGGGGTAATGATTATGGCTATAGGCCTCAATCTGCTGGGGATTACTAAGATCAAGGTGGCTAATCTGCTGCCGGGCATTCTTGTGGCGGTGCTGCTGGTGGCGATCATTTACGGGTACGGACAGTATATTTGAAAAGAAAGCAGAACACTGCTCAGAGATCCTTTTTCAGATAATAGTGGTTGTAACCTCCGGCATTGGGAAGGGTGCCATACACCTCAAAACCATGTTTCAGGTAAAAATCCAGCGCTTGGAAGCTCAGGGTGTCAAGCTTGATGAAATCGCAGCCTTTGCTGCGGGCAAGTTGCTCCGCTTCAGCGATCAATAGGCTACCATAGCCGGTTTTGCGGCAGGATACTTCCACGAACAGGTAGCGCACCTCCAGCCAGTTCCAGCAGATTTCACCGGTAAGACCGCCGTAATTAACCCCCTCCGCATTTTTAAGCAACAGCTGTACTTCCTGATATTTGCCTTTTAAGGAATCAGGAAGATGACTCCAGTTAAACTCTCTTATTTTGTCTGATACATAGGTGTTGTCGGCTGGGATTGATGACTGAGAAATAAAAAGCTCCATATCGAGTTACTTCCTTTCAGTGTGGATTGAGCCTGTGCAAATGCAATAACATAACCTTATCATATAGCTACCCTGGATTGGGGATAAAATCCAATTCGAGTTGTTTTTTACTCTTGTTCGGATATGCTGCCTGTCAAGCGACTCAGCATGAATAAATGGGAAGGCTGTGAGGAAATCATAGATGCTATAAGCGGGGGCCCGGGGGCCTAGTCGTGGACAACAGTAGAACCTTCGCTAAAGGGCTGGTCAGGTGACCGGAAGTTATATGTCGAGGATCTGGCGGGGCGCAGGCTGCTGATGAGACTTTTCCCGGTGGATGGTGTGCTATACCTCCTGGCAGCAGAAGATTAATATTTTGCCCAAAAGATTGAAATAAACGGCTGCAGTACGGTAGAATTGCACTATATAGGCTTGCTTAAGAATGTTCAGAATTTCAGGCCTGCTATACGAACAGCAGATTTAACCAAGAAGGGGATTGTAACGTTTGAATAATGAAGATATGAACAACGGGCTGCCGGAGAATTACGAGGAATTGAAGAAGGCTGCCGGACGCTCTGCCGATTGGAGAGCACGTCTTGAGGCCGTGGAGGAGCTTGGCCGCTATAACCATAAACAAATTATCGATATTCTGAATCGTCTGATGATCAGCGATCCTGTATATACCGTCCAAGAAGCTGCATACGAGAAGCTGAAGGCCTTCGGTGAAGAGGTCAAAGTCCCGTCCAAGAACAAACCTGAGCTGTTCAGAGGTGTATCCAAGATTGTGCTGCGCATCAAGAAGAGTCTTCCGCGGGATCATTCGTATGAAGAGTTCAAGGAGAAGCTGAAGAAGATGCGGATCGACGTCTACGATGCATATGAAGGCGAGAAGGGCGAGGATTTTGACGCCTGGCTGCAGAAAATGTGGGTTTCGGCCACTAAATAAGTAAAGCCATAGAGCGGAGAGACGGGGAGGATTCCCTATCGCTCCGCTTTTTGACGGTTCTCAAATACGAATCAAGTAAAGGATGACAACATGCTTAACAATTCATCGAATGAATCATTAACACGCCTATTTCAGGAGTTTCTCCAGTTGTCCGCTGGACTGCGTCCCGGCTATATTGACAGCTTAGGGAGCGGGGGGGCGGCAGGAGGCCCGGCGATCAGCGGCATCGTACCGGACGCGCCGAAGCTTCTGGAGGCAATCTACAGCCAGGTTTCCGGTACCAGCAGCGACGAAGAGGAGCCCAGTCTGGTCGAATTCATTCCGGGCTACCGGCTGATTCATATTCAGGAATATGCGCAGGAAGTTCAGGTGCTGCGAAGTATTCTGGAAGAAAAGGGCTACAGCGGCGGAGGTACTGTGCTGCCTATCCTGACCAACTACGGAAGTGATTTCATCTGTTATCTGCAAAGTGAGGACGGAACCGAGCGGATCTGCGACCTGCTGCATGATTACGGCGACCTGGTCGTGATGTACGATTCCCCGGAGAAGTTTCTGGAGACCCTTTGCGAATTCTACAAGCAGGACGTTTATTTTCTGGATGAGGAAGGTTATCTGGACTGCGATCTGGTTCTCGAAGGGGAAGTTGGCGCAGCGCTGAATCCATCGGCAAACTATTGGTCAGAATAACTTCCTGCATTCTTGCAGTGTTCCCTCTCTGTATACTCTGTCTAATAGACAGAGTATACAGAGAGGGTGAATTGTGGTGCGCTACATATTCAGAAATCAAACACGCCAGCTGCGGGCCGGATGGGAACTCCTTCTTGTTGCCGCAACCATTTTTCTTCTGGTCATGGTGATGACTTTTGGTTTATCTCTGCGGGTGAATTCCAGGCAGCTGTTTGATCCGGACGGCTGGGTGCGGGTATTCAAATCAAGCGGCCTCTATACGCTGATCGTAGTTTGTTTTACGGTCCGGTTCATCCGCAGGCGTCCGCTCAGTTCCATAGGCTTGTCGAGGCCGGATATGAAAAGATTCACCCAAGGTTTCCTGAGTGGGACAGTATTATTGACTATGGTCATTACCATTCTATGGGCGCTTGGGAATGCTGCTTTTCAGAATGCGGGATTGTGGCCTCACTTTAGTCAATTGGATCTGCCCGGATTGATCGTCACTGCTTGCATAGCCGGAGTCTGCGAAGAGGTTCTGTTCAGGGGATACATTCAGCACCTGCTGACTAGCCGTCTGGGAACGGTGTGGGCTATAGCCATCACCTCTGTTTTGTTCTCGGCGGCCCATATGGCCAACCCCGGCTATAATGCAATTAGTGCACTGAATATTGTGTTGATTGCCTGTGTTTTTTCCTGGGCGACCCTTCGGACGGGGAATTTGTATTTTGCTATGGCGCTGCATCTCTCATGGAATCTGGTTCAGGGGTATGTGTTTGGAGTCTCGG
Source organism: Paenibacillus sp. LS-5 (assembly GCF_056121505.1). Taxonomy (NCBI): domain Bacteria; kingdom Bacillati; phylum Bacillota; class Bacilli; order Caryophanales; family Paenibacillaceae; genus Paenibacillus; species Paenibacillus sp. LS-5. The sequence goes on along the minus strand of NZ_JBWAVA010000026.1, from coordinate 24,728 downwards.
TCAGCGGGAAAATACCACAAGGCCTATATCCGGTGACGCAGGAAGGCCCTGCCTGGATGACTGGCGGAAGCTTCGGCCTGGAGGCGAGTATTCTGACTACAATCGTGTTTGGTCTGGTCTGTACAAGCCTGCTGCTGGTGACTTTGATGAAGCAGCGCGGGAAAACACAGCGGACAAAAACTTCAGTTCGTTATTAAAATGTTCATATCTCCACGGCTACCAAAACGGGTGTCTCCCATATTGAGGGAGACACCCGTTTGATTATCTATAGAGGAAACTTACCGTATTTAGATTATTTCCAGTGGAGCAGCTATTCCTGAGCAGCCTTCTTTTCCTGCTCCCGCAGTTCCACGCGCCGGATTTTACCGGAGGCGGTTTTTGGGAGATCCGCGATAAATTCAATTTTGCGCGGATATTTGTAAGGGGCTGTCCATTCTTTAACGTGGGACTGCAGTTCTTTGACCAATTCCGGTGTACCCGCGCCGTTGTCCTTCAGTACTACAAAGGCTTTGACAATTGAACCGCGGATCTCGTCAGGACTTGCCACTACGGCACATTCCTTGACCATTGCATGCTTCATCAGGGCTTCTTCCACTTCAAACGGTCCAATGGTATATCCCGAGCTGATGATGATGTCGTCGCCACGGCCTTCGAACCAGAAGTAGCCGTCCTCATCCTTGTGGGCCCGGTCTCCGGTAACAAAATATTCGCCATGCGAGCAGTTCACCTTGCGTTCAGGGTCCTTATAGTAATTCTGGAACAAGGCCGGCATGCTTAAATGCACGGCAATATCTCCCACGACTCCTGCAGGCATCGGGTTCCCCTCTTCGTCAATTACTTCAACAATGCCGGGAGCAATGGATTTCCCCATGGATCCGACACGGATCGGTTCATCCTTGAGTGCCGCAATAATCAGCGTACTCTCCGTCTGTCCGTAGCCGTCGCGGATGGTAATGTTGAAATGCTCCTGGAAGGTATTGATGACCTCCTGATTGAGCGGTTCACCTGCGGATACGGCACAGCGCAGCTTGGACAGGTCATAGTGCGGCAGACCTTCGGTTTTGGCCATTAAGCGGTATTCGGTTGGTGTGCAGCACAATACCTGAATCTGCTGATCCTGTAGCAGCTGTAAATAACGGTCCGGATGGAAAGGGCCGTTATAGACAAAGCCAGTTGCTCCGTTGCCTAGAACAGTGAGGAAAGGACTCCAGATCCATTTCTGCCAACCCGGTGCGGCTGTAGCCCAGACGGTATCGGATTCACGGATATCGAACCAGAGAGAAGAGACGATTCTCAGGTGTGCGTACCCCCAGCCATGCGTATGAACGACAGCTTTGGGATTGCCGGTTGTGCCCGAGGTATAAGCCAGAATAGCAATGTCATCGCGGCGGCTGGCTACAGTTGGGAACGTCTCCGGCTGGCCGTCCATCAGGCCCTCCAGGTCAGTCCATCCGCTGCCAAGCGTGTCTTCACTTCCGCCAACCGAGAGGCGGTAATCAAGTGCAGGCATATCTTCGGTGATTTTATTAACTTCTCCGGTCACTTCAGACCAGACAATAACTCCTCTGGCTTCGGAATGACGCAGCCGGTAGGCCAGATCCTTGGCCCGGAGCATTTCGGAAGAAGGAATAACGGCAAGCCCGAGCTTCAGGCAGGCCAGATAAATGACGTAAGCGATAATGCGGCGCGGGACCATGACGAGCACACGGTCACCTTGCTTAAAGCCTAGACCGGATAGTCCGCCGGCAAGGCGGCTCGCCTGCTTCATAAGATCACCATAGGTGATTTCTTCGTAATTTCCGTTCTCTTGCAGCCACTTGAGTGCAATCTTATCGGCTGGATGGTGCTCCATTTCCGAAGTGAGATTGTAGAATTCAGGTGCAATCCAATGTTGATTGTCCAAAATGAATCTCTCCTAATATAAACGTGATGTTTTTTCAATAGGTATAGTATAGCACGTTCTCCTAGTACCAGATGCTAAATGAGGGGATAACAGCAGAATGTTCTGTGACTATTTCCGCCGTTGTACCAGTTATCCCTAATACCTGGTAATGCTAATGCAGGCTATACTAATGAGGTCTATGTATATCTTTTACGGTGATCCCTGAGCAATTAAGGGTAAATTATTAAAGGACTCTTTTGCCGCTAACCGGCAACTATCAAGAAAGCAGGACAAAGACGATGAATATGAACCCTACAGCTTTTGATGAAATTTACGCCATTATGGAAGCCTCCTTTCCTGACACTGAGATAAGAACCTTCATGGGGCAAAAAGCACTGCTAGACCATCCCTGCTACCAGCTCCATACCGAACTGGATACGGAGAAGCGCATTCAGGCCTTCCTGGCCGCATGGGAATTCCCGGAGCTGAGCTTTGTTGAGCATCTTGCGGTGCATCCGAAGGTTCGCGGGAGCGGCATCGGCAGGAAGCTGATGCAGACCTATCTCGCCGTATCGGACAAGCCGGTTGTGCTGGAGGTGGAGCTTCCTGAAAGTGAGCTTGCAGCACGCAGGATCGGCTTTTATGAGCGGCTGGGCTTTTATCTGAATCCGTATGATTACGTGCAGCCTCCGCTGCGTGAAGGGCAGGCTGATCTGCCGCTGCGCTTAATGACTTATCCCCGGCCGGCAACGAAGCAGGAATTCCTGAAGTTTAGAGAAATCCTGTACACCGGAGTATATAATGTCCCGGTTCCTGGCCGCCGGATTTGAATTATTTCTTTACAATCACGATACAAGTTGGAAACAAGTTGATGATTAAATGTATCTATAGCAACGAACACCACAAACGAATTCACAAGGAGACGATAATAATGAAAAGCAAAAAAATGATCATAGCAACCATGGTATTCGGAATGGCCGTTACAGGCTCGGCGGGCGTATATGCAGGAACCAACCTCCAGAAGATCAGCGCGTATCTTAATCACAGCATCGGGTTCCAAGTCAATGGTGCCAAGTATACGCCGGTAGACAACAATGGCAGAACGCTTGCGCCAATCACTTATAAGGACACAACTTACCTGCCTGTCCGTGCCATGGCGGATGCGCTCAAGGTGCCGGTTACCTTCAATCCTTCGACCAATCAGGTCATTTTGGGTTCGGCGGGAACAACCACTCCAGGTAACGGATCGGCCGTTACTCTAGCTACTGTTCAATACAGTGCTGCACAAAAAGAAGCCATCACCAAGGCATTTGCTGCTTTCCAGGGCTTCGAGACAGCCTATGCACCCATGCAAATGGTCAATGGAGACGTCTTCCAGAAGGTAGCCGAAGGCTCCGATGGTGTGAGATTTCTCTTCAGCCACATGAACGTGGATATCTCCCCCCGGGATTACTCCTACGAATATGACGGCACCCCAGTGAAGCTGTCGACCGGAGCAGAAGGCAAGTGGTATACGCCTTCGGATATCCCGATGCTGACCTTCAAACTGGATGACCGCTACGTCACCCTGAGCTCGCCGGATAAAGCGCTGAGCAAAACCCAGCTTGAGAAAGTGGCTTCAAGTGTTGCCAAATTGAGCAAATAACCTATAGAACCGTGTGAAAAGGGGATGTCCGACAAAGCCAACCGGCTGAGCGGGCATCCCCTTTGTTTGATATTATTTATTCGTGCCGTGCTGCTTAGTTGCTAGTCTGGCTTCCGGTGAACCTTTGCCGCGGCGCTTGTTTTTCTCCGCTTTTTTCATATTCTCCTGAAACTTCTCCACGAACTCGTGCGTGTCCATTGGTATCCTCCTAAAGATTTGTGAGCACTGCTTTCTGTGTTAAGCCAAACTTACATCGGAAGCAACAGCCAAGTGATGTGAACGTTGCTTCCTAGACCTGATGTTACTGTATCCACTATCGCGGAAGATCATACCTCTCAGGGCAGACAAGGGAACATTAGCATTCGTTCAGGGCTAGCGCCTTCATAGCAAAGTCATACAACGTTTTTTAATCAAGTTCATTCAATCATACATTCGCCAGCGGGTATGCTTGAAAGAGTTAACCTTTATTTTGTACAGTAAACCTTTAGAATTTACCCTGTTTGCACATTTGTCCGTAGCTTATTGTTGAATTATAGCCATGGTGTGTGAGCATTTTGACAACGATGTGATTAGCGGCAAAAATGCCGTTGTTGGAGTGGCAGCGCCGGCCTCCGCCACACTCACGCCCCGCGCCCAGAGCGCCCGCATTCGTGATATAAGCTAGGCCTTCTATTGCTGCTGAACCGACCCTCCCCGGGATGGGATCTCAGCAGCGTTTTCCTCTTGCGTGATATAATGTGGCAATCAACCTGCACGAATAGGAGGGAGAGAGACCTTATGCTGCTCCCCGGCAAATGGTACAAAAAGCATTTTAAGAATAATCTGTTCATGAAGATCATCCTGATCTTCTCTATCATAGCGGTGGTAACCACGATTACCTTCTCTTATCTGATGTTCTTGCTGATGTCACAATCTGTAGTGCAGAGACAGCTGGAGATCCAGAAGCGGACCGTGGAGAGCGTGAACAACTATATGCAGCATAAATACGATGCCGTGCAGACGATGATGCGCGATGTCTACCGGGACAGCGAACTTACAGCCAATACGTCCTACTTGCTGGAGCATCCGTATCAGGATTATGTCACCTACAGGCTTGACCGCTATCTCAATGAGAGCAGCACCACCACGGACAGTGTACAGTTCTTCCGCAACCAGATGGAGGATGATCCGGATATCCGCAGTCTGTTGCTCTACAGTTCTGCCAAACAGCAGCTGTACGTATTCAACGAACGGGAGAATTTCAATATTATTTCTACTAATGCAGCACATTCATTTGTGCCGGATGCCTTGTATCTGGAAGAAGCCAGCAGTGTAACGACTCCAAATATTTGGGTCCGCAAAACGATATCCCTCGCAGATTCGCCCATGTTCTCCATCCGTGTACCGATCAATGATAAGCAGTCGCTGCGTAATATCGGGCAGCTTCTGGTATTCTATGATGCAGACCATATCTGGTCGAGCATGGGGGACTACAAGGATGACTTCAAAGGCGATATTATCGTGCTGTCGGCTGACAATGATGTATTGTTTGACAGCTCCGGGACATTTTATGGCAAGAAGTATCCTTATCCTGAGCAGATTGAAGCGATCTATGCCGACGGCGAGGAAGTGAACGGCATGCTGATCACGAAGCTGACGCATACCCAGGGCGGCTTTACTGTACTGAGTGCGGTGCCGGAAAGTGAGCTGGCGGCCACTTACAGAGGTCTTCGCAACATGATTATTACCATTTGCCTGATCTGTATTCTGTTTGCGGTCATCACACCCACGCTGTTTATCAGTAATTTTGCCACCCGGGCGCATAACATTATCCGCTTTACCCGCAAGGTGAAGAATGGGGATCTGAATGCCCGCATCACGGATGTGAAGGAAGACGAGCTGGGCCAGATCTCCAAAAGCTTCAATGATATGCTGGACGAGCTGAATCTTTACATCGACCGGGTATTCAAGGCGGAGATCAAGCAGAAGCATAGCGAGATTGCTGCGCTGGAAGCGAGGGTCAACCCGCATTTTCTCTATAACACACTGGAAGTCATCCGCATGCGCGCTATTTCGCAGGGGGCGGGAGATGTCGGAGAGATGATCTACAGTCTTTCTGTTCTGTTCAAAAGCTATGTCCATCCCAAGGCAAAGCATACCCTGAAGGACGAACTGGAAGCCTGCCGGCTCTATCTGGAGCTGTTCCGCATCCGGTATAAGGATAAATTCTCCTATGAGCTCCATTGCCCCAAGGATCTTGAAGGGCGGGTCGTGCTGAAGATGTCCCTGCAGCCCATCGTCGAGAATTATATCCTCCACGGGATGCGGACCGACCGCAGCGATAACCATATCGGGGTTCATCTGGTCAAGGAAGGCAGTATACTCCGGGCAGTGATTAAGGATAATGGCCGTGGTATTAAGCAGGAGCGGCTTGCACAGATTCAGCAGAATCTACTGGATACAGACAGTTCTTCTCAGTCTTTCGGACTGCGGAGCATTCACGAACGGATGAAACTGTTGTATGGGGAGCCCCACGGGTTAGCCATAGCGAGCGAGGAAGGTGCGGGAACCACCGTGACCTTGTGTTTTCCAGATCTGGGAGAGGAGGAACCGACCTATGTATAAGGTGTTTATCGTCGATGATGAGCCTTTTATCATTGAAGGACTGTATGATATTGTCGATTGGGCCGGAATGGGGATGGAGATTGTCGGAAGGGCGGAGAATGGCCAGGAGGCCCTAGAGGCGCTCACTTCGCTCCGTGCCGATATTCTGATTACCGATATTTCCATGCCGCTGATGAATGGACTGGATCTGATTCGTGAAGTCCGCGTCCTCCAGCCGGCGCTGAAGGTCATTATTCTCAGCGGGTATGATGAGTTCGGTTATCTCAAGGAAGGTATGACACTCGGCATTGAGAATTATCTGCTGAAGCCGATTAATCTGGAGGAGTTCAAGGCTACACTGAACAATACGGTGGAGAAGCTTCATATGAGCAGAGTGGAAGATGAATTGAACGCGCAGAGCTTCTCTATATTAAGAGATAATATTATGCACCGCTGGCTCCGGGAACAGATTGGAAGCAGCGAATTCCGGGAGCGCTCGGAACTGCTGGGTATTCAGCTGAACAAGCCGCTATTGCTGGCTGCATTGCTGCGGCCGGGAAGAGGGGCAGGCGATACGGAATTTATGAAGGCAGTTGCGAATGCGCTTGGGGACAGCAGCTCTACTATTATTTTTCAGGATATGGATGGGGATGCCGTGCTTCTGCATGGTTTAAGTGAATACCAGCGCGGGAAGGAAGAGGTTGAGCATTGTCATGAGCAACTGGAGAAGCGGTTGTCATCCTATCAGCCGCTTTGCTTCTCGCTGGGGTCTGTTGTGGAGACAGAAGGAGGAGCAGCCCTAAGCTACGCGCAGGCGAAGAAAGCCCGGGAATATTTCATATTGTTTCCGGAACGGACAGTGATCCGCTATGAGGAGATCGCCGGCCGAAGTGAGGCGGACGGGCGTGAGGTCACCCAGAACTGGGAGCAGGTGCAGAAGCTTATTCTCGCCAAGGATAAGGAGGCGCTGCTGCAGCGGATTGATGAGCGGTTCGAGCAGCTGCGGCATATGGAAGGCGTAACTCCGGAGGTCCTCCAGGATTTCTCCATGGAATGGCTGATCCGCTTAAAAATGCAATTGAAGGAAATCAGGCATTGTGAAGATCCCGAACTGTTCCAGGAGGGCTTCCGCAGACTTCGCGAAACCACCTCGATTCACGAATGGATTCAGATTCTAAAGGACGCCGCATCGTTCACGATTGATCTGCTGATCCGTGATGTGAAGAGTCCGGTCGTGCAGCAGGTGCTTAAATTTATTCAGGAGTCCTATGCGGAGGATATTTCGCTGAAGACACTTGGGGCACAGTTCAATATCCACCCGGTCTACCTGGGACAGCTGTTCAGCAAGGAAGTAGGGGATACGTTCACTGAATATATTAACCGCTACCGGATTGAGAAAGCCAAGGAACAGCTGCGCGAAACCTCATCCAAGGTGCATGAAATCGCCAGGAATGTCGGCTACTGGGAGACCGGTTATTTCTATAAGCAATTCAAAAAATATGTGGGAATTTCCCCCACCGAATATAAAGGACTTGTGTAACGGCTGTCTGCCGGGCAAGTTCTTTTCTTTATTTTCTACATGATTTATTTAGTTTAGCTTCTGTCTGAGAATGCTTACATCAACTAAAGTTAAGATAATCCTTGAGAGGACAGAGGCCGAACAGACCTTCATATGGTCCTGCAGTATCGAGGTGAATAAAGGGGAGGTTATAAAGAATGAGCAAGAAAAGCAAACGGTTGGCCCTGTTACTGACATCGATGATGGCATTCTCAGTACTGCTTAGCGCATGTGGCGGCGGTTCGAACAATGCAAGCTCCAATGATTCTGCTTCGGGATCCAAAGGCAATTCGGAGAAGCCGGTCGAGCTGATCTGGTACACCATCGGTGCGCCGCAGAAGGATCTGGACATGGTCGTGGCTGAAATCAACAAATACACCAAAGAGAAAATTAACGCAACTCTCAAAATCAATATGCTTGACTACGGCGACTATTCGCAAAAAATGCAGGTTAAGGTAGCCTCCGGTGAACCTATGGACATTATGTTTACCAGTTCATGGGCCTTGGATTATGTGCAGAATGCCCGCAAAGGCGCATTCATGGAACTGGACAGCCTGATTGATGAGTACGGTAAAGACATCAAGTCTACCATTGACCCAGCATTCTTGGAAGGGTCCAAGGTTGACGGACACAACTATGCAATCCCGGCCAACAAAGAGCTTCCGGCACAGGAAGTATGGCGCTTCAACAAAGAGCTTGTAGACAAATATAAGTTCGATATCAGCAGTGCAACCACACTGGACAGCATTGAACCTATGCTCAAGACCATTAAGGAAAACGAACCGGGCGTCACACCATATGCGATGGTAAAGGACTACATGCCGGTACTGCCTTTCGATTATATTATTGAAAAAATGCCAATGGCCGTATATCTGGATACCAAGGACTATAAAATCGTCAACATCCTGGAAAGTCCAGAGCTGAAATCCAGTCTTGAAACCGTACACAAATATTACAAGGCAGGTTATGTATCATCTGAAGTAGCGACAACCTCCTCTGTGGATGATCTGTATAAAGCCGGCAAATGGTTCATGGACCGTGCCACTACACAGCCTATGGCTGACAATCTGTGGACGGCCAGCTATGGCTACCCTGTTGTCTCCAGCCCTGCAGGCGAATCTTACATCTATAACTGGTCCGTAATGGGTTCAATGCAGGCGATCTCCGCCAACTCCGAGCATCCGGAAAAGGCTATGGAATTCCTGAACCTGCTGAACACCGATCCTTATCTGCGCAACCTGATCGACTCGGGTATTGAAGGCGTACATTACGAGAAAATCAATGATAACACCATCAAGAACCTGCCGGAGGCGCAAAACTATGATATGCCGTCCTTCTCTCTGGGCAATATCATGATCAACTATCTGAACGAAGGCGACCCTGCGGACAAATGGGAGCAGTTCAAGAAGTTTAACGAAGCAGGCGTCAATGCTCCTCTGCTCGGCTTCAACTTTGATACCTCCAAGGTAACGAATGAAATTGCCGCTGTACAGAACGTGAAGGAAGAGTTCTGGGCGCCGCTGATGACAGGAACCGTAGATCCTGACGAATATCTGCCAAAAGCGATTGAGAAATTCAAAGCTGCCGGACTCGACAAAATCATCGCAGAAGCACAGACCCAAATCGACGCCTGGAAAGCCGCGAACAATAAATAATTCATTCCCTTAAGGAAGATCGGGCGGGTGCCAAGCCTCTAGCCCGGTCTTTTCTTTTACAGTTTAGGAGGGCTCAACGTGAAAATGATTGGCGGATTCATCCGAAATGTCATCAAAGATAAAGTTATGCTGCTCATGGTCCTACCGGGCGCGCTGTGGTTCCTCTTTTTTTCCTATCTGCCGATGGTGGGGACGGTTATCGCTTTTAAAGAGTACCGGTACAGCCGGGAAGGGTTCTGGGCCAGCATTATCAACAGCAAGTGGGTGGGCTGGGACAACTTCAAGTTTCTGTTCACCACGAATGACGCATATATCATCACCCGCAATACCCTTTTATATAATGCAGTCTTCATTCTGTTGGGATTGGTGCTGTCGGTCGTGATGGCGATTGTGCTCGCAGAGATTGCCAACAAAAAACTGGCCAAGGTCTACCAGACCGGCATGTTCCTGCCGTATTTTCTATCCTGGGTCGTAGTCGGCTACTTTGCCTTCAGCTTTCTCAGTTCAGAGAGCGGTGTGCTGAACCAGATCCTGAGTTATTTTGGAGCAGAACCTATCAACTGGTATTCCGAGAAAAAATACTGGCCGGTTATCCTCGTGCTCGTGTATCTGTGGAAGGCGCTTGGCTATAACAGCGTAGTCTATTTGGCAGCTATTATGGGCATCGACAAATCGCTGTACGAAGCGGCGATGATCGACGGTGCAGGTAAATTTCAGCAGATCAGGAACATCACGCTGCCGCTGCTCAGCCCGATTATTACGATCATGACCCTGCTGGCCATCGGAAAAATCTTTTACGCCGACTTCGGCCTGTTCTATCAGGTGCCCCGTAATTCCGGGACGCTCTACAGTGTTACGAACGTTATCGATACCTATGTCTATCAAGGCCTCAAGTCTACTGGTGAGATTGGCATGAGTACTGCGGCGGGTCTTTACCAATCCGTTGTCGGCTTCGTGCTTGTCATTACCTCGAACTATATCGTGCGTAAATTCAACAAGGACAGCGCCTTATTCTAGTCAGGGCGAAAGGAGTGAACCAGATGTCCACGATTATCAGAAAAGAACGTGATTTTCATAAGCTCTCCAAAACCTGGAACGTGCTGTTTAATTTGTTTGCCGGTGTGTTTGCCTTGCTTTGTGTCTTTCCTTTTATCTTCGTAGTGATTATTTCCTTCACAGATGAGGGCGCGCTGGCCAGAGACGGCTACAGTCTGTTCCCGGCCAAATGGAGTCTGGGTGCGTACAAATATGTATTCCAGTCGGGAGATATGCTGTTGCGCTCCTATGGGGTGACCATCCTCGTGACGGTGCTCGGCACGCTGATCAGCTTGCTGTTTATTTCGTTTTATGCCTATGCCATTTCGCGTAAAAGCTTCAGATACCGCAATTTCTTTGCTTTCTTTGCCTTTTTCACCATGCTCTTCAACGGTGGGCTCGTTCCGACCTATATCATTGTTACGCAGTTTCTGGGTCTGAAGGATACGATCTGGGCGCTCGTGATGCCGCTGGCGGTCAATGCCTTTTACATTATGATCCTACGTACTTTTTACAGCACCAGCGTTCCCGATGCCATTCTCGAATCCGGTAAAATCGACGGCGCAGGCGAATTCCGTATCTTCCTTACGCTGGTACTGCCGCTCTCCTTACCCGGTCTGGCGACCATTGCCTTGTTCAGTACCCTGGGTTACTGGAATGACTGGTTCAATGCGCTGCTCTACATTGATGATCCGAATCTCGTGCCGCTGCAGTCTATGCTGATGCGGATCGAGACCAGCATGCAGTTCATTATGCAGAATTCCACCAACAGCTCACTCAGCATGGAGGCGCTTCGCTCTATGCCGCAGGATACCTCGCGTATGGCGATGGTGGTGCTGGCGACGGGGCCGATTATTTTTGCCTATCCATTCTTCCAGCGTTATTTCATCCAGGGTCTTACGGTAGGCGCCGTGAAGGAATAAGACCGTCAGCAGAGAGGGAGTGGGGAGTATGAAATATAAAGAGCCAGGCAGACCGGCTCAAGAACGGGCGGAGCAACTGCTCGGACTGATGACCTTGGAAGAAAAGGCCGCACAGCTGGTTCAGCCTTTTGGCTGGCAGGCCTATGAACATACAGAGGGAACGATTACGCTCACGGAAGATTTTAAACGCCAAGTGGCGGATTCGGGCGTCGGTTCGCTCTACGGCATGCTTCGTGCGGATCCCTGGACCGGAGTGACGCTGGCAAGCGGATTGTCCCCGCGTCAGGGTGCGGAGGCAGTGAATGCCATTCAGCGCTATGCCATCGAGAACTCACGCCTCGGCATTCCGATCTTGATCGGGGAAGAATGCTCACATGGCCATATGGCGATTGGGGCAACGGTATTTCCGGTTCCGCTGTCGCTCGGGAGCTCGTGGAATGTAGACCTGTACCGGGAGATGTGCCGGGCAGTGGCACTGGAGACCCGGAGCCAGGGCGGAACAGTTACCTATTCCCCTGTGCTGGATGTGGTGCGCGACCCCCGCTGGGGCCGGACGGAGGAATGCTTTGGGGAAGATGCCTATCTGATCAGCGAACTGGCGGTTGCCTCCGTCGAGGGACTGCAGGGAGAATCGCTGAGCAGTCCGGAAAGCGTTGGCGCTACACTGAAGCACTTCGCCGGCTATGGCAGCTCCGAGGGCGGCCGCAATGCGGGCCCTGTGCATATGGGCTGGCGCGAGCTGCTTGAAGTGGATCTGCTGCCGTTCAAGAAGGCGGTGGAAGCGGGGGCTGTTTCTATTATGCCCGCCTACCATGAAATTGACGGTGTGCCCTGTACGACGAATACCGCACTTCTGGAGGATATTCTCCGGGGGGCCTGGGGGTTTGACGGCCTTGTGATTACCGATTGCGGAGCGATCGAAATGCTGGCCGACGGCCATGATGTGGCAGAAGATGGACGGGATGCAGCGGTGCAGGCTATCAATGCGGGCATCGATATGGAGATGTCTGGCGTCATGTTCGGAGAACATCTCGCCGGCGCCGTCCGCAGCGGCAAGCTTGCAGTGGAGGTTCTGGACCGTGCCGTTCAGCGCGTGCTGGAGCTGAAGTTCAAGCTCGGCCTGTTCGAGCAGCCGTACGCCGATCCGGATGCGGCGGAGAAGTTCATCGGCAGCGAGAAACACCGGGAGCTTGCCCGGAAGCTGGCTGCGGAGAGCATTATTCTGCTGAAGAATGAAGGCGGTATACTGCCACTGGCTGGTGACGGGGGCGCTAACGGTGGCGTTGGCGGTGACAGCGTCAGGAAAGGCAGCGTCAGTGCGAGTGGCGCCGGCAAGATTGCCGTCATCGGCCCGAACGCCGATGCGCCGTATAATCAGCTGGGCGATTATACCTCGCCGCAGCAGCGATCAGGCATTGTAACCGTGCTGGACGGTATCCGCAGCAAGCTGGGAGCGGAGCGGGTGCTATACGCGCCTGGTTGCCGGATCAAAGGCAACGACAGAGAAGGCTTCGAAGCCGCGCTGGCCTGTGCCGCGCAGGCTGAGACCGTGGTGATGGTGCTCGGCGGCTCAAGCGCCCGTGACTTCGGCGAAGGTAGTATTGACCTGAAGACCGGGGCATCCAAGGTGACGGAGCATGCCTGGAGCGATATGGACTGCGGCGAAGGGATTGACCGGATTTCGCTGGCTCTATCGGGTGTGCAGCTGGAGCTGGTGAAGGAGATCCATAAGCTGGGCAAGCCGGTGGTCGTGGTCTATATCAACGGCCGTCCGGTGAGTGAGCCCTGGATTGAAGAGCACGTTGATGCCATTCTGGAGGCCTGGTATCCTGGGCAGGAGGGTGGCCATGCGGTGGCTGACATTCTGTTCGGAGATGTGAATCCTTCTGGACGGCTTACGATCTCCTGGCCGAAGGATGCAGGACAGCTTCCGGTGTACTATAACGGCAAGCGTTCACGAGGCAAAAAATATCTGGAAGCCGATTCGCAGCCCCAATATCCGTTCGGATATGGACTGAGCTATACGAGCTTCAGCTACTCTGAACTCCAGGTGGAGCCGCAAATGATCACTGCAGAGGGAACCGCAACAGCACGTATTACTGTTAGCAACACGGGAGAACGGGAAGGAGCCGAGGTCGTTCAGCTCTACATCTCCGATGTGGCAAGCAAGGTATCCAGACCTGCGAAGGAACTTAAGGGCTTCCGCAAGATCACACTGGCTCCAGGAGAATCGCGAATTGTAGAATTTGAAGTCGGCGCGGAGCAACTGCAATATATCGGCCAAGATTATCAGCCTGTCGTGGAGCCGGGAGCTTTCAAGGTGCTGGTGGGCAGTCATGTCAATGATGTGCAGGAAGCCGCACTCGAAGTCATGGAGGGGTCACATGGAACGGATTAGAAGATTTATCCGCGAGCTGTCGGAACGGCAATGGCTGGAGCAGCATGTGCTGGAAGGATGGGATATTCAGGCTTCTGTATATACCGTGCCGGGTCAATATGAGGGGATGCGGCCTTATACCGAAGGCGGAGATTTCGAACTGTTTCCCAGTGTTCAGGGAATCACATACTTTTTTCGCCGCACGCTTGCGATTCCAGCGGAATGGACCGGGAAGCGTGTAGGTCTGATCTTTGAGTCAGGAGGGGAAGGTTTGTTGCGTGTGAACGGGGAATCCCGCCAAGGCCTTGACCGGAATCACACCTTTGTAGCTCTGGAGGCCTCTCCGGACGGCAGACCGCTAGAGCTGGAAATCGAATTGTTCGATCCCATCCCTGAGCCGGTGGATCCGCTGAATCAGCAGGCGGTCATCCAGCCGCCGATCCGGGCCATCCGGACCTGGCTGGTACAGGTCAATGAGCCGGTACAGAGCCTGATGTATACCGCTGTTATTGTACGTGATGCAGCTATACTGCTGCCAGAAGAGGATATGCGCCGCACTCGGATGCTTGAAGCCTTGTACCGTATTATGGATAGTTATTTGAAGCTGAGCGAGTCTGACGTCTATGAAGGAAGGGCTGCAGCTGCCCTGGAAGAGATGCTGCGCGCAGACATTGCGAAGATCGGCGCCAATGCAGAAGGCACTATCCATATGGTCGGCCAGTCACATATCGACATTGCCTGGCTGTGGCCGGTGCGAGAGACCGTGCGGAAGACCAGCCGGACCTTTTCCACCGTGAATGCCTTAATGGACGAATACCCGGAATATCAATTTGCTCAGAGCCAGCCCCAGCTGTTCGAATATCTCAAGGAGAACGACCCGGTCCTGTTCGCGAAGGTCAAAGAGAGAGTTAAGGAAGGCCGCTGGGAGCTGGTAGGCGGCATGTGGGTAGAGCCGGATCTGAATATTCCAAGCGGAGAATCGCTGATGCGCCAGATGCTCTACGGTCAGCGCTTCTACCTGGAGGAATTCGGGCAGACCTCGGACATAGAATGGCTGCCGGATACCTTCGGTTACTGCGCTTCACTCCCGCAGATTATGCGGCATGGGGGTGTGAACTATTTCATGACCACGAAGCTCGGCTGGAATGACACCAATGTGTTCCCGTATGATCTGTTCCATTGGGTCGGCATTGACGGCACCCCGATGCTCTCTTATCTCAACCATGGAGTGAACGAGAATACGTTACCGAAGGATGTGCATGACCATTGGCAATCTTTCCGCGAAAAGCGAATACACAACGAGCAGATGCTGCTCTACGGGCATGGCGACGGCGGCGGGGGCGTAACCCGCGAGATGCTGGAATACATCCGCCGTGCGGACCTGATGATAGGCCAGCCGGCTAGTACCTTCAGCAGTGCCGCAGATTTCTTCGCAGGCATTGAAGAACGGCAGCCAAAACTGCCGGAATGGCGCGGTGATCTGTATCTGGAGCTGCATCGCGGCACCTATACTACGCATGGCCGCAACAAACGGAACAACCGCAAGGCGGAGATTCTCTACCGCGAGGCAGAACTGTGGCAGACGCTGGCAGCCCCTTTTATGAAGCCGGAGCTGTTCAATCTCGGCACAGAGCAACTGCATCAAGGCTGGAAGCTGGTGCTGCTGAACCAGTTCCATGACATTATTCCAGGCTCGGCCATCACCGAAGCCTATGAGACCTCGGAGAAGGAATACCGCGAGGTGTTCGGCCTGGGTCAGGCAGCGCTGCAGCCGGGACTTGAAGTCTTGGCCGCCCAGGTGGCAACAGAAGGAGAAGGCCAGCCTTACGTGGTGTTCAATAGCCTTAGCTGGGTTCGTGATGCAGTAGTTGCAATTCAATTGGCTAATCCAGAATCAACAGATACAGAACTATCAGATTCAGAAGGGGTCCTGGCCGCTTTTGATGAGTCAGGAAACGTACTACCGCTAGATCTTGTGACCGGTTTGTCAGCTGAGGATGAGACCTCGCACCAGACAACGAATCAATGGACCGCTTATATACATGTCCCGGCAATCCCGGCTTTGGGGTATAAGACGATATGGCTGAGACGCGAGGAATGTATAACGCTGGGGAGTAGAGAAGCCCGGAATAGGCTGGATAGCATGACAGCAGCGAAAATGTCAGCCGCCGAAACATCGGTGAGAATTCCAGACGTAGCGGCCCTACTTGCGGGTGCATCCTCTGCACTGCCTGAACGAGCAGTCCTGCATGACCGCTGGGATACACCGCATTACCGCCTGACGTTCAACGAACGGGGTGAAATCACCAGTCTGTTCGACAAGGCGGCAGGTCGGGAAATTGTACAGAAGGGTGGCCGCGCCAACCAATTCCACTTCTTCCATGACCGGCCGACCTTGTGGGATGCCTGGGACATTGACAGCCGTTATGAAGCCCTGCCTGCTGGCGAAGTAGAGCTGGTAGAGAAATACGTGCTGCACTCCGGCACAGTCCGGGATGTGCTGAGATTCCGCTGGAAGCTGGGCAAGTCGCTGATCACCCAGGATTTGATTCTGTATGCCCATGATCGGCGGATGGATTTCAAGACACATGTGGATTGGAATGAAGCCCACAAGCTGCTGAAAGTGGGCTTCCCGGTCGATGTGGTTGCAGACAAAGCAACCTATGAGATTCCATTTGGCGCGCTGCAGCGTCCAACGCATCGCAATACCAGCTGGGAACAGGCACAATACGAGGTCTGTGGCCACCGTTTTGTGGACGTATCCGAACATGGATACGGCGTCAGTCTGCTGAATGACTGCAAATACGGCTACGATATTCAGGGCAGCACCATCCGCCTGTCTTTACTGCGGGCGCCGAAATGGCCTGATGCCACTGCGGACCTTGGCACTCATGACTTTACCTACTCACTCTATCCCCACCAAGGGGATTGGCGGACTGCTCACACACTGCGCAAGGCTGCGGAGCTGAATCATGAAGTACAGACGGCCGCAGCCAGCGGGAAGACGGGTCAGTTGTCACCCGCCGGAGCCTTTATCAGCTTTACAGGGCAGCATGTTGTGCTGGATACGGTGAAGCCTTCCGAGGATGGACAGGGAAGTATTATGCGTCTATATGAATCCTCTGGAGGGCGTGAAACTGTGAAGCTGGCCTGGAATCAGCCGTTTAGTGAAATTTATATATCGAATGCTCTCGAAGAACAACTGGAGCCTATAGTCCATCACCAGGGTGAATTTGAACTGCACTTCGCTCCTTTTGAGATTAAGACGGTTTACATGAAATAAACTTCTTTAAATATATGCTGGACTTAAATGAAGGACAGCTGATTAGTGTGCAAGATCCCGCAAAAGCCTTCTCTAACAGAATTCAAGCCCATTTAGTTCCACTTATTCCACTTCGCTTCAACCCTAAGGAATCTAATGGCGATCATATCGAAAAATAAACTACCTATTGAATAGAAGGAGTGTACCTTCCTTGGAACAATTCAGACTACCCAAAATCCCGATGCCAAAGCTCGGGCTGCCACAAGCCGTACAGGAGGTGCTGGCAGAAGCTGAAGAGAAGCTGGCTCACCGTCCCAAGCTGCTGCAGCTGTTCAAAAACTGTTTTCCCAATACACTGGAGACGACTACGAAGCTAATGGAGGATGGCACTACATTTGTCATAACGGGAGATATCCCGGCCTCCTGGCTCCGCGACTCTGTGGAACAGGTCATTCATTATGTGCCTTTGGCTGCCAACGACCCGGACCTGCAGCGCGTCATCGGCGGTCTGATCAAACGTCATATTCAGTACATCCACATCGATCCTTACGCTAATGCTTTTAATGAGTCGGCTAACGATTGGCACTGGAACACCACCGATGTTACCGAGATGTCCCCGTGGGTCTGGGAGCGGAAGTTTGAAATTGACTCCCTTTGCTTTGTTGTGCGGCTGGCCTATACCTACTGGAAGGAAACCGGGCTTACCGATTTCTTCAATTCGGAGTTCAAGTCTGCCTTGCGGATCATCATCGATTTGTTCAAAAGAGAGCAGCGCCATTTCGAGCAGTCACCGTACCGTTTTTCCCGCAATAACGGCATTCCTGAGGACTCGCTGCGTAACAGCGGTCTCGGCATGCCGGTGAACTTTACAGGGATGATCTGGTCCGGATTCCGGTCCAGTGACGATGCCTGCGATTTCCATTACAACATTCCCGGCAATATGTTTGCCGTTGTAGCCTTGCGGCAAATGCAGGAATTCGCCGAGTGGGTATTCCGTGACATGGATCTGCTGGCTGAGCTCAAGGAGCTGGAATTCGAGGTCGATTACGGCATCAAGCTGTACGGCATTTACCGCCATCCGGAATTCGGGCCGATTTATGCCTACGAGACAGACGGCTTCGGTAATTACTGCCTGATGGATGATGCCGGAACCCCAGGGCTGATCTCCATCCCGTATCTCGGCTATACCACGGCGGATGATCCTATCTACCAGAACACCAGACGTTTTGCACTCAGTACAGAGAATCCTTTCTATTATGAAGGAACAGCAGCCAAAGGTATTGGCAGCCCGCATACACCGAAGAACTATATCTGGCACATGGCCTTGTCTATGCAGGGAATTACCGCACAGTCTGTAGAGGAAAAGCTGGAACTGATCGCTATCCTTGAGAGTACGGACGCAGATACCGGGTTTATGCACGAAGGTTTCCACGCTGACGATCCCTCCGTGTTCACCCGCAGCTGGTTCGCCTGGTCGAACAGTCTGTTCTCCCAGCTTGTGTACCGGATGATGAAGGAAGGCCAGCTGTGAGTGCTGGTGCTGCAATTCTGTTTGTTGACCCGTTATTCCCGGGCTACGCGGACGCCGCAGGACTGCTCCGGGAACAGGTGGAGCAGCAGGGGGGATTATATCATGCCGCCCATGCCGCCCATAACGCCCATCCTGTCCACATTGTTGATGCGGAGCAGCTGGCAGCAGCACTGGATGCCGCTGAGCCTGGCACATGCTTCATCAACCTTCACGCCCCTTACTTCCCCAAGGAAGCCTGGGGCTCCATCCTCGCCTACCTGAAGCGCGGCGGCGGGCTGCTGAACATCGGCGGCGCACCGTTCAAATATCCGGTGCGTGCGCAGAATGGCACCTGGCAGGCGGAAGCGGAGCAGACCGCCTACCACCGGCAGCTTCATATTCATGAAGCGCTTTGTGTGGACGGCGGCCGTGTGCAGTCGCTTGCTGCCCTCGCGGACATCCCTTTGTTCGCAGGCTGCGAGGGCCTGCTGAACCCGGCGGACACCTGGAATCTGGTGCCGCATGTGACCAAGAGCAGCGATCTGCCGGAGCAGATGGGCGCAAGCGGCCCCATGGATACCCGGATTTATCCGCTGCTGAAGGGCCTTTCTGCTGAAGGCCGCGAGGTATCTGCTCCCGTTGTACTATGGGAGCATGTCGGCGGTCCCTTCACAGGCGGCCGCTGGATCTTCATCGGCCAGCCGCTTACACCTGATTTCAGCGGTGAAGCAGGCTTGAAGCTGCTCGCAGACTGTACGGACTTCGCCGCCAAAGGCGTCACCGAATTATGGATCAAGCCGAATTACGCCTCTTATGAACAGGGGGAGCGACCAGTAATCAGCCTGCAGAGCCAGCGGCTCAGCCGTATCCAGACCGGGGGCGATCAAGACAAATGGAAGCTTACCTTAAGCCTACAGAAGCAAGGATCAGTTTCACCTTGTTTTGAACAAAGCTGCACGATTGCCATCAGCACTGAAATGAACTTCCTCCGGATTCCTATCCCCGTAGAGCTTGAGCCGGGCCTGTACATTCTGATCTGCCGTGCCGAAGCGGAAGACGGCGAGCAGCGCGTGCTGCGCCAGGGTTTCTGGGGCTATGACGCTGCACTGCTCTCGGAGGGCAAGCCAATCACGGCCGGCCGGGATTATTTTCAGAAGAATGGTCGCCCGCTGCCGGTTGTAGGGATGACCTATATGACCTCGGATGTGGCGCGGAAGTTCCTTTTTCTGCCCAATGCTGCTGTATGGGACCGGGACATGGCGCAGATGAAAAAGGCAGGGATCAACTGGATCCGCACCGGCATCTGGACAGCTTACCGCAATATCATGCAGGTCGATGGCCATGCCTCTGAAGAGGTGATGCGGGCGATTGATGCTTTTCTGCTGACCGCGGCGAAGCATGACCTTCAGGTGACCTTTACGTTCTTCTCCTTTACACCGGAGACGTGGGAAGGCAGCAATCCCTATCTGGACCCGCGCAGCGTAGAGGCACAAAAGCGGTTTATCCGCTCTATTGTTTCCAGACATGTTCACACAGCCCATGTGGATTGGGATCTGATCAACGAGCCATCGATGTTTGACCCGCCTCGTATCTTTTCGGACGGACCGAGCAGTGCAGGCGATATCCATGAACAGCAGGCGTTCTCCGCCTGGCTGGCGGAGCGCCATGACAGCATTGCCGTTCTTCAGGAGCGCTGGAACATGACGCCGCTGGAGCTTCCGGATTTTGTATCGGCACGTCCCCCGGAACAAGCGGAGATCAACTTCAGCATTCAGGACATTCACTCCGGCAAACGCGGAACCCGCTGGCTGGACTACTGCCTGTTCTCTATGGAGATGCACAATGTGTGGGCCAAGGAGCTGTATGATTCTATCAAGGAGCTGAACCCGGCGCATCTCGTAACTGTAGGTCAGGACGAAGCGCTAGGCGCACAGAGGCCTTCACCGTTCTTTTACGAACAGGCTGTAGACTACACAACCGTCCACACCTGGTGGCTGAACGACAATCTGCTTTGGAGCGGAATTTTTGCCAAAACAGAAAATAAGCCCAACCTGGTGCAGGAAACTGGAATTATGTATGTCGAAACCCCGGACGGGCGTGCCAAGCGATCTGAGGAAGAGCTGCGATCTATGCTTGAACGTAAGTATGCCTACGCGTTTGCAGCGGGCGGAGCAGGTGCTGTCCAGTGGATTTGGAATACCAACTTCTATATGGATAATGCTAACGAATCGCAGATTGGTGCACTGCGCGCAGACGGGACAGAGAAGCCAGAGGCAGATGTATCCTATGATTTTGGGCGTTTCATTGCAGAAAGCGGGCATCTTTTTGACGGACGTAAGCTTGAGGATATCGCGGTTATTTTCCCGTATTCCAATGATTTCTCCAACCGCAAGCTCGCTTATGATGCCACCACCCGGCTGACCCGCATCTTGTCCTATCAGCTGCGCCTGCCATTCCGTGCGGTTTCGGAGTATGGCCTGCAAGCACTGGAGGCTCAGCCGCCAAAGCTGATTCTCCTGCCTAGTGCACACAACCTGGATGATAGCGCCATGGAACAGCTGATTGGGTTTGTGGAACGGACTGGAGCGGTGCTTGTTGTAACAGGAGCATTGGGACTGAACTCCTACTGGCAGCCTTCGGGCCGGCTTGAGTCAGCCCTCGGTGCGCGTGAGCTAAGCAACGTGCGGCGTGAGGAGCGGATGAAGCTTGACGAGCGAACCTTTGCCGTATCTTACGGACAGCGCCGGATTGCTGAATTGGTCAGAGAAGTGCAAATCAGTGATGCAGAGCAAGCCACTCTGCCGACACAAGATGGCGATGCCGTAATCGATCTTCCGCTTGGCAAGGGGCGTCTGATCTGGTGCCCGCTCCCGCTTGAGCTGAATGACCGCGATGAACCAATCGCCGAATTGTACCGCTATGCGGTGGAGCGTTCATCTGTTCCTGCGGAGCTGGAGTGGACCCGCGGCGGTGATTTGCCGGGTATCTACGGACGGAAGCTCGAATTTGACGAAGGAGCACTTTATATTTTCGTATCCGAATACGCCTGGGATGCTGACGTTGAAGTTAAAGACCTGCAGACCGGTGTGAGCTACAGCTTCCGGCTGGAGAAGGAACGTTCTGTCCTATTTTCGGCAGATAAGCAGGGGCAGCTGATCTCTGTATACAGAGCGGGAGAAACTGCGATTACAATACACTGAGCAAGATTTAAGGGAGAGATGGGACTCATGACGAAGAAAAAAACAGCACATATCGTTTCCCACACCCACTGGGACCGGGAATGGTATTTGCCCTACGAGAAGCATCATGTCCGTCTGGTTCAGCTGGTGGATGCGTTGCTTGATAAATTGGACAGCAGTACAGCCTTCCGCAGCTTTTATCTGGATGGTCAGACAATTATTCTGGAGGATTATCTGCAGGTCCGCCCGGAGAATAAAGAAAGGCTGGAGCAGTATATCCGCGGTGGCCGGATTCTGATAGGTCCTTGGTACATTCTGCAGGACGCTTTTCTTACAAGCGGTGAGGCCAATGTACGTAATATGCAGATCGGCCATCAGGATGCGTTGAAGTACGGGGAACCTTCCAAAATCGGCTATTTTCCCGATACCTTTGGTCTTGTCGGCCAGACGCCGCAGCTCATGCTCCAGTCCGGTATTAAGAATGCTTTCTTTGGCAGAGGGGTAAAACCTACCGGCTTCAACAACACCGTATCGGATGGCGGGTATGAGTCTTCTTTCTCTGAACTGATCTGGGAAGGGCCTGACGGTTCCCGCATTCTCGGCATCCTCTTCGCCAACTGGTATTCCAACGGGAATGAAGTCCCGGCGGACGGGGCTGCTGCACGTGAATTCTGGGACCGCAAGCTGGCCGATGCCGAGAAATATGCTTCCACTGGTGAGCTGCTGTTCATGAATGGCTGTGACCATCAGCCGTTGCAACTGGATTTGCCTGAGGCTATCGCCACCGCGCAGGCGCTTTATCCGGAGATGGAGTTCGTTCATTCGAACTTTCCGGATTACCTGGATGCACTGAATGCGGATTTGGAGCAAGGCGGACGTGAGCTTTCATCCGTTACAGGGGAACTGCGAAGCCAACGGACCGACGGCTGGGGTACACTCGTCAATACTGCTTCGGCACGTGTGTACTTGAAACAGATGAACCAGAAGGGCCAGACTCTTCTCGAAAAAGTAGCCGAGCCACTGGCTTCCATTGCGGCGCTCACTGGCAAGGAGTATCCGCATCACCTGTTTACCTACGCCTGGAAGACGCTCATGCAGAACCATCCGCACGACAGCATCTGCGGCTGCAGTGTAGATGAGGTGCACCGCGAAATGGTTACCCGTTTTGATAAAAGCCGCCACGTAGCAGAAAGTATCATTGAAGACAGCGCCAGATTTATTGCAGAGGCTGTGGATACTTCTGTTTTTGCAGGCATCCCTGAAGGTGAGCAAGCTGTTCCTTTTGTAGTGATGAACACTACAGGCTGGACCCGCACGGGCACTGTGAGTATCGAGCTCGACGCGGCCCGCTTATACCTTCGTGAAGGCCTCGGCCTCGAGGAAACCTCACGAAGAATGAAGGAGTTTGATCTCTCCGGCCGGATATTGTTAGATGACAGCGGCAAAGTGCTGGTCTGCTCCGTAGAAGATCTGGGTCTGGAATTCGGCTATGACCTGCCGGACGATCAGTTCCGTCAGCCATACATGTGCCGCCGTATAAAACTCACCTTCGAAGCCTCAGAGGTGCCTGCGCTCGGACTGCGTGCTTATGCCTGGGTTGCCGGGCAGGCAGCAGCTGATCCGGAGAAGGTCTCACTTATCCGTGGCGAACATGTGCTGGAGAACGAGACAATCCGTGTTGAAGTTTCCCCAGACGGCTCTTTCAGCCTGAGTCACAAGCCGAGTGGAGCTATATACCGTGATCTTGGCATCTATGAAAATACCGGAGACATTGGCAATGAATACATGTACAGACAGCCGGATGGCGAGATTCCTTTGACTACCAAAGGACTCGATGCAGCTATCACTGTGCTTGAGGATACAGCTTACCGGGCGTCCCTGGAGATCAAGCATACCTGGGAGATTCCTGCTTCAGCTGATGCTACCCTGAAAGAGGAACAGCTTGCACTTGTGTACTATCCGGAGCGTAAAGCTCAGCGCAGCAGTGAGACTGTGACTCTGGAACTTCGTACTGTCATCTCACTGGAGCGTGAAGCCGAAGGGCTGCACATTGAGTCCACGATTAACAATACTGCGAAGGATCACCGGGTGCGGATGCTGTTCCCTACAGATATTCACACTCCGGTGCATCATGCCGATTCCATGTTTGAGATTGCCAGACGGGATAATGAGCCAGCGGCAGAATGGCAGAATCCGAGCAATACCCAGCATCAACAATCCTTTGTGGATATGAGCGACACAGAAATTGGCTTGACTGTAGCCAATCTTGGTCTGAACGAATATGAAGTACTGCGGGACGGACGTAATACGATTGCTGTTACTTTGCTGCGTAGTGTAGGGGAGCTGGGCGACTGGGGCTGGTTTCCGACACCTGAGGCACAATGTCTTGGCGAGCATACCGCGCAGTTAATGCTGATTCCGCATATTGGAGACGGCATTACTTCTGGCGCATATGCCAAAGCACACCAGTTCCAGGTTCCATGGACCGTTTTTCAGACGGGCGTCCATAACGGTGCGATTCCTTCCGGGTATTCACCTTTAAGCTGGAAAGGTACCGAAGCCGCATTTTCCTCCATGAAAATGAATGAAACTACCGGCGACCTCCTGCTGCGCTGGTACAACATGAGTGAGTTGCATGCTCAGCTAGAAGTAGGGCTAGAGCTCCCACATGAACATTTGTACTGCACAGGGATATTAGAAGAGAGAACGGCTCCGCTGCCTCATTCGGAAGATGCCCAGTATCAGCTGGAACTCGGGCCTTGCGAAATTGCCACATTCGGTATCCACTTAAGAGCTTAAATGTTTTTGTCCAAAAGATCCCCCGGCGCTTCCCTGCCGGGGGACCTTTAATAGTTCACTGGGATCATCGGGATTCACTTTCTTGAATCTTAGGTCGTCTTATTTACCATAAGAGCTATAACAGTTTAGCAGCGGACAGATTTGTTCGTATGTCTCTTAGCCGCCTGGACCTTAGACCTGAAGAGAGCTACGATCTAGGACATCAGAATAGGATTTGAAAAAAACTAAAAGTAATGCTTGCATTCAAAACCTGTACATGGTATATTCTTATTCCGGCCAAGAAATAGTAACGCCGAGCTCGAAATGAAGTTGAAAAAAAG
>NZ_JBWAVA010000025.1:0-61521 GCF_056121505.1 Paenibacillus sp. LS-5 | reverse complement strand
GCGCCGATGGTACTTGGACCGAAGGGTCCTGGGAGAGTAGGACGCCGCCAAGCACTGAAAGCCATTGTTGAGTAATCGACAGTGGCTTTTTTTGTTATATATCTGCATAGGCTGTAGTAGGAAAATTACTATGACTTCATCAAAATTGAAGCAATCTGCGGATTATAGTTATATGGAGGCTGGACTTCAAACATTATCTATGGAAAGAAACCATTAGAATGATTTCAAGTTCCATATATATTAGTCTAAATTACAAAAAAATAAATAAAACGCTTTCAATTGAGTGACATTTTTGTTACCGACGAACTTTCTGTTCCAAGTATAATAGAAAAGTGCAAATATTAAGCACATCCTTAATACGAATGAACTACTGATAAATTCTTGCAGTGAATTTTCTTGTGTCTTTAGATGCATGGCAGTGGTAAGGAGGATTTAGGTATGAAGCGAACCCGACTTTTATGGATAGTATTCATTCTTTGTATAGTAGGTGTAATGCTGGTTGGTTGTGGAACGAAGGAGCCTGCCTGGGATACCTTTGAGGGAGCCCTTAACGAAAAGAGTTTTCCTGTTCCTAAAGAAGCTAATTCTACAGATCGAACAACTAGTAATGTAGCTATGGACTATGTCCGTTATTCTATGCCTCATCTTAAGGAAAAGGAGGGTGTGCCGGAGCCTTACCGCAAGGCCATAGAAGCCTGGGGCTGGGAAGAGCAAAAGGAAGAGGATTCGACAAATTCCCGCGTTTATCAGAAGGATGAAGTGATTGTACACTTAACCGTGCATAATGGTTATTTTATAGTCATGATTCCAAAGGAAAAGAAAGCATCAATTAAAGGAATAAAGACAAAATAAACAAACCGGCATCCTCAGTAGGATGCCGGTTTGTTTTTGCTGCAGATGCAGTATATGTTGCCTTATGTAAATAATCAAATTTCTATTGTGAGTAATAAGAAGCATCGGTTGGAGTAAACTTCAACATACCGTCCTTTTGTTCACGGTGAATACGGAATAGGATATACAACTTGGGTAAGAGCATCCATAGATGGAATACCGCTAATGACACGGTGAAGGCCAAAGGTACCCAAACGATAAAGAGTGCAGTGATGGAAAGCCCGATCCAAAGGTTATGAAGTTGTACTTTGCGGAAAATGCCATAATTGATGTATTGGTCGGGCATATAACCTGGCCAGGGCAGACGGAAGGACATTTTCCACCGTTTTGCAATGGGATGTCCAGAAATTAGGAGTACAGAACGTGAGATCACATACTGAATCCACAGAATGACAGGTGCAGCAATGGTCATAAACAGAATGCTCCACCAGGAAAGGAAAAGGGTCTCTAAAACGACACAGATAATAGGGAGCGCCATATAGACACGCAGCCAGGCGGCGGTAGTGTTGATTTTTTTGATTAGTTTGTACTGATAGAAAGTAGCTGAACCTTTGTTGTTTGCTTCCATATGAAAGCGCTGACCTCCTCACAAGTCCTTATGATACTAATATCGGCGGGGGAAGGCATTTTATTAAACTGAATTAGCCATAAGCACCGTTTGGGCTGCTGATGAATACATATATTTTGAGCCAATGCAGGATAGGAAAAATCTATGAAAAGGTTTAAAATGATAGAAAGTGTATCATACTGTTCTTAAAAGAGTCAAGGTGGGATGGTAATGGAACAGCAGACCGATCAAGCCTGCATCATTTGCGGGCAGATGAAAGAAGAAGGAATCGTGATTGTCTCGCATTTTATTTGTGTGGATTGTGAGGCTGAGATGGTACGTACAGAGGCTGAAGACGCCAAATACCGCTTTTTCGTGGGCCGGATGAAGAAGATTGATCTGCAAAAGAATGCTTGAACGAAGCAGGTAGGCTTAGATGATAATAGGCGCACAATTAGATGATTGGCCTAATTAGTGTTAGCAAGCTTAAGAATCACCCATATAACGGCTTCACCGGTGCTTTTGACGGGAGGAGCTGTTTTGTTATGTGATTAAGCATTTTGGCCGAAATATAGGCGTTTGGACATATTTGCGTTAAAATAGAAGGGAACCCCCAGGGAAGGAAGAAAAGATGGATAGATTAGAGCCTGGCAGGGCACCTGTATATGAAATGCTGGAACAATATAGAGCTAAGGGTAATATCTCTTATCATGTACCTGGACATAAGAACGGAGAAGCTTATCGAGGGCAAGGAAGTGCCGGTTTCTTAGGTGAGGTGATGAGGTACGATGTAACTGAGATTACAGGAACCGATGACCTTCACCATCCCGAAGGGGTAATTAGGGAAGCTCAGGAGCTCGCAGCAGATTGTTTTGGGGCGGAGGAGAGCTTTTTCCTGGTTGGGGGCAGTACTGCCGGTAATTTGGCGTTAATACTTACGGTGTGTCCTGAGCCTGGAATGACGCTTATTCTTCAGCGGAATGTTCACAAGTCTGTTATCCATGGCTTGATGCTGGCTGGGGTGCGTGCTGTTTTTGTGGAGCCGCAGATGGATAGGCACAGCGGTCTTATGATTGCTCCGGAGGCTGATACGGTTCAGGCTGCACTTGCAGCCTACCCAGAGGCCACCGCCGTCCTGGTCACCATGCCGAATTACTATGGCATGGGCAGTGATCTGGCGCCCCTCGCACAGGCCTGCCATAACAGCGGTATCCCGCTGTTGGTGGATGAAGCGCATGGGGCGCATTACGGACAGCACCCGTCGCTGCCGGCGGGGGCGCTAATGTGTGGCGCGGACGGTGTCGTGCAGTCCACGCATAAGATGCTGCCGGCGCTGACTATGGGCGCCATGCTGCATGTGCAAGGGCCATGGCTCGACCGCGCGCTGCTGCGGCAGCGGCTGGCCATGGTACAGAGCTCCAGCCCATCATACCCCGTGATGGCTTCGCTCGATCTGGCCCGCCGGCTGGTGCACCGCCAGCGTGCCGGGGCCTTCACGGCGGGACTCGCCGCCGTGGATGTACTGCGGCGCGGCCTGGCTGCGCTGCCGCGCTACGGGCTGCTGCAGCCGGCAGAGCCGCTGCAGCCGGGCTGCGGCGCCGATGATGCAGGCGCCGCCACTGGGATGCCGCCGCGAAGCACGGCGGCGTACAGCACCCAGGACCCCTTTAAGGCGGTCATATATGACGCCGACGGAGTCCTGGGGGGCTTCGAGCTCCAGCGCAGGCTCGAAGCAAAGGGCATTGTGCCGGAGATGAGCGACGACCGGCACGTGGTGCTTGCCTTCAGCCTTGGCTCGAAGGCAGAAGATACGGAACGGCTGCTGGCTGCGCTGCGGCAAATAGCTGATGAGCCAGCAGCTGAAATGGCTCCGGCTTCCGCAAAAAATTCCACGTGGAACAATTTCACGAATAATTTGATTTCGAGTCCTGTGTTATTTTCGATGAAACCAGTGAATGTATTGGAAACCGAAAGTATAAGGCTTGAATATAGTACGGGTAGAATGGCGGCAGAGATGGTAATACCTTATCCGCCAGGAATTCCACTCTTATATCCAGGAGAAGAGATAAGCGAAGATATTTGCAACCGGCTTATCGGACTTAGCCAGGGAGGAGCCAAGTTCCAGGCCTGTGCGGATCCGGCTCTACAACATATTCTGGTTTACAACATTAAGAAAGGCGGAGACGCATAAGTGGCACAAGAAGGTTTCTTTATTACTCTGGAGGGAGGCGATGGCTCCGGAAAAACAACCGTACTCGGCAGGGTAGCAGCCTATCTACAGAATCATTCCATGCCTTATCTGATTACCCGCGAACCTGGCGGTATTGAAATTGCCGAGAAGATCCGTTCCATTATTCTAGATCCGGCCCACACAGCGATGGATGCGCGTACGGAGGCACTGCTGTATGCAGCATCCCGAAGCCAGCATTTGGCAGAGGTGGTTGAGCCCGCGCTCAAAGAAGGACTTACCGTGTTATGCGACCGTTTTGTCGACAGCAGCCTGGTTTATCAGGGCTATGCTAGAGGACTGGGTATCGAAGAGGTAAGGAAAATCAATCAGTTTGCTACCAGCGGACGAACCCCCGATCTTACATTTTATCTGGATGTGGACCCGGAAGTAGGGTTATCACGGATTGCCGCCAATGAGGAACGGGAAGTGAACCGTCTCGACTTGGAGAGCCTGGCTTTTCACCAAAAGGTTAGAGAGGGTTACCGCCAGGTCATAATGTCTGACCCGGAGCGGATTGTGGTGCTTGATGCCAACCGTCCTATTCACATGGTGGAGCAGGATATAGTCCGTATACTGAAAGAACGTATATTAAAGGATTTTTAGAACGTTTTGTCTAATTAAACTAAGTGTACAAGATTAAATGCACGTTTTTGAAGAATGTCTTGTACAAAGGGAATATATGAAGTGAACTCACAAAACTTTTAGGAGGGAAAGCGAAGATGAATCTGATCATTGCAATTATCCAGGATAAAGACAGCAACCGATTGTCGAGTGAACTAGTCAAAGCAAACTTTCGTGCAACCAAACTAGCCAGTACAGGCGGATTTCTACGGGCAGGTAACACTACATTTATGATTGGTGTTGACGACTCTCAGGTGGAAGCTGTATTAACTGTCATTCGCAACAGTTGCAAGGTACGTGAGCAGCTTGTCACCCCGGTGACTCCAATGAGCGGTACGACGGATTCCTATTTACCGCTTCCCGTAGAGGTTCAAGTAGGCGGAGCGACCGTATTTGTGCTTCCTGTCGATCGTTTTGAGCATTATTGAGTATAATATAGATAAATTCTCACTAAAGGGCGGTGGAACCTTTGAAAATCAATCCCGGCTACAGGCCATTGAAAAGTGAGCTGCCGACTGCAGGAGCGGGAAGGCCCGTTCAGCAGAAAACCTTTACTGATATATTTCAGCAGCAAGGTGAACAAAAGACGATAGATGAGCTGAACCAGAAGATCAAGGATATTCAGCAACAGGGAGACCGTCTTTCCAAATCTATGACGGTCCGTGAACTGTCCATCTACCGGAATATGATCAAAAAATTCCTGGAAGAAACTGCCCGCCGGGGTGTTGTTCTGAAGGAAACCAAGGGCTGGGACCGCCGGGGGCGGGGGAAACGCTACAAACTGCTAGAAGAAATAGATGCAGCTCTGCTAAATATGGCTGATGAACTGCTGGAAAGTGAGCAGGGCCGTATTGATTTGCTGGGGCGTGTTGGAGAAATCCGTGGAATGCTGATTAACCTTTCTTTTTAAAAGACTTGGAGGAATGTATGTCTTTTCATGATATATTAGGCCAGGAGGATGCTAAGCGTCTGCTTCAAAACGCTCTGCGTAAAGATGCAGTGAGCCATGCCTATCTGTTCACAGGACCATCAGGAAGTGGTCAAATGAAGACGGCGCTTATGTTCGCCCAAGCTATATTTTGTACCACCAGTGAAGATGATGCCTGCGGTGAATGTCTGGAATGCCGCAAAGTAGAGCATGGCAACCATCCGGATTTGTCTCTGCTTAAGCCTGATGGTGCAAGTATCAAAATCGACCAGATCCGCGAACTGCAACGCATGTTCTCTTACCGCTCAGAGGGTGTTAACCCTAAAGTGTATATTATAGAAGGAGCGGACAAAATGACGGTTCAGGCCGCAAACAGTCTGCTTAAGTTTTTAGAGGAGCCCCCTGCACCTGCGGTGGGCATTCTGATATCCGACAACAGCAGTTCCCTGCTGCCGACAATACAGTCCAGAACACAGCGCATTCCATTTAGTCCTCTACATCCGGACATGATGCTTCAGGCACTGGCTAGTGAAGGGGTTCCGGTACCACTTGCGCGATGTGCGGTATCATTAACTTCAGGACTTGATGGCTGCAGGGAACTTTTGGCACAGAATTGGTTTGCAGAAATGAGAAATCTAGTGTTACAATTAGCAAAGGAGTCTTTGGGCAAGGGCAGCTCCGCAGTAGCAACTGCCGGGCAGAAGCTGTTCAAGACGGGACTCAGTGAACATTTGGATATCCTGTTCAGCATGTTCCACTTATGGTTCAAAGATATGCTTTACTTCCTGTACCGAAAGCACGAAAGTATCGTTTTCATAGATCAGTTAGACTTTATCTCCAGACATGCCCGTCAGCGGAGTACCGAACAATGGGTGGCCTACATGGAATTTGCTGCAGAGAGTGAGCGCAAGCTGCGTTCCAATGCCAATGCCCAATTGTGTCTGGAGCAGTTCCTAATCCGATTGGAAAGTTAATGGGTTAGTTTTGATATATCCTCCGGATCAACGCTTCAGCCTGGAAAAATGGTTTAACGGATGAGGAAGGACAAGCATGAATCACCAGGGAGCGGACTTGCTTTAGGGTTCCTTTTACCGGCAAACAAGGGGGTTAATTTTTGTACAGCGTAGTAGGTGTCCGCTTTAAAAAGGCGGGTAAAATATATTATTTTGATCCGCTCGATTTTCCGATTGAACGGGATCAATGCGTGATTGTGGAGACAGCAAGAGGTGTCGAGTACGGTAAGGTTGTCGTAGGGAAAAAAGAGGTGCAGGAAGCCGATGTAGTATTACCTCTCAAAAAAGTCATGCGGATTGCCGGTGAAACGGATGCACGCGTGGTGGAAGAGAATAAAGGTGCTGCTAAGGATGCTTTTACTACCTGTTTAAATAAAATTCGCGATCATGGCCTCAAAATGAAGCTTGTGGATGTGGAATTTACGTTTGACCGCAATAAGATTATTTTCTATTTTACTGCTGAAGGCCGTGTAGATTTTCGTGAGTTAGTCAAGGATCTGGCCAGCATCTTCCGTACCCGTATTGAGCTCCGACAGATTGGGGTGCGTGATGAAGCCAAGATGCTCGGTGGGTTAGGGCCTTGTGGCCGGGTGCTCTGCTGCTCTTCCTGGCTTGGAGATTTCGAACCGGTATCCATAAAGATGGCAAAGGACCAGAATCTCTCACTGAACCCTACAAAGATCTCGGGTCTTTGTGGAAGACTTATGTGTTGCCTGAAATTTGAGCATGATAATTACGAAAGTACAAAGGAAGAAATGCCAGGTGTGGGCAAGCTAGTCGTAACCTCACTGGGTGATGGTAAGGTCGTAGGCATTAATGCTGGAAGCCGTACAGTTCATGTGCAATTGTTTGAAGTGGGCAAAGTTAAGGAACTTCCAATGGATGATGTTGTCGTCAAGTAAACCATATAAGGTTACTTTCGGGGTGGAAACTTGGAGAAGCTAAATATATTTGCACAAATGCAGGAGATGGAAGCGCAGATGGAAAACATGCGCTCAAGTCTTGGAGATTGGAAGTTGGCGGTTAAGGAATTAATGGAAGCCAATCAAAGGCTAAGTCTGGAGAATGAACAGCTTCGTAAAATATTGAAGCGGGAAGCGCCCTTGGACCCTGCTGCCCATTCTGCTGAGGCGGAGGCTCTGTTGGCCGCTAGCGAGGGAGCCGGAGAGGTTGTCGGGGAAGGTTATGACAATCTGGCGCGGCTCTATCATGAAGGCTTTCATATCTGTAATGTCTATTTTGGGCATTTGCGTACAGAAGGTGACTGCTTGTTCTGTCTTTCGTTTCTTAATAAATGAGCAAATCCAGCCGTAGGAGATTTACGCCTACGGTTTTTTTTGAATTTACAGACGTTTAGGTTTCGAAGTCAGTATGGTTTCGAGAAATGGAGAACACTATGACAAATTCTTTTAACGATAACCCAGTTCCTTTACATAATGGGGAGCGGGTAGATGATTTACTCACACATGATTTACGGATTATTCAAAGCGACGAGGTATTCAGTTTTTCAATGGATGCTGTGTTGCTTGCACGATTCGCCAGTGTACCACCGCGGGGTAAAGTGCTCGATCTGTGTACTGGAAATGGCGTAATTCCGATGCTTCTTACCACCCGTACCAAAGCTTCCATAGAAGGTATTGAAATTCAGCCCCGTCTGGCAGATATGGCCCGTCGAAGTGTAGCGATGAACGGTCTGGAGGATCGGGTAATTATCCATGAAGGCGATTTGCGTGAGCTGCATCATACGGCAGGATATGGGGTGTATGATGCGATAACGGTTAACCCGCCCTACATGCCGCTAAATGGGAGTGACCTTAAAATGAATACTCATCAGGCTATGGCCCGCCACGAGCTGGGCTGCACCCTCGAGGAAGTCATTCAGGCCTGTGTTAGGCTTGTCCGTACCGGAGGGAAGGTAAGTATGATTCATAAGCCACAGCGTCTGGTGGATATCATCAGTCTGATGAGACAATATCGACTGGAGCCGAAGCTGATTCGTTTTGTTCATCCCCGTGCCCATTTGGAGGCCAATATGGTACTAATCGAGGCAGCACGCGACGGCAAGCCTGAGGTGCGTTTACAACCTCCACTGATCGTATATAATGAGGACAATCAATACTGTCCGGAAATTCTGGATATCTACTACGGAGCTAAAGAGGGTAAATCATGATGATCTCGTGCCAAAGCAGCTTTCAAAACAGGAATGAAGAACAACAAAAAGGGACAGGCTCACTGTATCTGGTGGGCACACCCATTGGTAATTTGGAAGACATGACATATCGTGCTGTTCGCACTTTGCAGGAATGCGACATTATTGCCGCGGAGGATACGAGACAGACCCGTAAATTGCTCAGCCACTTCGAAATCACGCCTTCGATGCTATTCAGTTATCACGAGCATAATAAGGCAGCGAGTGGACCAGAGCTTATCCGATATATAATAGAAGGTAAAAATCTGGCATTGGTTAGCGATGCTGGTCTGCCTGCCATTTCTGACCCTGGAGCTGATCTCGTAGCGCTTGCGATCAGCCATGGGATCCCCGTGATTCCGATTCCCGGTGCTAATGCGGCACTGTCTGCTTTGATTGCTTCTGGCCTGCCCACAACCACCTTCACCTTCATCGGGTTCTTGCCAAGGGAGCGTAAGGATATTCGTAACGTGCTGTCAGGTCTTCGTTCGGCACAAGGCACCCTGCTGTTCTATGAATCACCGCATCGTGTAGCAAAAACTTTGGCCCATCTGCAGGAGACTTTTGGTAACCGCAAGATTGTACTCGCCCGTGAATTGACAAAACGGTACGAGGAGTTCCTGCGTGGCAGCATTGAAGAGTGTCTGGTATGGTTGTCAGAGCATCCACCGATGGGTGAGTACGTGATTGTGCTGGAGGGTGAGAGCAAAGAAGAGGCCGAGCTTGCCGAATCTTCCTGGTGGCGTGAACTCAGTATCGAAGAGCATGTAACGCATTATGAAACTTCCGGGCTGTCACGTAAGGATGCTATGAAAAAGGCAGCTTCAGACCGCGGGTTGGCAAAACGGGATATTTATAATGCACTATTGGAGAGAGAATAAGGAAATATCAACGAGGAAATATCTGCACTCTACCTATATATTGGCAGAAAGTTATTCCTTATATTAGTTGTAAATGTAGTTTCTACATTTATATATATGGTAAAGGGTTAATTTCGAGTATAAATCTGGGTATAAGTGTAGCCAAGCGATTCCCGTAGGGAGAGCCAGCATCACAGTTAGACTAGCTTCTGAGTGTCCAGAGGACGGGAGCCCTTAGGGCCCTCCCTGTAGGGAGGGTTTGGGAGGGTAAACCTCAGGAGGGTAGAATTACATAAAAAATACCTCCCGCAATAACGGGAGGCCAAGGAGATATAAAAAGGTTAGAATTAACAATTTGATTAGTTCTTATTATAACCTATTTGCTTTAATTTGTCACAGGGGTAGGGATAGCAGAAATGCATTCGTGACAAACAATTTTACCTTTGAAATAGGTTACATTTTCCGCATTGCCACAGAATATGCAAGCAGGCTCATATTTTTTAAGCATAATGCGCTCACCGTCCACGTAAATTTCGAGCGCATCCTTTTCACCGATGCCCAGTGTACGGCGCAATTCAATTGGAATAACAACCCGTCCTAGCTCGTCTACTTTTCTAACGATACCTGTTGATTTCATCATTGTAATCGTTGCTCCTCTCAATGTTCAAAAGCGTCATTATTCGACAATGTTCACCGTTTTATGATACTTATAATACCAACCATTCCCAAAACAGTCAACCTTTTTTACTGTCGAGTTCAAGCTGAATTCGAAAAAAACTTTTGTAAGGCTTATAAATAAAGAAAATCTTACGAAAACTGCAATAAAGTAATTTGTCGATTTGTAAATTGAAAAAGTGTCATTATTCGACAAAGTGCGACATTATCTACTATTATAACCTTAATTTCAACTGATTTCTATTCTTATTATCTAAAGGAGTTGAACTTAATGATGCAACCGCTGACAGAAGAAAAGGTTTTTAAAGATCCGGTACACAATTATATTCATGTTCAGGACACGATTATCTGGAGATTGATCAATACCAGCGAATTTCAGCGCTTGCGTCGAATCCGCCAGCTTGGCACCTCCTATCTAACCTTCCACGGGGCTGAACATAGCCGCTTTTCCCACTCTCTTGGAGTTTATGAAATTACACGGCGGATCATCTCCCAGTTTGAACGAAGCGGGTACAAGGATTGGATGCCGGAGGAGAGCCTGCTCACTTTATGTGCTGCACTCCTGCATGATTTGGGACATGGACCGTTCTCCCATTCTATAGAAGAAGCTTTTGAAATGAATCACGAAGACTGGACATGCAGAATTATACAGGAGAACACAGAAGTCACTGCCATACTGCGAGAAGTGAGTGAAGATTTTCCGCGCAAGGTTGCATCTGTGATTGCCAAAACGTATGAGCATGAAATCGTGGTCAACCTGGTGTCGGGTCCTCTGGATGCAGACCGTATGGATTATTTGCTGCGTGATGCCTATTATACGGGGGTGAATTATGGGACAATCGACATTGATCGTATTCTGAGAATGCTGCGTCCTTATAATGGACGGGTTGTCGTAAAGGAATCAGGTATGCATGCCATCGAGGATTATCTGATGTCACGTTACCAGATGTATTGGCAGGTATATTTTCATCCGGTTACACGCAGCTCGGAGATTATTTTGCGCCAGATATTCCGCAGGGCGAAAGAGCTTCTACAGGAGGGGTATAATTTCCGTTTTATGATCAATCCGCTCAGTGATTTATTTGGTGGAGAGATTAATGTGGAACAGTATTTACTGCTGGATGAAGCCTTGGTACAGACTGCATTTATGCAGTGGACTCTGGAATCCGATGAAACATTAGCTGACTTGTGCAGCCGATTTATTCATCGTAAACTGTATAAATATGTAGAAATGGATCACCTAGACTCGGAGACGATTGATGAAATCCGCCTCAGTTTTGCGGGGGCCGGGCTGCATCCTGATTACGATCTGGAGATTGATTATCCGACAGATCTTCCTTATGATGTTTTTCGTCCAGGGGAGGGTTTTGACAGCAAACAAATTTTGCTGCTGGACCGTCATGATAAACTGCGGGAGATCTCTGAGGTATCCGATATAGTCCGTTCGATCAGCGGTATTCACCGCGGCCGGTATCATCTTTATTTTCCGCAGGATAAGCTACAGAATGTGCTTACACAGCTGCCTGTTTCCATTGCTGAGATCTTTGCAAAATAATACAAAAATTTCTGGAATTCATCATAGAAAACAATACTGAAAGGATGATTCAGCATGCGCTTATTCGACACACATACTCATCTGGATGCACCGCAATTCGACGAGGACCGCGAGGAGGTTATTGCACGCGCTTTAGAGGCTGGAGTCAGCAAGATGATTAATATTGGATTTAATCGGGAAACGATTCCAACGACAATGAAATTAGCAGAAACGTATGATTATATTTATGCAGCAGTAGGCTGGCACCCCGTGGACGCGATTGACATGAAGGAGGGGGATATGGACTGGATTGCCTCTCTGTGCAGCCATAAAAAGGTGGTGGCTATCGGAGAAATCGGGCTCGATTATTATTGGGATACTTCCCCCAAAGAAATACAGCAGGAGGTATTCCGCAAACAGATTGGTATGGCACGGGAACTAAAAATGCCTATCTGTATACATAATCGTGATGCGCACGAGGATGTGGTACGGATTTTGAGGGAAGAGAAGGCAAATGAGATTGGCGGTGTCATGCACTCCTTTTCGGGGAGCTGGGAAACGGCTAAAATGTGCCTTGATCTAGGGTTTCATTTGTCCTTTGGTGGACCTGTAACTTTTAAGAATGCCAGAGTGCCGAAAGAGGTGCTTGCGCAGACTCCAATGGACCGGCTTTTGATCGAAACGGACTCTCCATATCTCACGCCCCATCCCTTCCGTGGGAAGCGAAATGAGAGTGCATATGTGAAGCTTGTCGCCGAGGCAGCTGCGGAAATAAAAGGAATTGATTTACAGGAATTAGCTGAAATAACGTATGCGAACGCACTGGAACGATTTGGGATTGTCTGAAAACGGGAGTAAATCCGGTGAAAAAAGAAGTATAGCCGATATATTAAACTTTTTTAATAAAAAAACGGCCGATTATTACAATATTTTAATGATTTTTTTGCGTAAACGTGGTTGAATCGTGCTTTACAACATGCATCAAAACAGGATATCATCTTTTCAGTGAAGTGAGCTGTTGTTACTGTGACAGTCACATTTTCATGGATCGTCTCGCTGAGTCTCCGTATGGAGAACGGGGGAACCAATAATGATCTGCCGCATGTCCGTACATAGGGTACAACACAGAAATGCCGCAGACTTTATTTGATTTCTTCACGTGGTCTTTGGGGTGAATTTGAGGGCAACCGCCGTGAGCGGGTGACCTGAGATAGGGCGTCTCTCTTATGCCCGAACCCGACAGCTAACCCCGTAAGCGCAAGTAAGAGAGGAAACCTCGTGCATAAACATTCCCGCGTATTCTGACACCCGGAGAGCCACGAAAGAGTCCTCTGTGAACTCTTTTTAGGCTTTTTTTGTTTTTTGAATAATGCGAATGTTTCCAGCATACTGTTGTATAACAGATGTCTGGAGTAGCTATGCCGAGCAGGCGATCCATGAGCAGGAAACGCTAAAGCAATGCGGGCGTATCCTGTGCAATCTCAAACCTAGTTTCGTCAGAAGTGATACAGTCACCTTTGCTATACAACTTGGACGACGGGGCTATGTAAGGAGGATGGAGAGAATGGGCGTATTCCAACCAGAAGTATCCCATGATTCGCAATCATCCAGCAGGTCTTTCGCATTACGGTGGAAGCAAGTGAATCCTCGCGTACTTTCACTTGCAGGCGCGGCATCAATCGTTATCGCGCTAGTAATTCTGCTGTACGTACACGGTCAAAGCTTTAAAGAAATAACTTTAGTAATAGATGGAAAGGTACAGACGCTGGAGACGCGGGATACGCTGCTCAGTGATGTGCTGGCAAAAGAACAAATTTCGCTGCAGCCGCAAGATGCATTATCTATTGGCCTTAGTGATGAAATAAAAGACGGCGACCGTGTCGTAATCAACCATGCGCAGGCTTTTAAGCTAACAGCGGATGGAACAACCAAAACGCTCTACACAACCGAAGACACCATCGGTCAGGCGATTGACAAACTGGGCATCAGCCTGGAGAGCTATGACAAGATTTACCCTTCTCTCAACACCGCAGTTTCTGCCGACATGGAAATCAAAATTGTCCGGATTAACAAGCAAGTGGTACAGCGGACAACAAATTTGCCTTTCCGGGTTATTAAAACCGCAGACCCCTCCCTGACAAAGGGAACTGTAAGAGTTGCGCAAGCGGGCAAACCGGGCGTTATGGTCCAGCATATCGAGAAAATCTATCAAGATGGCGAGCTGGCATCTATGCGCATGGTGGGCAAGGAAGTACAGACGGTTACCAAAGACAAAATCATTGCTATTGGTACCAAAGCACTTCCCAAGGCTGCTGTAGCCACTACTGCAACTTCCAATTCAACCACTACCACAAAAACATCTAAAGTCAGCACAAACAGCAACAATGTTGCGAGCAAAGCAGGTATAGATTTTGAGTACAAAAAAATAATCAAAAATGTATCCATGACGGCTTATTCTTCTGAAGAGCCAGGGATTGGTACACGTACGGCCTCCGGCACACGCGTAACGGAAGGTCGGACCATTGCTGTGGATCCAAACGTAATACCTATCGGCTGGTGGGTGTATATTGAGGGTCTTGGGTTTCGCCGTGCAGAGGATACCGGCGGTGCCATTAAAGGCAACAAGGTGGATGTCTACTATGATTCCCTGAGCAATGCCCGTAACTTTGGGCGTAAATCACGTACAATTTATGTGATCGGGCCTGTGAAGCCAGAGCTGAATTAAGCAGCAGTTTTTTGCAAATTAACAGTTAATAAGATATAGTGAGGGTAGCAATTAAGACTGTTACGGAATTTCAGAGCCTACCGCTCATCACTTATACATTCTTTAGCCAATAAGAAGGGGAGCGAATCCTCTTCTTTTTGCGTTGCAGAGTAAGGAGTTTAGAAAATGATCAAGGAATTAATCGTTGTGGAAGGTAAAAGCGATACAGTTGCCATTAAACGAGCTGTAGAGGCGGATACCATTGAAACAGGAGGTTCAGCAGTGGACCGCAAAGTGATCGCAAAGATTGCACTGGCTATGGAACGCAGAGGGGTCATTATTCTAACAGATCCTGATCATGCCGGTGAACGCATCCGGAAGATTGTGTCTTCCAAGGTGCCAGGCTGCAAGCATGCGTTCATACCTGAAAAAGACGCTACCCGTAAAGGTGACATAGGAGTGGAAAACGCTTCTCCGGAGGCCATTCGTCACGCTCTTAAGCATGTTCATACTTCCTTTGAAGGTGCCCCGGCTCTGATTGGGCTCGAGGATCTGATGGCTGCAGGAATGATGGTGCATCCGCAGGCAGCGGAACGGAGAATGGTGCTGGGTAATCTGCTGGGGATTGGATACTGTAACGGTAAGCAGTTGTATAAGCGGCTGGCGATGTTTGGCATAACACGAGAGGAATTTTCAAATGCTCTCGCGCAAATTGATCAGGGAGGCATTACCTCATGAGTGGCAACAATCATATTTCATCGCCGGTACGCACTAAGGAAATCATTCAGCGTTACGGATTCTCCTTTAAAAAAAGCTTGGGTCAGAATTTTCTGATTGACCAGAATATCCTGGACAAAATTGTGGATGCTGCGGGTCTGGATCAGGCAGCCGGTGCACTGGAGATTGGGCCAGGGATTGGCGCTTTGACTGAAAGGCTGGCGCTATCCGCTGGAGCGGTAACGGCAGTTGAGATTGACCGGCGGCTAATCCCGATACTGCGGGATGTCCTCTCCGCTTACCCGCATGTCAAAATCCGGAACGATGACGTGCTGAAGGTGAATTTGCAGGAATTGTTTGCTGAGGATTTTGCGGCTGTGGAAAGAGTGAGTGTGGTCGCCAATCTGCCGTATTACGTAACCACTCCAATCCTCATGAAGCTGCTGGAAGAAAAACTGCCGCTCGATAATATCGTCGTGATGATCCAAAAGGAGGTTGCTGAACGCATGGCAGCCTCACCTGGCGGGAAAGAATATGGTAGCCTTAGTATAGCTGTGCAGTATTATAGTGAACCTGAACTGGTCTGTATGGTGCCACGCACGGTGTTCATTCCACAGCCAAATGTGGAGTCTGCGGTGATCCGTCTTAAAGTGAGGGAGCGTCCGCCGGTAGAGGTTGCTGATGAGAAGCATTTTTTCGAGGTGGTACAAGCTTCTTTTACACAGCGGCGTAAAACCATTGCTAATAATCTCAAAGCCCGGTTTTTTCCGGAAGAGGGACGTGAACGTTTGGAGTCTCTGCTAGCCGAGGCAGGAATCGAACCAAGCCGCCGCGGGGAGACGCTCAGTCTTGAGGAGTACGCCCGGCTAAGCGCCGTGCTGCTTACTGCTGGAATCGGGTAGATAAGAAAAACGACCTTAGGCCTTTCATATCGTTCAAATCAGTACCAATGAAGAACCAACCGGGGACTTTGCCCATACGATGGGGTAGGGGTGGTGTTGGAAATGAATTTAGGAGACTTGGTCGTTCGCAAATCTTACGGTGGCGATGTAACGTTTCGGGTGGAGAATATTGTGCATAACGGGGCAGTTATCAAAGGCACTGAATTCCGCTTGTTGGCGGATGCGCCTTTGGAAGACTTGGTGCAGGTGCCACCTACCGGTATTACCGAGCGGGGACAACAGGCGCAGATTAAGGCTACGGAGTCGCTAACCCGGCTGCGCAAAGACCGGCAGGAGCAGAGTCAGCGGAGCGGAGCGTCTATCTTCGGGGGGAGGCCCCAGTCTCCCCAGGAGCTGGCCTACTTTGAAGTACCGGGTAAGGTGCTTCACCTGGACGGTGATGCACTGTATTTGAAGAAGAGTCTCAGTCTGTACGAGCAGCTGAGGATCCCTGCCGAGGGACATCATATCCATGAGTCCAAGATGGCGGAAACGCTGTACCGGCTGTTGCCGCGTGTACGTCCGGATATAGTAGTCATTACCGGACATGATGGGGTACTCAAGCAGCAGCATACTTATGATCTATACAGCCTTAATAGTTATAAAAATTCTCAAAACTTCGTTGCAGCGATTGGGGTCGCGCGCGAATATGAGCGGAATTTTGACACACTGACGATTGTAGCAGGAGCCTGCCAGTCGCATTTCGAAGCACTGCTCGGCGCAGGTGCCAACTTTGCCAGCTCGCCTGGAAGAATACTGATTCATGCCTTGGATCCAGTCTATATAGCAGCAAAAGCATCCTTTACTTCCATCAGGGAGTCCGTCAGTCTGGGGGATGTGCTGAACAATACGATCAGCGGAAGCCAAGGGATGGGCGGAATCGAGACCCGTGGCAGCTTCCGAATTGGAATGCCCCGCCTGCAGAATCTGTCTACCCTAAAGGTGGCACCTTCGGTGATCATGTAGCTGATACTATGCAAATAGACCCTTCAGAAAGGCCTCGTGCGAGCGGGGCTTTTTTTGGTTATGCTGTTTCTTGCTTTTAAAATCAAAACTCTGATATTACTGCTAACAAGGATTTAATGTCAGCCTTGCTAGATCCCAAAAAAATTCCGTTGACAACGTTTTTGTCATCATCTATAATTGTTTATTTGATTTGACAATCATTACAGAAAGTTGTATAATGGACAAGGAAAGAGGTGGTCGTCAGGCAATGGCTAATAACGCGCTGTTGGAAATTAAACGCAGTCTCGAAGCTCACGTCGGTCATAAGATCACGTTGCGTGCAAACGGTGGCCGTCGTAAAACCGTTGAACGCACCGGTGTCCTGGAAGAAACGTACCCTTCTGTATTTATTGTCAAACTGGATCAGGAGCAGCAAACCTTCAAGCGAGTCTCCTACAGCTACGCCGACATACTTACCGAATCTGTGGAAATCACAGTTTGCGAAGATGATGGGCAGATGCGGAT
The DNA here is from genome assembly GCF_056121505.1 of Paenibacillus sp. LS-5. Classification (NCBI taxonomy): domain Bacteria; kingdom Bacillati; phylum Bacillota; class Bacilli; order Caryophanales; family Paenibacillaceae; genus Paenibacillus; species Paenibacillus sp. LS-5. The sequence goes on along the minus strand of NZ_JBWAVA010000025.1, from coordinate 44,202 downwards.
TATGTATATTAAAGCTTAACGATTTATGGCAGTCTCCTGCAGGGAGGCTGTTTTTTGTTATCCATCTGAATGGCCTTCCCGCCTTGGCAGCATACTAAAGCAGCAACAATCTTGTCATCCACCATTTTTAGGAGGGATTTCGGATATGAGCCGTAGAAGGCGGGGAATGATGTCTGAGGAATTGAAGACGGAGCTGGCCAAGGAATTGGGTTTTTACGAGACGGTAGAACGCGATGGTTGGGGTGGAATCAGAGCCCAGGATGCCGGTAATATGGTCAAAAGAGCAATTCAGCTGGCTGAGCAGGCCGCACGCAAATCTTAATTAAGTACGTGCAGTGACTGCGTAGCGAGGGGCGCTGCCATCATGGCAGTGCCTTTTTTGTTATGTGCTGAACTTTTGATAAAATATAAGGATTTATATGTTTCACATCATCAATCATCCTTATATTTCCCGCTGAAATGGTACCGTCCTTAAAAAAAGGACGATAAACCTTTTCTACTTGATGGACTTCGTTACGAGTTTCTCATATAATATGTTAAGTTGTTTTTACGGGAAAAGCTGAGGGTGGGTGAACGCCTTGAAAATGTATGAAAAAGCGCCAGCAAAAATCAATCTGATGCTGGATGTGCTGCATAAACGCGCGGATGGCTTTCATGAAGTGGAAATGATTATGACCATGGTCGATTTGGCGGACCGCTTGGAACTGTCTGAGCTGAAACGGGACTCTATTATTATCTCAAGCCAGGCTGGATATATTCCACTCGACGAGAAGAACCTTGCCTTTCAGGCGGCGAGGCTTATTAAAGACCGTTATAACGTGAGGAGCGGCGTGCATATTCATCTGGATAAAAGAATCCCGGTGGCTGCCGGCCTTGCTGGCGGCAGCAGTGACGCCGCAGCAACGCTGCGCGGCCTGAACCGGCTCTGGCGCCTTGGCATTCCGGCACAGGAGCTACAGGAACTGGGCGCCGAGCTGGGCTCGGACGTCCCGTTCTGCGTTACAGGCGGCACTGCCCTAGCAACGGGCAGAGGCGAGCGGCTGACTCCTATCCCGAGTCCGCCGCAGTGCTGGGTCGTCCTGGCCAAGCCGCCGATTAATGTATCGACGGCTGAGGTGTACGGACGCGTACGCGCGAACAGCATCGCTGTGCATCCATCAGCATCCCGTATGCAGGAGGCAATCGCCGCAGGCGATTTCGAGGCCGTCTGCGCTGGACTCGGCAACGTGCTGGAGGATGTCACGCTGAAGCTGCATCCGGAAGTGCAGCAGTTGAAGGAAGCTATGATCAAGCTGGGTGCTGAGGGCGTACTCATGTCCGGCAGCGGGCCTACGGTATTTGGCCTGGTGTCGAAGCAATCGAAGGTAGCCAGAATTTACAACGGGCTGCGGGGATTCTGCAAAGAAGTATACGCCGTGCGTTCGCTGCACTAAGTACACGCTATTGACGGCAATCCAGTGGATCTCCATGCTTGTGTAAATCCGTACAAAAGTGATATTATTTTTAATAATATTCGGTTTTGGCGAGGAGCATTCCGTGAAAAAACTTAAAAGAAGCCAACGTTTGGTAGACATGACCCAATTTTTACTTGAAAAACCGCATGTTCTTCTCCCGCTCTCTACATTTGCAGACCGGTACGGGGCGGCGAAGTCATCTGTTAGTGAAGATTTGGCTATTATAAAAGAGGTATTTGAAGGGGAAGGCATGGGCGAATTGCAGACACTGGCTGGGGCGGCTGGAGGTGTGCGCTATATTCCGCGGATGCCTACAGACATGGCGCTGGCTTTTGTAGACGATCTGTGTGGGCAGCTTGAACATAGTGACCGTATACTCCCGGGCGGCTATTTGTATATGTCTGATCTGCTTGGGCTTCCGTCGCTAATGGAGCAGGCTGGTAAGATCATTGCTACAGCCTTCTATGGCGTTGAGATCGATGTCGTTATGACCGTGGAGACCAAAGGCATTCCTCTGGCCTATGCCACGGCAGCGCAGCTGGGATTGCCTGTAGTACTGGTACGCCGCGACCATCAGGTGACGGAGGGTTCAGCCGTAAGCATCAATTATGTCTCGGGATCGCATAAAAGCATACATACGATGTCGCTGTCCAGACGGGCGTTACGGGAAAAGTCCAGAGTGCTGATTGTGGATGACTTCATGAAGGCAGGCGGAACTGTACGCGGTATGGTCGATCTTCTGGGTGAATTCAATGCCGAGGTTGCCGGGGTAGGTGTACTGGTTGAATCCGGAGCGGTTGAAACCGAGGAGCGTCTGCTCCATGACTACGTTTCCCTGGTGAAGTTAAGCGAAGTGGACTCTAAGGAACGGCGGATCTCTGCACATCCGGGGAATTATTTTTCCGCTTGATCGTTGGCTAAAATGTCGAATTCGTGAGGAAAACACAGAGAAGTTCACGAAATCTGTCGAAAACGGTGGGTAGGCAAAAATAATCTTCTTAATCAGGTATTTTATGGAATCGAAAAGAAGGAATTCGCATTGCTGTGTGGAATTATACACCAAGTCTCTGATGGAAAAAGGTGGTGAACACACACATGCAAATTACGGATGTCAGACTCCGCCGCGTTAACTCTGAGGGGAGAATGAAAGCAATCGCATCCATTACAATCGATAACGAGTTTGTTGTTCATGACATTCGCGTCATCGACGGTAATAACGGGATGTTCGTTGCTATGCCCAGCAAGCGTACACCGGATGGTGAATTCCGCGATATCGCACACCCGATTTCTTCGGGAACACGCGAGAAGATTCAATCCGCGGTTCTGGCCGAGTATGATCGCGCCGCTACTGAAGAAGAAGAGGTCATTGAAGAGGGAGCATAAGCTAGGCGCTAACTCTGAAAGGACGGCTGCCCTTACTTGGGTGGCTTAAGGCCATACCGTTTTTTTATTGGGGTTCGAAGAAAAGGGAACCATGCCTTCATGGTTCTCTTTTCTTTTTGCCTGGAATGCGATATATTCAGTAGTGAGCTAAAGAAGTAGGAGGTTGGCATTCTTGAAAAGAATGGCTGTTGTACTTGCTGCAGGTCAAGGCAAGCGCATGAAATCTAAATTATACAAAGTGCTGCACCCCGTCTGCGGCAAACCGATGGTAGGGCATGTACTGGATACAGTAAAAGCGACCGGATGCCAGCGCACCGTTGTAGTTGTCGGACACGGCGCGGAGAAAGTTAAAGCCTACGTGGGCGAGAATGCGGAATATGTGCTTCAGGAAACGCAGCTGGGTACAGGCCATGCTGTAAAGCAGGCTAAAGACCTTCTCGGTGGCGAAACAGGCACAACTGTTGTAATCTGCGGAGATACACCGCTTGTGACAGCGGAGACGCTGGAGGGGCTTATGGCTCTGCATGAGGGCCAGAATGCGGCTGCAACCGTACTTACAGCTGTCATGGAGCAGCCTGCAGGCTATGGAAGAATTATTCGCGGTGAAGATGGCGGCGTGTTGAAGATCGTAGAGCAGAAGGATTGCTCTCCGGAGGAAGCTGCTGTGAATGAGATCAACACGGGAACCTATTGTTTTGATAATGCCAAGCTGTTTGCAGCTTTGGAGAAGGTTACGAATAGCAACAACCAGCAGGAATATTATTTAACCGATGTTATCGGCATACTCCGGGCACAGGGGGATATCGTTCTGGGATATCAGGCTCATGATGCTGCGGAGTCTATTGGCGTTAATGACCGTTTGGCCTTGTCGGAGGCTGAGGGATTAATGCGCCAGCGCATCAACCGTCAGCACATGCTGAATGGGGTAACCATTATTGATCCTTCTTCAACCTATATCGCAGCAGATGTGACCATTGGTGCAGATACGACAATTTATCCAGGAACCATCCTGAAAGGAAAGACTGTCATTGGTGCAGACTGCAGCATCGGGCCGTCCAGTGAGATTGAGGATTGTATAATCATGGAGGGTGCTCAGGTGAAGCATTCCGTGCTCAATCAGGCTCAGGTTGGCGCAAGAACCTCTGTTGGACCTTTTGCTTATTTGCGTCCAGGCGCTGTGCTGGGGGAAGAGGTTAAAATCGGTGATTTTGTGGAGATTAAGAATGCTAGCATTGGGGATGGCTCCAAAGTGTCGCATTTAAGCTATGTTGGTGATGCGACAGTTGGCAAGAATGTAAATATGGGCTGCGGTGCAATTACCGTTAACTATGACGGCTACAATAAAGCAAGAACCGAGATTGGCGATGATGCCTTTATTGGCAGTAATGTGAACCTTGTAGCTCCGGTTACAGTGGGTAAAGGTGCGTTTGTTGTTGCCGGGTCTACCATTACACGTTCGGTTCCAGAGAATGATCTGGCTATTGCCAGAGTAAGGCAGGAGAACAAGCCAGGGTACGCCGAGAAGATCCGTGCCAAGGCCAAAGCTAAGAAAAAAGGCCAGTCGAGTCCATCGTAGAGTGCTAGAAGCCAAAGCGCCGGACGGACCCGCAAATCCGCGCCGGCGCCACTTGGAAGTTAAATTCCGTCACGGAGGGTTTATATTTTATGACTTATTGCGATTCCAAACTAAAGATTTTTACCTGTAATTCCAATCCTAAGCTGGCCAGTCAAATTGCCGATTATATCGGCATTCCGATGGGGGAATCCCACACGACAAGCTTCAGCGATGGAGAGATTCAGGTTAAGCTGTCAGAGAGCGTTCGCGGCTGTCATGTATATATTGTACAGTCCACATGTGGTCCGGTTAATGATAATCTCATGGAGCTTCTGGTTATGGTAGACGCACTCAAGCGCGCCTCCGCGAAGAGCATCAATGTGGTTATTCCATACTATGGCTACGCGCGTCAAGATCGTAAAGCCCGTTCCCGTGATCCGATAACGGCCAAGCTGGTGGCGAACCTGATTGAAAAAGCAGGGGCACACCGTGTCATTACCATGGACCTTCACGCAATGCAGATTCAAGGCTTTTTCGATATTCCTGTGGATCATCTCCTCGGTGTTCCAATTCTTGCCCAATATTTCCGTTCCAAGCAGATTCAGAATCCTGTTGTAGTGTCTCCTGACCATGGCGGTGTAGTACGGGCAAGAAAGCTTGCTGATTTCCTGAACGCGCCACTGGCGATCATCGACAAGCGCCGTCCAGAGCCAAATGTCAGTGAAGTTATGAACATCATCGGTAATATCGAGGGCAAGACGGCAATTCTGATTGATGATATTATCGACACGGCCGGAACCATTGTACTGGGGGCCAATGCTCTGATGGAGGGCGGCGTGAAGGAAGTATATGCCTGCTGCACCCACCCAGTATTGTCAGGCCCTGCGCACGAACGCTTGGAAAACTCTCCAATTAAAGAAATTATCGTGACGGATACGATTCCAATTCGGAGCAGCAATCCGACCTCAAAGCTAAAAGTGCTGTCCGTTGCTCCACTGATGGGCGAGGCTATCATCCGCGTTCATGAAGAACTGTCGATCAGTAAATTGTTTGAAATAGAGTAGAATGCACAGGGTACAGAAAAAGGGTTACACCTTTCGCGAGGAAGATGTAACCCTTGTCGGCGTAATGCGAATGCCGCTTCTAGTATCCCGGACGTGAGATGAAGGTAAACAGGGTGCGGTTATAAAGGGTACCCTGCAGCTCCACAAAACCTTCATCCACAGCGGTTACCATTCCGATGTCAACGTGCACGTTGCCTCTATATACCTCGACAGGCACAGCATGTTGGATGTGATACTGGAAATGGCGCTGAAGCGTTAAGATATCGCCTTGATGTAGCATGTTTCATCACCTGTCTTTGGAATATACGCTTATTGTACCAAAAATGGAGCGCCTCTGCCGAGGAGCGTCAAGAACGAAAGGATAGCCTCATCATGAAATGGATTGTTGGACTTGGAAATCCCGGACCGCAGTACGCCAAGACGAGACATAATGTCGGCTTTATGGCTTTGGACGAGTTGGCGGGTAGACACGGCATAGTTTTTAACCAGAACAAATGTAAATCCGTTATCGGGGAAGGTGTGATTGACGGAGTCAAAACCGTTCTGATCAAACCGATGACCTTTATGAATCTTTCCGGTGAAGCGGTCCGTGCCTATATGGATTATTACAAAGTACAGCTTGAAGATATGATTGTTGTATACGATGATCTGGATACGGAAATCGGTAAAGTAAGGTTACGCTATCAGGGAAGCGCAGGCGGTCATAACGGGATTAAATCCATCATTCAGCATACCGGTACCCAAAGCTTTAACCGTGTGCGGATGGGGATATCCCGGCCTGAGCCCGGATTTGCCATTGTTGACTATGTGTTATCTACCTTCCCAAAGAAAGACGGAGGCAAGCTGGACACGATGATTCAGGACACTTGTGCTGCGCTGGAGTTCAGTGTGAAGCATACCTTTGAGCAAACCATGGCCAAATTTAATGGCTGATTAGCAAGAGTAGGTAATTCCCTCTAAGGCTAAAGGTAAGACAGGTAGGGCATACTGAAGGTAATATACAACCTTCAGGAGGCATATAGATGGCAATAAACTATGTATGCAGGCACTGCCGGACATTTCTGGGAAGCATCCAGAGAGGTGACACAACAGAAATGCAGCTAGGCCTACATTCTTTAACCCCTGCGGAACGCAGAGATATCATAGCGTATGATGCAGAAGGCGAGATAACGGTAAAGGTGACTTGCGACTACTGCAAGGAAGCCTTGGACAATAACCCCGAGCTCAGTCTGCTGGCCAGTCCGCTTCAGTAAGTGGCAGCGGCTGTCTCTATCGTCATCCGCAAGCCTTGGCCTTATGCTAAGGCTTGTTTTCGATTCTAATTATAATAGGTGGCACCTGCCCGTCAGGGCAGTGCCGACCTGTTTAGTAAGAGAGGTGCGCCTGTTGTTACAAGGTCTTATAGAAGCTTTTTCCAAAGATACCGATTTTCAGTCCGTTGCCCGAGGTGTAGCTGCAGGCATGAAGGAGCAGCTCATATCGGGTTTGTCCGGTTCGGCCAGACAAATCATGCTGGCGGCATTACATGAAGAAACTTCGCGTCCGCTGCTTGTAGTTACTCATAATATGTTTTCAGCCCAGAAGATGGCTGAGGATTTGCAGGAAGCGCTTTCTCCGGATCGCGTCCTGCTCTACCCTGCCAACGAATTGGTTGCCGCTGAGGCTGCAGTCTCAAGTCCTGAGACGCTGGCCCAGCGGATTGATGTGTTAACAAGATGCGCCCAGGGCTTCCGTGGAGTTGTTGTTGTTCCCTATTCGGGTGTCCGCCGCTTGCTTCCCTCGCCACATGTGATGGCAGCCGCGGAGGTGACGATCTCCCAGGATGGGACGCTTGTGCTTGATGAGTTCCTGATGTCGATGATAGAGATGGGCTATGAACGGGTGGAGCGGGTAGAAAACCGCGGCGAGCTTAGTGTCCGGGGCGGCATTATTGATTTCTATCCGATGACTTCTCCCTTGGCCTACCGGGTGGAGCTGTTTGATGATGAGGTTGACTCTATCCGAACCTTCGATCCGCAGGATCAGCGTTCGATTGACAAGGTGCGCAGCGTGAAAATCACACCTGCCAAAGAAATTATCGCGGATAAGCTGCGCCAGGATGCGGCTTCTATGGAAGCTGCGGCTATGCTGGAACGGCAGCTCGAAAAGATGGCCGACCGCCAGGCGAAGCTGCGTCTGCGCGAGGAAATGGGCCGGGAGCTGGAAATGCTCCGCGAAGGTACTTATTTTCCGGAAATCTATAAATATATCAGTCTCTTATATCCTGAACGTACCCATCTGTACGATTACATGGCGAAGGATACACTTCTGGTGCTGGATGAACCCGCCAGATTGCTGGAAACGGCGAAGCAGCTTGAACGGGATGAATCGGAATGGAACCTGCATCTGCTGCAGAACGGAAAGACGTTGCCTGATCTGCAGCTTTCTGTAGAGAGCGATGTTGTTATGTATCAGCGGCCGTTCCAAAGCCTGTTCATGTCGATTTTTCTGCGCCAGGTTCCTCATATCCAGCCGCAGAATATTCTGGGCTTCATCAGCCGCGGCATGCAGGACTTCCATGGCCAGATGAATGTGCTGAAATCGGAAATGGAGCGGTGGCATAAATCCGGCGTGAAAGTGATTATGCTGGCAAATGGTGAAGAACGGATGGAACGTGTCCGTAGAGTCCTGTATGACTATGGCATTGAGGAACCTACAATCCTTCAGGGAAATTTGGGTTCTGGTTTTGAACTGCCTTCCATTCATCTTGCGGTCATTACCGAAGGTGAAATGTTCTCCCAGAAGCAGCGCAAGGCGCGCAAGGTATCCAAGGGGATCGATAATGCTGAGCGGATCAAGAGCTACACCGAGCTCAAGATTGGTGACTATGTTGTTCATCAAAATCACGGGATCGGGAAATATATGGGGATCGGAACGCTTGAAGTCAGCGGAATTCACCGGGACTATATGCATATCATGTATGCCGGTGGAGATAAGCTCTCCGTACCGATTGAACAAATTGATCTGATTCAGAAGTATGTGGGCTCGGAAGATAAGGAGCCCAAGGTTTACAAGCTTGGCGGCAATGAATGGACGAGGGTTACAAGCAAGGTGCGGTCTTCCGTCCAGGATATCGCCGATGATCTGATTAAGCTCTACGCTGAACGCCAGAGTGCATTGGGCTATGGCTTCGAGAAGGATACCCAGGAGCAGCGTGAATTCGAAGAGATGTTCCCTTATGAAGAGACACGCGATCAGCTGCGGGCCATAGAAGAGATCAAGAAGGATATGGAGCAGAACCGCCCCATGGACCGTTTGCTGTGCGGTGACGTAGGTTACGGGAAGACGGAGGTAGCGATACGTGCTGCTTTTAAGTCTGCGATTGAAGGCAAGCAGGTTGCGGTGCTGGTACCAACGACGATTCTTGCCCAGCAGCATTATGAGACCTTCCGCGAGCGTTTTGCCAACTATCCGCTTAATATCCAGGTGCTCAGCCGATTCCGCAGCCGCAAGGAGCAGAATGAGACGATCAAGGGCGTACGGCAGGGAACGGTAGATGTGGTTATTGGCACGCATCGTCTGTTGTCGCAGGATATGGTCTTTAAGGACTTGGGTCTCCTGATTGTGGATGAGGAGCAGCGTTTCGGGGTTACACATAAGGAAAAGCTCAAGAAACTGAAGACCAATGTCGATGTACTTACTCTTACCGCAACACCTATTCCCCGTACTCTTCATATGTCAATGCTTGGTGTGCGGGACTTGTCTGTAATTGAGACACCGCCGGAGAACCGCTTCCCTGTCCAGACGTACGTGGTGGAGCATAGCCAGACGCTTACCCGTGAGGCCGTAGAGCGTGAGCTGGCCCGGGGGGGACAGGTTTATTATCTCTATAACCGCGTTCAGGGTATTCAGGAAATGGCTGCGCAAATCTCCATGCTCGTTCCGGAAGCCCGGGTCGGTATCGGTCATGGTCAAATGTCGGAGTCTGAGCTGGAGAAGACCATTCTTGACTTTTTGGATGGGGAATACGATGTACTGGTCAGCACAAGCATCATCGAGACAGGAGTGGATATTCCGAACGTCAATACTCTGATTGTGCATGATGCTGACAAAATGGGGCTGTCCCAGCTGTACCAGCTTCGTGGACGGGTGGGGCGGTCCAACCGCATAGCCTATGCCTATTTCACGTACCAGCGTGACAAGGTGCTTACTGAGGTAGCAGAGAAGCGACTGCAATCGATTAAGGAGTTCACAGAGCTGGGATCCGGCTTCAAAATCGCCATGCGCGACCTTTCCATTCGCGGAGCGGGCAATTTGCTTGGCGCCGAACAGCATGGTTTCATTGCGTCTGTCGGTTTTGACCTCTACTCGCAGATGCTTGCAGAAGAGATTCGTAAACGCAAAGTCAGCGTGTTGGGTGAAGAGGATACCTCACTTAAGCAAGGAAATACGGTCATTGACTTGTCGATTGATGCTTATCTGCCATCCGAGTATATCTATGACAGTATTCAAAAAATAGAAATATATAAAAAAGTTGCTGCAGTGGCTTCCCTGGAGGATGCTGCAGAACTTGAAGACGAGCTGCTCGACCGCTTCGGTGAGCTGCCTGAGGCTGTCGTCAATTTGTTATCTGTAGCCCGGTTGAAGGTATATGGCAAGCTTTATGGGTTGGAATCGATGGTCCGTCGCGGAGATGAGGTCTCTCTCAACTTCCATGAAGGCAGCACTGGGGCTTTTGATACGGCAAAGCTCGCTAAAGTTGGAAATAACTTTGAAAGACGTGTACAATTTGATAGGGACGCCAAAGCAACTATCCGCGTGAAATCGAAGGATCTGGGGGATAAGGAGCTGCTTGATTTGCTGGAACAGTTCCTGGCGGCGGCTAAACAGTCTTTAAAATCGAAGGGAGAACTACATGATGTCATCAAATAAAACAAAATCCTGGAAAGTGCTGCTGGTTTCACTAGCGGCGGCAATTTCCTTCTCCATGCTGGCAGCCTGCAGCAGTAATAATAACAGTAATGCCGATAAGGATAACAGCACTGCGGTAGCTACCTACAAAGGGGGTACCATTACCCAAAAAGAATTTGATATGGACACACGTGTCATGAAGCTCCTGTCGCCACAGCAAGCGCAGTACCTGGAGATTGACGCCTTCAAAGAGTCTATCCTGAAGCAGGAAGTGGCGTTTGAATATCTGTCTGGCAAGGCTACAGATGCTGCCAAGAAAGAAGCGGAGAAGGAAGCAGATCAACAAGTGACCTCCATCAAGACAGGTCTGGGAGACACCTATGAGAGTACGCTGAAGGAAGCCAATCTGACGGAAGCGGATATCCGCTCTTATATGTTGCGTGTGCTGACCGTGTATCAGGACATGCTTCTGAAGGTTACGGATGACCAGGTAAAGGCTGAGTTTGAAAAAACTAAAGGCGACTTCACCGTAGCAACACTTCGCCATGTGCTGATCGGTCTAAAGGATGCTGCAGGAAAGGAACGTACTGATGCAGACGCGCTGAAGCTGGCCAAGGAAGTGAAAGCCAAGCTTGACGGCGGTGCGGATTTTGCTGCTACAGCCAAACAGTACTCTGACGATACCGGTTCTAAAGAAAACGGCGGTGAAATTAAAGATACTGCTCTGGGTACTTATGTGGAAGAATTTAAGAAGGCGGCTCAAACCCTGCCGCTGAACACAATTAGCGAACCGGTCAAGACAACCTATGGCTATCATGTGATGGAAGTGGAATCCCGTACAGAAACCACCTTTGACAAGTTGACCAATGAACAGAAAGAGACCATCAAGGGTTCACTGGCATCTCAAGGGTTGGAATCCTTCCTTGAGAAGGATCTGGAGTCACTGGATGTCAAGATTAATCTGCCGAAGAGCTCTGCAGCTGCGGATAAATCGGGAACAACCAATGGCGGAACTGAGCCAACAGCCGCACCAAGCGCTGAAGCTCCGGCTGCAACCGAAGCAGCCAAATAATACGCTACAGCTATCATTAGGACGGCCTCCTCACTTTGTGTGAGGAGGCCGTTCCGGTTTATATAATACATACGGGAGGATGTATAAGGAACTGGGAAGAGATGAATACTATGGTCAGATATTTCGATAAATCACTAGGATTATCCATTCCCATAATGGACAGTAGTTGAACCATACTTCTTAAGAAAGCGGGGCAACATGTGAAATGAAAGCTACTGGAATTGTTCGCCGTATTGATGACCTCGGACGAGTTGTTATCCCCAAAGAAATTAGACGTACTCTACGTATCCGTGAAGGTGATCCACTGGAAATCTTCGTCGACCGTGACGGTGAAGTCATACTGAAAAAGTATTCTCCGATTGGCGAGTTGGGTGATTTTGCCAAGGAATATGCAGAATCGCTTTTTGAAGGAACAGGCCATATTACCATGATCACTGACCGGGACACTTTTATCGCTTTGGCTGGAGGTTCCAAAAAAGACTATCTTGAGAAGCAGGTTGGGGTGTTGCTTGAGAAAGTAATGGAGAGCCGGAAGACCGTGCTTGAAACGAATGCAGGCAGCTATGACATCGGTAAAGACCATCCGGAGTCCGTCTCTTCCTATGTGGTTGCACCCATAATTTCCGGCGGAGACCCGATTGGCTGTGTTGTGTTGCTGAATAAGGACGACTCCGTCAAAATGGCGCAGATGGAAGTGAAAATGGCCGAGACCGCTGCTGCCTTCCTGGGCAAACAAATGGAACAGTAAGGGTTTCGGTACGAAAGGCCCCGCTTCCCCTTTGGTGAATTAAGCCAAGCGGGCGGCGGGGTTTTTGTCGTGCGGTTCCCGATGGGTTATAATATTAGAAATTCATCCCATCATAGCAGTTATAGCTGTAGAAGCAGGTACATGTATGAAACATTCGCAGGGCTCCAGATTATTGCAAGGAGCATTTATTCTTAGTGCGGCAGCCATCCTCTCGAAGCTGATTGGCACTCTGCAGAAAATTCCACTGCAAAATTTGGGCGGAGATGCCGTATTCGGCATCTATAATACGGTTAATCCACTGTACACCATGCTGGTAACGGTGGCGATGCTGGGCCTGCCGTCCGCCGTCTCCAAATTCGTGGCTGAGACCTCTGCGGGGAGGGAGGAGCAGGAGGGGCGCCGGATCCTGAAGCTGTCTGCCCTCCTTACCGGAGTTAGCGGGATAGTGATTGGAATACTAGTCTATATAGGTGCGCCTCTTCTCTCGTCTTGGGTTGGAAATTCGCATATTATCCCTGCACTTCGATCCAGTGCTTGGGGACTGGCCGTTGTTCCGCTAATGGCTGCCCTACGGGGATATTTCCAGGGTCTGCATAATATGGTGCCAACTGCTGTCTCCCAGGTAGCGGAGCAGTCGGTGCGCGTCGTCGTAATGATCGCACTGCTGGTGTATCTGACTTCGATCCATGCAGATGCGTCAGGCATTGCCGCAGGGGCGCTGCTGGGTTCAGCCGGAGGAGGTGCGGCAGGTCTGCTAATCATGCTGCTGTATCTGCGGAGGCACCGTCGCCGTCAAGCAGAGCAGGAGCTCGCTGCCGCATCGGAAATAGCGGCTGAGGCCTCATGGGCACAAGAGCAGAGAGCGGCTGCTCCCGCCAATCTGAAGTCGGGTGCGCGAGTCCGGCAGCTGCTGGGTTATGGGCTCCCGGTCATGCTGGGAGCACTCGCTGTGCCGCTCATCGGGCTGGTGGATGTATTCACAGTCCCCCGCCTATTGTCCTCAGGCGGGAACCAGGTGTCAGCGATGGCGCAGTTCGGGATCTACAACCGCGGCCTGCCGCTGGTGCAGATCGTCACGATGCTCGCCACATCGCTGTCTGTAGTCTTCATCCCGGCATTGGCTGAGGCCAAGTACCGGGGAGATCTAGGGCTAATCCAGACCCGCTGCAGCCTGTCGCTGCGCTGGTTCTGGCTGCTTGGCCTGGCCGCCTCTATAGGCCTGGCGGTGCTTGCGGAGCCGATCAACGTGGCGCTCTACGACGACGCTTCCGGCAGCAGCACGATGGCCTGGCTGGCCTTCACCGCCGCCGGCGGTACGATCAGCATCATCTCGGCCGCGCTGCTGCAGGGCCTCGGCGCCGTGCGCGCGCCGGCGCTGCACCTCCTGGCCGCCGCGCTGCTCAAGGCGGCCCTGAACCTGCTGCTCGTGCCGCAGCAGGGCATTACCGGCGCGGCTATCGCAAGCGTCGCCGCGTATTTGTTCGCAGCAGCGCTGAACGTGCTGCTGCTGCACCGCCAGGGCCATCTGCGGCTGCGCCTGGCAGATGCCCTGCTGCGGCCCGCGCTGCTGCTGGCGGGCCTGGCCCTGGCCGCTGCCGCCGTGAGCGGCGCTACCGGCGCTGCGGCAGAAGCCGCGGGCCTTGGCGGCAGCCGCACCGCGGCCCTGGCGCAGAGCCTGCTCGGTGTGCTCGCAGGCTGCGTCGTCTTTGCCATCGGCGCGATCACCCTGCGCCTGCTGAGTGAAAGTGAATTGCGCCAGCTGCCGGGCTTCGGCCCGGGACTGGCGGACAAGCTGAAGAAGCTGCGCCTGCTCCCCTAAGAAGCATACCAGCCCTGAGCTTTGATGAGATCATCACTCGGGTTTTCCTTTAATACCAGCAGTACATAGAGCGGTCATCTGCAAAAAGGCAGCGACCGCCTGGAAGGAGTAAAATCGTATGAGTGCAATACTTACAGTGGTTGGGCTTGGCTCAGGGAATCCGGACCGGCTGACGCTGGGCATTATCAAGAAGCTGAAGGCGGCATCTGTGGTGTACGTGCGGACTGCTGAGCATCCGGTTATGGCAGCTCTGGCAGAGCTCGGGATTGCTTCACAGTCGTTTGATGGCCTGTATGAATCCTTGTCTTCTTTTCCTGAGGTATATGAAGCCATTACGGCAAAGTTGATAGAGGAAGCGGGACTGGCTCCGTCTGGTACAGAAATTGTCTATGCCGTTCCTGGGCATCCCATGGTTGCTGAGTCGGCAGTTTCTTTGCTCCGGCAGCGTTGTCCGGAGGCGGGAATTAAGCTGGACATTCTCGGCGGAGAAAGCTTCCTGGACGAGGCCTTTGTGCGTTTGGGTTTTGACCCGATTGAGGGCTTTCAACTTTTGGACGCCTCAGGCATCCGCAGCTCACAGCTTCAGCCTGAGCTGCATACGTTGATCGGCCAGGTGTACGACAGCTTTACGGCTTCGGAGACCAAGCTGTGCCTGATGGAGCTGTACCCGCCGGAGTATGAGGTTATTGTAGGCCATGCGCTTGGAGTGGAAGGTGAAGAGCGGATAGACCGCGTGCCGCTTTATGAGCTTGACCGCCTTACAGGCTATGGCAATCTGTCGCTAGTCTACATTCCGGCGAATCGTGAGGAGACGGCTAGACGGCGCAGCTTCGCCCGCCTGCATGAGATTGTTGATATTTTGCGCAGTCCGGAGGGCTGTCCTTGGGACCGGGAACAGACGCATGATTCGCTGCGGAAGAATCTGATTGAGGAAACCTACGAAGTGCTCGAAACCATTGACGAAGATGACCCGGACCATATGAAGGAAGAGCTGGGAGATCTGCTGCTGCAGATTATGCTGCATGCCCAGATGGAAGAGGAGCTCGGTACCTTTAACGTATATGACGTTATTGAAGGCCTCAATGATAAGCTGATCTTCCGGCATCCGCATGTATTCGGGGATACCGAAGCAGGCAATGCCGAGGAGGCGCTGAAGAACTGGGAGGGCATGAAGGCTGAGGAGAAACGGCGTAAGGGCCTGAAGCCCGAAGCGGATTCTGCACTCAGTGGGGTTCCCCGTGATCTTCCGGCGCTGATGAAAGCCTATAAGCTGCAGAAGAAAGCCTCCAAGGTGGGTTTCGACTGGGACAACGTGCAGGACGTTCTGGCCAAAATCCGCGAGGAGGCAGACGAACTGCAGGAGGCCATTGAGAATGGTGCTTCAGCGGAGGAGCAAATGCTTGAGCTGGGCGATCTGCTGTTTGCGGCAGCCAATGCCGCCCGTTTTATCGATGCGGATCCCGAAGAGGCGCTGACCCGCACTAACCGCAAATTTGTCTCCCGGTTTCATTATATTGAACAACAGTTGCTTAGCCAGGGAACAACCGTGCAGGAGAGCAGTCTGGAACAGATGGAGGCACTCTGGCAGGCTGCCAAAAAGGAAGAACGAAAGCTGTAATATCAGCTGCAATTCACCAGGGAACCTTATATAAGATCCGCTAGAATAGAGGAAATAGTATATAGAGTTGCCTTAAGGCCGGTATAGCCCTCTGATAAAGCGGCAATGCTGTGAATGCGCCCCAATCTCTGATTTGAAATACAAAGAGTAGTTTATAATGTTATAGTGCTATACGTTCTGGATTTCCAAGGGAAGCTGATTTCTAAAAAAATTGGCGGTTCATGGCAGGAATTCGGGTTAGCATCAAGAATATCATAAAGACGAAATGGTGGTTTGCGGCTTTGCCTGTCGCATAATCGCGTTTCATTTATTTTTTTGTATCCTAGGAGGAACTTCAAATTATGAACAAGACAGATTTGGTTAACAACATTTCCGAAAAAAGCGGACTTTCAAAAAAAGATGTTGAAGCTGTATTGAATGGAGTACTGGGCGAAATTACTGAAGCACTTGCACAAGGCGACAAAGTGCAACTGATCGGATTCGGTACCTTTGAAACCCGCAAACGTTCCGGACGTTCCGGACGTAACCCGCAAACGGGCACACCTATTGAAATTCCAGAATCCACTGTACCGGCCTTCAAGGCTGGCAACAAGCTTAAAGAAGCCGTCAACTAATGCGTCTCGATAAATTCCTGAAAGTCTCCCGTTTGATCAAGCGCCGCACAGTGGCTAAGGATGTGTCCGAACAAGGCCGGGTGCTGATCAATGGGAAGGAATCCAAGCCGAGCAGTACAGTGAAGATCGGGGACGAGATCACTGTGCAATTCGGTCAAAAACTTGTGACGGTCAAAGTGGAAAAGCTGGTTGAAACGACCCGCAAGGACGAGGCTGCAGGTATGTATACTCTGCTTCGTGAAGAGCCTGTTGCCAAAAGCAGCGGCCTTGACTGGTAAGCAGCTTCAGAAGAGTCCCGAGAAAGCGCAGCTCTGCATTATTGTAGAGTATGCGCTTTTTTTTATATATTTTAGAGGTTTCATGCCGCAAATAAACCTAATATTTCTCGTTTCCACTTTTGCAGTTTCTGTTCTATAACCTCCCCTCTCCCCATAGATTAGAATCAAGAAGGAGGGGTACATGCTATGATCGAACCAGCAAAAGTGAATAAGCAGCATGATCTCCACATGCATAGCCGCAAACAGCTTGAACTTACCGGTGTGCAAAATGTGGAAAGCTTCGACAGCGAGGAGTTTCTGCTGCGTACGGAACTTGGCCATCTCACCATACGCGGGAATCATTTACATATCAAAAATTTAAGTCTGGAGAATGGCATATTGTCTCTGGAGGGCAATGTGCAATCCCTGATTTATCTGGATCCCGGAGCGCAGGGCAAAAATAAAGGATTGCTCGGTAAGCTGTTTAAATGAATCCTGCCGTTCAGTGGATGACCCTGTTCTATATGATGCTGGCTGGCACAGCTATGGGACTGGCCTATGACAGCTACCGGGTGCTGTCGCTGAAATTAAGCTTTCCCAAGTGGCTCAATGCGCTTCTCGATCTCCTATATTGGCTATGGGCGGCGCTGCTGGTCTTTCGCATGCTTTATGCCGGAAATCAGGGACAATTGCGGTTTTATGTCTTTCTGGGCCTGTTCATAGGCGTATGGATCTATTTTTTGATCTTCAGTGTTACGATGCGCCGTTTTGTGGTAATGTTAATTCAGTCGGTTCAGTATACGTCCAGACTGCTATGGAGAGTTATAGAAGTGTTAATAGGTGTACCGCTGCGGTTGTTGTGGCGCCTCTTGAGAGGCATTTTGCAGCTGCTGGGCACAATCCTGTTATTTATTCTAAAGCTGCTGCTGCGTCTAACGAAACCCATTTGGGTATTTCCTGTAAGGTGGATCTCTCCACATGTTTCCCGGATCCGCAACAGCGCCTGGGTCATGAGATGCACAGCATGGATACACACCAAAAGGAAACACTGACCCTGAACTGGAGGAACGCTGCATGAACAGAATCTCTGCGGAAGAGAAGGGAAATAGCCATAACGCTTTGGCCGCAGGCGCGAAGAGAAGAAAATTCATATGGATGCTCGTCGTTGCTGTGTTTTTCGGCTGGGCCGGTTTTATTTTCTTTGCCCAGAGTGCGGCTATTGCAGATAAGAGTGAACTGCTCGCCAAGAAGCAAGAGAGCAATGCAACGGTGACAGCTTCCCTTAATCAACTGAAATATGAAGTATCCCGCTTGAATAATGACGAGTATGTCGGACAATTGGCGCGGAAATGGTACAATATGTATCCAAAAGGAGAAACACCTATTCGTACCGAGCAATCAGGGGAATAAAGCATGCCAAAAGGGGCTTTCGCTGTGTTGCCTTGATTTGTTCTTTACTGTATAATCAAATCACCGCAGACAGGATGGACTTTATATTCGTCTGTATATTTTTAAGGGAGGATCATTTTATTCTATGGCAATTGAAGTGGGCACCAAGTTAGAGGGCAAGGTGACAGGCATCACGCATTTCGGAGCATTTGTGGATCTGTCAGGAGGTGTCACAGGTCTCGTTCACATCTCGGAAATCGCCGATAATTACGTCAAAGATGTTAATGATCATTTGAAGATTGCTGATGTGGTGACCGTCAAAGTGATTAACGTTGACAAGGACGGTAAGATCGGACTTTCCATCAAGCAGGCCGTAGATAAACCTGCATCGGAAGTACGTCCCCCCAGAGCTCCAAGACCTGAACGTCCAAGCGGTGGAGACCGTTTCGGCGGCGGTGGCGGCAGTGGTGGAGGCGGCGGTGGTGGATTCAATCGTGAACGGGGAGGGCGTCCATTCAAGCCTGCAGCCGGTAAACCTTCATTCGAGGATAAAATGTCACGCTTCCTGAAAGACAGCGAAGAACGGATATCTTCGATCAAGAAGAACACAGAAGGAAAGCGCGGAGGCCGTGGGGCTAAGCGCGTATAGTTTTATACATGCACACCATTAATAACCGCCTGGGGCGTAATGCCCTTTGCGGTTTTTTTGTATGCCGGTAATGAATAGGTTTTCGATTCAGTAAGGAAATAGAATAGGAGCGAGGTTACCCTGTGGGGCTATTTTGTCGGCAGAAAACTAATTGCCGACAGTATCCTTGCCATTCTCACATAACTCCAAAGCAATCGCTGACGAATGATTGCATCCCCATGCACGTCAAAGTTGGAAGAGGTTTCCATAATTTCCTTCAAACTATTGTCCCGCAAGGGATACGCAAGCTTTTCCACAGAATGTCGGCACAGGCTTTTTTGTCGGAAATTTCTTACGGGCTGCTCTCTGTTTCTGACAAACTTTCTAAAGACCCCCGCTATATAATGAGACTCATAAATTCTTATACGGGTGGTGCAGAGGAATGGGTAAAAGCAACGTGGTGAATTTGCCGGAGTGGACGAGAGCTGGAAGCAATGACAAGGGTCAGAGGGATAGCTGGGGAGAACGGGCAAAAACGTGGAGTCTGAAGCAGCCTGTAATCCAGCTTTTCATAGTGAAAAAGTGGATGCTGCTTCTGAGTCTTATGGGCTTTTTGCTCGGCCGTGCGATGATTCTGGACGAGCTATCTCCCTTTGCTGTAGCTTATTTTGCCGTAATTGTATTTATGCGCAAAGATTCCATCCTGCCTGTAGCCGGTGCAATTATCCTTGGAAGCCTCTTCACTCCCTTCCCAGGTGCTGTGAGGGTAGCTGCTGAACTGATCATCTTTTTTCTGATCTATAAAGGCTTGGATAACTTTCAGAAGATAGAGATATCCTATGCGCCGCTGATGGTTTTCGTCTCTTCGTTCATGGTGGGCTTGTTTCAAATCGTTATTGGACCCTCGATTACCTGGTATTCGCTGTTGATGGTCACACTGGATGCCCTGCTGGGATTTGTGCTTACTCTGGTATTCTTGCAGGCGCTTCCGATCTTTACGTATAAGCAAAAAAGCAGGGTGCTTCGTAACGAAGAAGTCCTTTGCCTTATTATACTGCTGGCCTCAGTGATGACTGGCCTTGTCGGCTGGAGTGTGGGCGGGTTATCGCTTGAGCATATTCTATCCCGTTACCTAATTCTGCTGTTTGCCTTGGCTGGGGGCGCTCCGCTCGGTGCTGCGGTCGGTGTAGTTACCGGATTGATCCTTAGTCTAGCTGATATCGGTGCCATCTATCAGATGAGCCTCCTCGCCTTTTCGGGGATGCTGGCAGGGATGATGCAATCCGGGCGCAAAGGCGCGGTCTCCATCGGAATGCTGCTGGGCTCAACCATTCTGTCCGTCTACTTCCTGGGTCCGGGTGATGTCATGGCCTCTACTTGGGAGACTAGCGTAGCGGTAGTGTTGTTTCTTCTCACACCAAAAGGGATGATTTCTGCCATTGCCAAGTACGTACCAGGTACACCAGACCATAGCCGTTCCCAGCATGAGTATGCGAGAAGAGTAAGAGATATTACAGCCGACCGGGTAACCCAGTTCTCGCAGGTATTCCGCCAATTATCAAGCAGTTTTGGACAGATTCCCCGTGCAGGAGAGGCAGGTAAATCGGATCGTGAAATGGAAGATTTCATGAATACCGTGACCGAGGGGGCCTGCTCGGGCTGCATCCGCCGTACTCATTGCTGGGATGCCAAATTTTATCAGACCTATCGCTATATGACCGATATGATGACAACCGTAGAGGAATGCCCTGACATTACAGCTGCCCAGCTTCCGCCGGAATGGGCCCGGATCTGCGGCAAAACTGCTGAGGTACTGGATGTGATGAAAGGTCAATATGATCTATACCAGCATGATATGCGCTGGAAAAGACAAATATACGATAGTCGCCAATTTGTTGCTGAGCAGCTGTCAGGCGTCTCCCAGGTGATGGAGGATCTGGCCAAAGAGATCAAACGTGAAGGGCAGGCGATGTACCGTCAGGAAAGCCAGATCCGTGAGGCACTGGAAAAGCTGGGTTTGTCCATCCACAGTATTGAGATTCTGAGTCTGGACCCGGGGCGGGTAGAGATCGAAGTAGTACATGCCTATACTCGCGGTTTTGATGAATGCCGGAAGATGATTGCTCCGCTGCTCTCTGACATTCTCGAGGAGAATATTGCAGTCATGAATGAAACAGCGGTTCATCCCCGTGAGGGGTTGTCGATGGTGACCTTTGGATCGGCCAAAGCCTATGAGGTCAATACAGGTGTAGCCGGAGCCGCCAAAGGCGGTGATATGCTGTCGGGAGACAGCTTCAGTACTGTGGAGCTTGGTAATGGAACCTTTGCTGTCTCGATCAGTGATGGTATGGGAAATGGAGAACGGGCCCGCATGGAGAGCAGTGCCGCACTCGGGATGCTGGAAAAGCTGCTGCAGTCCGGGATGGATGAGAAACTGGCGGTGAAATCCGTTAATTCCATTCTACTCTTGCGTTCGCCCGATGAATTCTATGCTACTGTGGATATGGCACTGATTGATCAGTATTCAGCACAGACTACATTTATGAAAATCGCATCGGCTCCCAGCTTTATCCGGCGGGGAAGTGAGGTTATTCCGGTTACTGCCAGCAATTTGCCGATAGGTATCATTAAGGATATTGACGTTGATCTAGTCAGTATGCAGCTGCGTCCGGGGGATATTCTAATTATGATGACCGATGGTATTTATGATGCACCCGGATATGCCGTTAATAAAGAAATATGGATGAAACGCCTAATTCAGGAGCTTGAGGGAGATGATCCCCAGGAGCTAGCCGATGATTTGCTCGAAAAGGTTATCCGTTACCAGGGTAATGAAATCCATGATGATATGACGATCGTCGTCAGTCGTCTGGATCACTTCCATCCGGAATGGTCCAGCCTGCATATGCCCGGTATCGGCCGGATGGAGCGTCCGCGCACCGTAAGCTAATCTATCATTTAACTGGCTGTTCTCCTTATTCACAGTTGGTTTTTATCTAGAATCCCACTAGTCGGTGTTTGAAATCTCTCTACCTTGGATATGCTAGAAACATATACAAGGAAGGGGAGTGATCGGTCATGAAGCAGATCCTGCTCATTACTGATGGTTGTTCAAACGTTGGGGAGAGTCCGGTGATGGCTGCGGCCCATGCCCGTCAGGAAGGCATCACCGTTAATGTGGTCGGTGTAGTCGATTATGGCACTATCGGAGAGCTAGGCAGCCGGGAGATTGCCGATATTGCCAAAGCCGGTGGCGGAATCAGCCGGATTGTAGGAACGCCGCAGCTTGCACAGACCATTCAGATGATGACCCGCAAGACGGTGGTTCAGACGATTCAACAGGCGGTTAATAAAGAGGTAAAAAAAATACTTGGTGAAGGCTCGCTGGAAGAGTTGCCGCCGCTGCAACGCTCACAGGTGGTTACTGTGGTGGATGAACTGACCGAAACCTCACCACTGCGTATCGCGCTTTTGATAGATGCAAGTGCGAGTATGAAGCCGAAGTTGGGTGCGGTAGAAGATGCGATCCGTGATCTGGCGCTAAGTCTGGAGGCCCGGGAGGGCAAGAGCGAAATAGCTGTTTTCCATTTTCCCGGACGCTCCAGCAATGAGGATGCCGTTCTGGATATGGACTGGACACCTAACGTGTCAGAGGTCCGCTCCCTGTTCTCTAAGCTAAAGATGCGTGGGGCTACGCCTACCGGACCGGCCATTTTCAAGGTGCTTGAGCATTACCATTATGATACACTGGATGGACACCGTGAACGCCTAACCGATGGCGGTTACGATGAAAAAGAAGGGATGATTGGTGGGTATGTCGTCTAATCCGCCCTATCCTGCCGGCACGGTAATCAGCGGTAAATGGCGGGGGAACCGTTATGTCGTTGAGCGGATGCTGGGAAGGGGAGCGAACGGAACCGTATATCTTGTGCAGCGTGAAGGAAGACGGGAGTACTATGCCCTCAAGATTGGTAACGATACCCTTGAGCTGCAATCGGAGATCAATGTTCTGACCAGCCTGCAATCCAACAGGAAGCGGAAAGAGCATCGTGCACACCGTGAATCTCCCTTGTCTTCCTACCTGCTCGAATCGGATGATTTTAAGGACGGCGATAGCGTGCCGTTTTATGTGATGCGTTATATGGAAGGCCGTCCGCTACATCATTTCTTAGCCAAGAACGGCGCTTCCTGGCTTGGGCTGGTTGGCCTTAAGCTGTTGGAGAAGTTGCAGAATCTGCATGAGTGCGGCTTTGTGTTTGGGGATTTGAAGCCGGAGAATGTAATGGTGTCCAATTACGGAGATGCTGAGCTGATTGATTATGGCGGCGCCATCCCGCTGGGCCGAAGTGTGAAGCAATTTACTGAATGGCATGACCGGGGGTACTGGAATGCGGGCAGCCGTATGGGTGATGAGAATTATGATCTATTCGCCTTTGCTGTGCTGTGTCTTCGTTTACTGGATGAAGAAGGGTTGAAGACAGCTGCTTCTCAGCTGCCACAGACCAGAAGTGCTGACGAGCTGATGAGGCTGGCCAGAACTTTACCTGATAAGAAGCTCGCTTCTTGGCTGTGTCTGGCACTTAAAGGCGGGTTCCCGGGAACGGAGGCCGCAACTGAGGCCTGGAAGACCCATATTTACAATTCAAGAAAACCGGGGAAAGAATCAATGGCGACACCCGGCTGGTTAAAAAGTGCCTTTGCTCTATCCCTATTTTTGCTGGTATTTACGATTTACTATGTTGTACGATTTTGAAATTATACATATTATCGGGAGAGCCTGACATCTCAGGCCCGGCCCGTGACCGGGTTAGAAAGGGAACCGTATGGAGCAAATGAAAGAACTGGTGGAATCCGTATTGGAGTCTGCAGCCGAGCATCAGCTGTGGTCACCTAATGACACTATTGTAGTCGCAGTTTCCGGAGGGCCGGACTCTGTGGCTCTTTTGCATATTATGCACGAAATTTCACTGAACCGGATGCCACTAACTTTAATCTGTGCTCATGTGAATCATGGCTTTAGGGCAGAATCGGCCGATGAAGCGGATACTGTCCGTACCATGGCCCGGGAGCTCGGAATTCCCTTTGAGCTGGCAGAGTTTGATATACCGTCTCTCGTCAAGGCGAGCGGTCTTGGACCGGAGGGCGCAGCACGGAAGATGCGGTATCAGTTTCTCATCGATACGGCGCACCGCTATGGTGCCCGTTCGGTTGCGCTTGCCCATCATGCAGATGATCAGGCAGAGACTGTACTGATGCGTCTGCTTCGGGGAAGCGGTTCTTCGGGCCTCGCAGGTATGCGCTGGAAACGTACTGAAAAAAAGGTGGAACTGATCCGGCCCTTCCTGCGTATTAACAAAACAGCACTTGTCGGCTTGTGCCGGCAGGAGGGACTTTCCTATGCTGAGGATGCCAGTAATTTACTGACGGAGTATAGACGCAATGCCGTAAGGCTGGAGCTGATTCCAAAGCTTGAAGAGTACAATCCTAAAGTGAAGCAATCACTTCTTCAATTGTCCGAAATTGTTCAGGCAGAGGATGAATTCATGGAAACGGCTACTCAAAAATGCTTTGACGAGCTGGTTGTGGTCGATTCTGGCAAATGTACACTGAAGAGAGCTTCATTTGTGGCCCTGGCCTCCGCTTTACAACGGCGTTTGATTAAACTAATATTAAATTATCTGTCGGCGGAAACATCAAGCTTGGATTTTCCCAAGATTGAAGCAATACGCCGGGGAACGCTGCAGGAGCATCCCACTGTATGGACTTTGAATTTGGGATACGGACTGACCTGTATGCGGCAATACGATACTATAGTGTTCTTGTCCAAGCCTCCGAAGCAGCAATTAAGCTATACATATCGGCTTTCTTTGCCTGATCCCCGTATTGAAATTAAGGAGATAGGAAAAGTATTGACGATGTCGGTGCTGGAGAGAGAAAATTTTTCTGTACTGGGGGAGGACTTTGGGGAAAAGTTGGCGTGGTTTGACAGCAGAGAGCTGGTCCTGCCACTCACCATCCGTTCCCGTTTGCCTGGAGATACCATAAGGGTTATGGGATTAAACGGAAGCAAAAAGGTAAAAGATATTTACATTGATGATAAAATACCTTCTTCCGAACGCTCTGCGATTCCCCTGGTTTGTGATGGTTTGGGCAATATCGTCTGGATTCCGGGCGTTAGACGCTCGATGCATGCCGCAGTAGGGCGGCACACGGCCTCGGTTCTTTTATTGTCTCTGGAGGATCTGGAGAAGGGCGAAGAGGCGTAATGGTCAAAGTAAGTCTTTCATAGTATAACTTAGGAGGTTCGCAAGTTGCAGAACGATATTCAGGAAATCTTGATCAGCGAAGAGGAAATTCAACAAAGAATCAGGGAACTCGGCGCCCAGCTGAGTACGGAATATGCAGGACGCACGCCACTCGTCATTTGTGTGCTAAAAGGCGCGTTCATCTTTATGGCAGATTTGGTTAAAGTTATTACAGTGCCGGTTGAAATGGATTTCATGGCTGTATCCAGCTATGGCGCATCCACCAAATCCTCAGGCGTTGTCAAAATCATCAAGGATTTGGACGCTTCCGTTGAGGGACGTGATGTCCTGATTGTGGAGGACATTATTGATAGCGGGCTTACGCTCAGCTATTTGATTGAAATGCTCCAAGGCCGTAATGCTGCGTCAGTGACAGTGGTCACTTTGTTCGATAAACCCGCAGGACGCACAGTTAACCTGGAAGCCGCGTATACGGGATTTGTGATTCCGGACGAATTCGTAGTAGGTTATGGACTCGATTATGCCGAGCAGTATCGGAACCTCCCTTACGTCGGTGTACTGAAGCCTGAAGTTTATTCCAAATGAGCTAATCGCAGCCTTAGATCTACGGATCGTTCCATGAACTCTGACAATTTGAGGAGTCTGGGCAGGCTATGGTACAATAACTTGAGCGTTGTGAGAGGAGGTAGGGGATGAATCGGTTCATCCGGAATTCTGGTTTTTATTTGATTTTATTTTTAGTCGTGGTGGGCATTGTCCAGTTTGTAAGCAATGGAAATGAATCCGCCGATTTCCCTAGATATGATGAGTTAAGACAGGAGATCAAGAATAACAATGTGAAGAGCATGACGATTCAGTTTGAAGGCAATGCTTTTGCCGTAACCGGCGAATATAAGCAGCAGCCTGAAGGTGCTAAGTCGAAGAACTTCTCCACATTTGTTCCTCCTACAGATCAAGCTATCAATGAACTCATAGCTGCCAGTGATGATAATGGCGTAGAGTTAACGCAGAAGAAAATGGAGGGTGACAGCATTTGGCTGACGTTCCTTTCTTCCATTATTCCGCTGGTTATCATGTTCATCCTGTTCTTCTTCCTGTTCAATCAGGCACAGGGTGGCGGCGGCAAGGTAATGAATTTCGGTAAGAGCAAGGCCCGCTTGTATAATGAAGAGAAGAAGAAAGTTAGTTTCGAGGATGTTGCAGGGGCCGATGAAGAGAAGCAGGAGCTTGTCGAAGTCGTGGAATTCCTGAAAGATCCGCGTAAATTTGCTGCAGTAGGTGCCCGCATTCCTAAGGGTGTACTTCTCGTAGGTCCTCCAGGTACAGGTAAAACCCTGTTGGCCCGTGCGGTAGCCGGGGAAGCCGGGGTTCCTTTCTTCAGTATCTCTGGTTCTGACTTCGTCGAAATGTTCGTCGGTGTCGGTGCATCCCGTGTGCGTGATTTGTTTGAGAATGCGAAGAAAAATGCACCTTGTATCATCTTTATCGATGAAATTGATGCGGTTGGACGTCAGCGTGGCGCAGGACTTGGCGGCGGACATGATGAACGTGAACAAACCCTCAACCAATTGCTCGTAGAAATGGACGGTTTTGGCGGCAATGAAGGAATTATTATCGTGGCGGCTACCAACCGTGCAGATATCCTTGACCCCGCGCTGCTTCGTCCGGGACGGTTTGACCGTCAGATTACAGTAGATCGTCCGGATGTGAAAGGACGCGAAGCTGTACTCAAGGTTCATTCCCGTAATAAGCCATTGACGAAGGATGTTAGACTTGACGTTATCGCTAAGCGTACTACAGGTTTCACTGGGGCTGATTTGGAGAACCTGCTAAATGAGGCAGCCCTCCTGGCCGCACGCCGTAACCGTAAGGATATTTCTATGAATGAAGTAGATGAAGCGATTGACCGGGTAATCGTAGGTACCGAGAAACGCAGCCGTGTCATTAGCGATCGTGAGAAGCGTATTGTAGCTTACCACGAAGCAGGTCATACAATTGTCGGTTATTTCCTGGAACATGCAGATATGGTTCACAAGGTTACGATCATCCCGCGCGGCCGTGCAGGAGGTTACGTAATTATGCTTCCAAAAGAAGACCGGATGCTTGTCACTAAGCAGGAATTGCTTGATAAGGTAACCGGACTCCTTGGCGGACGTGTTGCTGAAGAGTTATTCATCGGCGAGATTGGTACTGGCGCGTACAGTGACTTCCAGCAGGCTACACGAATTGTTCGCAGCATGATTATGGAATACGGTATGAGTGATAAGCTGGGACCTATGCAGTTCGGTACATCTCAGGGCCAGGTATTCCTGGGCCGTGACATCGGGCATGAGCAGAATTACAGTGACTCCATTGCATACGAAATCGATCAGGAAATGCAGAACTTTATCCGCAGCAGTTATGAACGCTGCAAAGAGCTGCTGACCAAATATTCCAAAGAGATGCACCTGATTGCCAACACACTTCTCGAAAAAGAAACGCTGGAGCTGGATCAGATCAAAGAATTGATCGAGCAAGGTTATCTGACAGAAGACGGCAAACCGGTAGAAACTGCTGGCGTTACTCACGAAGAAGGCGAGCCTGTCATTGATTCGATCGGTGATGTGCGTGTCCGCATTCAAGGTAAAGCTGATGATACATCCACTACCATCGGGGACTTGTCCAAGGATATTCCGAACAACCCGGATACTCAGAGTGGAAACGGCTCGAATGATGGCAATAAAGACGGCGGCGGAAGTCTCGTCTAGATTGTACCCTGACTGAATGTCTGTAAAATGATCCGGAGAACCCTAGGGTACTCCGGATTTTTTGGTCTTCCCAGTAGCTTGGAGGGCCTGTTTTGCCAGCCGGGTTACATTGACAGTGGGTGGAACGTTGTGTACATTAGTGATTAAATATTAAATAATATATGGTTAAGCACCTGCAGGGCTGAATGGCTGCTGCGACCCCGCTTACTGTGGGGGAATTGGATAAGTATGTGACGGCTGAAAGCCGTGAAGACATAAGGGGGAGAACAGACCGTGGAAGCTCTGGCGCTTGAGCGCAAGCAGGAACAGAACCGTGAACTTCGTGTGCGCCTTGAACAGCTTAAGAAAGAACGGAACGCAATTATTTTGGCTCATTATTATCAGCGTGATGAAATTCAGGAAGTTGCAGATTTTCGGGGAGACTCTTTTTTACTTGCTCAAAAGGCAGCAGAAACTGATGCCGATGTGATCGTATTCTGTGGTGTCCACTTCATGGGAGAGAGTGCCAAAATTCTGGCACCGAATAAAACGGTCCTTATTCCCGATGAACGCGCCGGCTGTCCGATGGCCGACATGGTGAATGTGGATGGCTTGCGTAAGCTGAAGGCTCAGCACCCGAATGCCAAAGTCGTTACCTACATCAATTCTTCGGCGGAAATCAAGGCGGAAACGGACATTTGCTGTACATCTGCTAATGCGGTGAAGGTCATTGAATCGCTGGATGCCGAAGAAATTATCTGGGTACCTGACAAGAATCTGGGTCAATATGTTCAGGATCAGACCGGCAAGAAGCTGATCATCTGGGAGGGCTATTGCAATACCCATGACATGCTTACCGTCAAAGATGTAATAGAAATGAGAGCGAAATACCCGGAAGCTGAATTTGTGGTTCATCCGGAATGCCGTCCCGAGGTAGTGGCCATGGGCGACTATGTCGGCAGCACTACATCCATTATTGATTATTGCAAGAAATCCGAACGTAAGCAGTTTATTGTCGGAACAGAGGATGGCACCGGCTATCAGCTTCGCAAAGACAGTCCGGATAAAGAGTTTCATTTTGCCACCAAGTTCTTGGTTTGCCCGAATATGAAAGTCAATAATCTCAAAAAACTGGTCAAATGCCTGGAGACGATGAAGCCGCAGATTTATGTACCGCCTGTTGTCGCCGACAAAGCCAGAACCTCCTTAGAGCGCATGCTACAAGTCCGGTAGCATGCGCTACTCTTTCGTTGAAACAGGTGAAACGTGGTCATGATTCCACAATATTTGGTTGATTTCAATCTTAGCGAGCTTCCAACAGTCCAGACGGATTGTATCGTTATCGGTTCGGGCATCGCCGGCTTGTTCACAGCAATCAAAGCAAGTGAAGACCGGAAAGTGATTCTTATAACCAAAAAGACACTGATGGAGAGCAATACCCGGTATGCTCAGGGCGGTATAGCTGCTGTGTTTGCCGAAGATGATTCTCCAGTATATCATCGCCAGGATACACTGATGGCGGGAGCGGGACTTAACTCTTCCACTGCTGTTGATGTGCTTGTAAATGAAGGGCCTGAAGGGGTACGTGAGTTAATCCGTTTAGGTACCCTTTTTGATAAAGAGAACGGCGTGATTGCCCTCACCCAGGAAGGGGCCCATAGCCACCGGCGCATCTTGCATGCCAATGGGGATGCTACCGGATATGAAATTGTACGCGCTTTGTCAGAACAGATAACGGAGCATGAAAACATCGAGGTATGGGATGATCATTTTGTGATCGATCTTATCACTAACGAAGGAGAATGTGTAGGTGCCCTGGTCCAGCGCCCTGGTGGCGGACGCTTGTTTCTACAAGCGGATGCGACCGTACTGTGCTCCGGGGGAGCCGGACAATTGTATCGTTATACCACTAACCCTGAGGTGGCAACTGGAGATGGTGTGGCGATAGCGTACCGGGCCGGAGCGCATATTCGCGACATGGAGTTTATTCAGTTCCATCCCACAGCACTCAGCTATCCGGGGGCACCGCGTTTTCTGATCTCCGAGGCGGTCCGCGGTGAAGGAGCGGTGTTGCGTAATATCAATGGTGAACGTTTCATGGAGCGCTATCATGAACTGCTGGAGCTGGCGCCCCGGGATATCGTCGCCCGTGCCATCATCAGTGAGATGGAGCTGACCAAATCCACCTTTGTGTACCTGGATATAACCCACGAATCGGCAGAGATGGTCAGACACCGTTTTCCTACTATTTATGGAACCTGTATGAGCTATGGGCTGGATATTACAAGTGATTGGATTCCAGTGGCTCCGGCAGCGCATTATATGATGGGGGGCATTAAGACCAATCTCAATGGTGAGAGCAATATCTCACGGTTGTTTGCCTGTGGGGAGGTATCCTCTACCGGAGTGCAGGGAGCCAATCGTCTGGCCAGTAATTCACTGTCCGAGGCTGTCGTCTTCGGACGGAGAATTGTTGAACGTATCCGTCAGCTGCCGCCGCTTAACCGCAATGTTATAACAGCAGGATGCGATGAAGGAAGAGTGGAGTCCCCAACCCAGGCTATTGTAGAGCGCCGTCTGAAGGTACAGAAGGTTATGGTGCGATATGCAGGTCTGCGGCGGAACGAAGAGATGCTGCTTAAAGGATTAGATGAATTGAAGCGTCAACTGCCTATTTTCCATTCGGCTTTGACCAAACGCGAAGAATACGAGTTCGCGAATATGCTGACCTGTAGCCTGCTGATTACTGAAGCAGCTTTAGCACGTCATGAGAGCAGAGGGGCCCATTACCGTGAGGATTATCCGCAGCGTGATGATGCCCACTGGCAGAAGCATCTGCTTCAGATTCGTGAACTGGGAATAGTGGAGGAATTAAGTGATGATGTTTAATGGCTACAATGAAGAACTGTTGCAAATAATCAAGGGCTGGCTGCATGAGGATGTCGGCTCCGGCGATATCACAACCCGCACAACGATTCCCATGGGACATGAATCTAAGGGGATTATCCACGCCAAAGAAGATGGTATTATCTGCGGTGTTCCTGTGGCGGAGCTGGTATTTGAGGTGGTAGACCCTTCCCTTGTGTTCACTGCCCTGGTACAAGAAGGTCAGGCTATAACCAAAGGGACAGTGATCGCTGAGGTGGAAGGCAGTACGCATTCGATTCTCACCGGAGAGCGTTTGGCACTTAATTTAATGCAGCGTTTATCGGGTGTGGCTTCCCGTACCCACTCTTTTGTGCAGAAGCTTGAGGGATTGCCTTCCCGGCTGGTGGATACACGCAAAACAACTCCTGGGCACCGGATGCTGGAGAAATATGCTGTTCGTATTGGGGGTGGCGCCAATCACCGGTTCGGCCTCTACGATGCCGTAATGATTAAGGATAACCACATCAAAGGAGCCGGGGGTATTCGTCAGGCTATCGGACGGGCACGGGCCAATATTCCACACACGATGACCATTGAAGTGGAGACGGAAAGCCTGGAGCAGGTAGAAGAAGCGATCGCGGCAGGGGCTGATATCATTATGCTGGATAATATGTCCCCTGAATTGATGACTGAAGCGGTAAGAAGGATTAAGACCAAGGCGCCGCATGTCAAGACTGAAGCCTCCGGCAACGTGTCCTTAGAGACGGTCCGCCGCATTGCTGAGACCGGGGTGGATGTGATTTCTGTTGGCAGGCTCACCTATTCCTTCTCCAGTCTGGATATCAGTCTGGATTTGAATGCGAAGAAGGAGGAGCTCTTCTCATGATGCTTGCTGTAGATATCGGTAATACGAACATTGTTCTTGGGGTATACCGGGGTCGTGAACTGCTCCATCATTTCCGACTTAGCACTGCCCGTCAATCGACATCGGACGAATATGGTATTTTGATTCATAATTTGTTCCATATGTCGAATATATCATTCAAAGATGTAGAAGGAGTCATCATTTCCTCGGTTGTTCCGCCACTTGTACAGGTTATTGTGGAGATGTGCGTGAAATATATTGGCAAGGAACCGCTGCTTGTTGGCCCGGGCATTAAGACCGGGCTTAATCTACGATATGAGAATCCGCGCGAAGTTGGCGCTGACCGGATTGTAAATGCGGTTGCTGCCATAGAACAATATAAGTGTCCGCTGGTTGTCGTTGATTTTGGAACAGCGACTACGTTTGATTGCATTGATGCCGGTGCAAACTATCTTGGCGGTGCAATTGTACCTGGGCTGGGTATTTCTACGGAAGCATTATATCAGCGGGCATCCAAGCTGCCACGGATTGAGCTGGAGAAGCCGAAGAAAGTAATTGGACGCAATACCGTACATGCTATGCAGGCAGGGATTATTTTTGGCTATGCAGGTCAGGTTGAAGGTATTGTGAGACGCATTAAGCTGGAGATGAATGCACCGGTGCTGAAAGTAATTGCTACCGGAGGTCTAGCGACACTCATTGCCGGTGAAACGGAATGTATTGATGAAGTTAATCCCATGCTGACGCTGGAAGGCTTGCGTATTATTTACGATCGTAACAAATAAAGATATAGAGCCTTTATGTGGCACAAGACAGGAGGAGTATGCAACCAATGAATGAAAAGAAGGATCGGCTGGTTCGGGGAACGGCGATGAACGGTAAAGTAAGAGCCTTTGCAGTCCGTACCACAGACCTTGTCGACGAGCTTCGGCGCAGACATGATACGTATCCGACAGCAACAGCAGCACTGGGACGCACAGTAACAGCCGCTGCTATGATGGGTGCAATGCTCAAGGGCGAGGAAAAACTGGCAATTATGGTTAAAGGGAACGGACCGCTTGGACAGATTGTAGCAGAATCGAATGCTCTTGGGGAAGTACGTGGTTATGTACAGAATCCTCATTTCCATCTGCCAAGCAACAGTCTCGGCAAACTGGATGTTGCAGGGGCAGTAGGAACGGAAGGGTTCATTGATATCAGTAAGGACCTGGGTATGAAGGAGCCTTACCGGGGGAGTGTTCCTATTGTTTCGGGAGAGCTTGGTGAGGATTTCACCTATTATTTTGCTATATCCGAGCAAACCCCCGCTGCAGTCGGGCTTGGGGTGCTGGTTGAGACGGATAACTCTGTGAAAGTGGCTGGTGGATTTATTATACAGCTCCTGCCGGGTCTCAGCGATGAGGAGATAACAGAGATTGAGCAGGCTGTAGGTTCGATGCCTTCAGTTACCGCTGTCCTGGAGCAGGGACTCGAGCCGGAAGAGATGCTTCGAGGGCTGCTATCTGATGTGATTATCATGGATGAACTCGATATTCATTTTGTCTGCCAATGCTCCCGTGAGCGTGTAGAACAAACATTGGTCAGTCTAGGCCAGCACGAGCTGGAACGGTTAATCGAAGAAGATGATCAAGCGGAAGTGGTATGCCATTATTGTAACGAGGCCTATGTATTTAATAAGGATGAACTGCAGGTTATCCTGGATCAAGCGAAATCGTAGGGCTATGGGATGATGACAAGACAAGAGCGCGTGCTGCGCAATGCCGTTATTCTTCTGGCGATCGCAACATTAATGCTCGGAGGTTTATTGTTCTGGAGTCTGCGGGCTATGGCTATACTCAAAGGAGAAGCCGCAGAAGGAGAGCCCTCGGACATTGCAAGAGCGGGAGATCAGCCGGTTACGGACCAGCAATGGATAGATGAGCTCAAAAAAAAATATGGAGATGAAGTTCTCCTTGGATTGCTAAATCACATTGTAGTCAACAAAGAGGCAAAGGCATTGAAGCTTACCATCACTGATAATGAGATCGAGAAGGAGCTTCAGCGCAGTATGGCTGGTTATAGCTCCGAACAACAATATTATGAACAGATGGAATCAGAGCTGGGGCTCTCTCGTGAAGAAGTACGGGAAGAGGCAGCTTACCGCCTTACTCTCCAAGCGGTGGCAACAGCTGGGATTACCATCACCGAGAGCGAAATCGATGATTATTTAGCGCAAAATGCCGAGCGGTTCACCCCCAAGAAGGAAATGAAGCTCTCCATGATAAAAGTATCGACTTACCAAGAGGCAGAGAAAGTAATGGATCGTCTGG
Source organism: Paenibacillus sp. LS-5 (assembly GCF_056121505.1). Classification (NCBI taxonomy): domain Bacteria; kingdom Bacillati; phylum Bacillota; class Bacilli; order Caryophanales; family Paenibacillaceae; genus Paenibacillus; species Paenibacillus sp. LS-5. Next base: position 10,677 of record NZ_JBWAVA010000025.1, on the reverse strand, counting down.
AGCAGGGAGAGGATTTTGCCGAGCTGGCCAGGGAACTGTCCATCGATGAGGAAAGCCGTCTCCATGGAGGAAGTATTGGTATGGTTGAGGAGGATGACCCTTTCTGGCCGGAGGATCTCTTGAAAACGGCTGCGGGTCTGGAGGCAGGTGATATTGCAGGTCCGCTACAGACAGGGGAAACTTATGCGGTAATCCGGCTGGAGCAGGCTATTGTGCCCAGAGAGCAGAATCAAGCCGAAATCAGGCAGCAGGTTCGGGATGAGCTTGCGCTCGAGAAGGCCCCACCACTTCAGAAGGTTGAAAGTGATCTGCGCGCTAAATATGATACAGCGATATATATTGACAACAGCCTGCAAGATTGATAATATGAACTTAAATGTAAAACCTACTGATTTAGTCGGAAATAACAAACGGCGGACTGTCCAATTCCGCTGTCCAGCGCTATAACTTGGCGCTGCGGTGTTGAATATCCTGGTGCAGACCTACCCGTTTTTTCATACACCCGGAAATCTATGCTGAAGACTATGGTCACAAGTTGCGCACCCATTCATTTTATTATTCTCAAGGAGGTCTTTACTCATGGCTAAAGTCGTCAATAGTATAACAGATTTGATCGGAGGCACACCGCTCGTTCGTCTTAACCGGGTGGTTCCCGAAGGTTCTGCCGAAATCTATCTGAAGCTGGAATATCAAAACCCGGGTTCCAGTGTGAAAGACCGTATTGCGATCAGCATCGTTGAAGAAGCTGAGAAGGAAGGCCTTCTGAAGCCAGGCGGCACCATTGTGGAAGCTACCAGCGGTAACACAGGTATTGGCCTGGCACTTGTTGCTGCAGCCAAAGGCTATAAGGCAGTTATTGTTATGCCGGAAACCATGAGCCTTGAACGGCGCAATCTGCTGCGTGCTTACGGTGCAGAGCTCGTGCTTACTCCGGGATCAGAAGGAATGAACGGTGCAGTTAAGAAGGCTGAACAGATCCTTAGCGAGAATCCTGATTATTTCCTGGCTGAGCAATTCAAAAATAAGGCGAATGTGAAAATTCACCGTGAGACTACAGGTCCAGAAATTGTTGAAGCGATCGAGTCCATCGGTGGACCGCTGGATGCTTTCATTGCCGGAGTAGGTACTGGCGGAACTATCACTGGTGCTGGTGAGATTCTGAAGAATAAATATCCTGATGTGAAGATCTATGCTGTAGAACCTGCGGCATCGCCAATTCTGGCCGGCGGCAAACCGGGTCCGCACAAGATCCAAGGGATCGGCGCGAACTTCATTCCCGATATCCTGAATCAGGATGTGTATGATGAGATCATTCATGTTGAGAACGATGAAGCGTTCGAAACCGCACGCCGTGTAGCTAAGGAAGAAGGCGTGTTGTCCGGTATTTCTTCCGGTGCTGCTGTATTCGCTGCTCTCAAAGTGGCCAAAGAGCTGGGAGCCGGCAAAAAGGTTGTTGTAATTATCCCAAGTAACGGCGAACGTTACCTGAGCACTCCACTTTACAATTTCGAAGTGTAATTGTAATTAGTCTATTCCAAGAGCCTTCACATCCGCTGTTATAGGGAGGGTGAAGGCTTATTTTTTGGGAAATCACTCATTCAGGCTTTTCAAAGCGGTCCAAAGTACAGTATACTGACAGGCAATAAACTAAAGGATAAGGGTATAGGTTTACAACGGGATTGCTGCCGGCAAAGTTTGTATGGAGTAAGTTCGAAGAAGGATATGCTACACACAACTAAGCAGATGCTTCCGAAGCAAGGTTTTGTACGAAGTAAGTTCAAGAAGTATATGCTACACACAACTAAGCAGATGCTTCCGAAGTAAAGTTTTGTACGGAGTAAATTCCAAGAAGTATATGCTACACAAAACTTTTAGGGGGATGGCTTTGGAGATCATAACAGCGTGGCAGGACTGGGAGCAATGGGCGCAGGGAGACTGGAGCCTACTCCCCCTTATTATAAAGTCATCACAGGACAAGGGAGGATTGCCTGCCTCCTGGAAGAAGGCCTGGGAGCTGGCCTCCCCGTATTCAGTTGTGCTGGAGAGCGGAAAAGGTGGCCGCTATACGTACCTTGGCCTAAATCCTCCTTCTATATTACAAGGTAAAGACGGTGTAGCCGAAGTCTACGGCTTATCATCAGAGGCTGCAAGTGCAACTATGCCTTTAATATTCCAGTCAGAAGTGCGGGGCCAACCTCTGGAGATGCTGGAGAACTGGATGAGGGAATTCACTTCACCACGGGTACAGTCTTCCCCGTTGCCTCCCTTTACCGGTGGGTGCATTGGTTTCCTCAGCTACGATGTAGTCCGTTCTCTGGAGAAGCTGCCTATCGCGGCTGATGATGATCCGGGGTTTCCCGATTATCTTTTTATGAGGCTGGAGGAGCTGTGGATCTATGATCATCAAGAGGATGCGCTGTATTGCACTGTACATGTTCCAGTTCCTGCAGCAGTGAACCTATCGGATCCAGCTGAACTGCAAGGCCTGTATCAAGATGCTCTCCGGCGAGCAGAGGAGATGCTTGGGCAATGGCGGCTGATCTCAGCTACTCAAGGGATCTCAGATCGCAGTGCTGAAGAAGCTGCCGAGGCTGTTACAATTGAAGCGCATACCGATAACTCCGGGGAGTGGCCAGGTATGACATCTGCCTTCTCACCAGAGCGGTTTCAGCAGGCGGTCCGGGAGGTTCAGGAATACATCCGCCAAGGGGATGTATTCCAGGTGAACCTGTCGCTGCGTCAGGAAGCGCAGCTGAAATCCTCGCCAGAGGATGTGTATGAATGGCTGCGCAAGCTCAATCCGTCCCCGTACATGGGGCTGCTGCGCTCACCCGGCTTCACGCTTGCCAGCGCTTCGCCTGAGCTGCTCGTCAAGCTGCACGGGGACAAGGTCAGCGCACGCCCCATAGCCGGTACCCGGCGCCGGGGCCTCACTCCCGCGGAGGACGCCGCCATGGAGGCGGAGCTGCGCGGGAGCGAGAAGGAGATCGCCGAGCATATTATGCTTGTCGATCTCGAGCGGAGCGACATCGGCCGTGTCGCTGCATATGGAACGGTCAGCGTGCCGGAGCTGCTGACCGTGGAGCGATACTCGCATGTGATGCATCTCGTCTCGCAAGTGGAGGGCACCGTCGCGCCCGGTAAAGGCGCTTACGATGTCATAGCCGCCTTGTTCCCCGGCGGAACGATCACCGGCGCACCCAAGGTACGCACGATGGAGATCATCGAGGAACTGGAACCCGTTCGGCGCGGTCCATATACTGGATCGATGGGCTGGATTGACTATAACGGCAATATGGAATTAAATATTATTATACGAACACTAGCGGTCAAGGACGGAATAGGTTACATCCAGACAGGTGCGGGTATTGTGATCGACTCTGACCCGTACCGGGAATACCGGGAATGCCACAATAAAGCCAAAGCCGTAGTGAAGGCGGTTCTCTGCAGCGAATACCAGCAGGGATCACGGACCACCGGCGGCGCCGAAGGAGGAGCAATATTATGATCTTGGTTATCGATAATTATGATTCCTTTACGTACAACCTGGTGCAATATCTGGGGGAGCTAGGAGAAGAGGTGAAGGTGTCCCGGAATGATGAAATTACCATTCAGGAGATTGAGGCGCTCGCACCGGATCATATTCTGATTTCTCCGGGGCCCTGCACACCGAATGAAGCGGGTATTAGCCTGGAGTTGCTGCAGCATTTCAAAGGAACGATTCCGATCTTTGGTGTCTGCCTGGGCCATCAGGCCATTGGACAGGCTTTTGGTGGTAATGTGATCCGGGCGGAGAGACTGATGCATGGCAAAACCTCGCCGATCCACCACAAAGGGACCTCGGTCTTTGAGGGAATGGAATCTCCATTTACTGCAACGCGTTATCATTCACTGATTGTGGAACGCGACAGTCTGCCTGACTGCTTGGAGATTACAGCGGAAACAGCCGAAGGTGAAATCATGGGCTTGCGCCATAAGGAATACCCGATAGAGGGGGTACAATTCCATCCTGAATCGATTATTACCGATTATGGACACACCATGCTGCGAAATTTCCTGAAACGTAGAGCCGGGGAACCGGCATGAACTATATTGGATTCAACAACAGGGTAGTTGATGCCAAAGATGCCGTGATTTCCGCTCTGGATCACGGCTTTTTGTACGGCATGGGCCTCTTTGAAACTTTTCGTACATACGGGGGTGAACCCTTTTTGCTGCAGCGGCACATCGACAGACTGGCAGAGGGCTGCAGACAGCTCGGAATTCCTTTTGAAGGAGAAGCTGCCCAGCTGCGGGACTGGATTCATTGTGTAATGGGCAAAAATGGATTACAGGATGCCTATATTCGTTATACCGTAACAGCCGGTGAAGACATTCTGGGTTTGCCTGCGGGGGACTATAGTCGACCCAACCATTTGCTATACATCAAAAAGCTGCCGCAGTTCCCTGACACGCTCTACCTCGACGGCAAAGGCCTGCAATTATTAAAGCTGCCGCGTAATACACCGGAGGGCCCGGTACGCTTGAAGTCGTTGCATTATATGAACAATATACTCGCGAAGCGTGAACTGGCAGGGTATGTTTCAGCCGCAACGGGTGCGGAGGGACTCATGCTGACAGCGCAGGGCGAGATTGCTGAGGGCATTGTCAGTAATGTTTTTTTCGTTACTAATAATGTACTCTACACCCCAAGCATTGCGACCGGGATTTTGCCGGGAATTACCCGGGAAATGGTACTGAAGCTGGCGCATGATGCTGGACTGCAAACAGAAGAAGGTCTGTACAGGTGGGAACAGATTGTAGAAGCGGATGAGATTTTTCTAACCAATTCGGTACAAGAGATAGTTCCGGTTACTACGCTGTGGCGTACTAATGAGCAGATGGCGGTAAGTGGCGGACGCTGCGGGAGAATAACAGCCTTATTGCTGGAATTATACAGGGAAAGGACGGGATTGCGGAAATGAGACCCGTAATATATAAACGGAACTACCGTATAGGTCCAGCGGAACTGATACTGGGTGAACGAACGTTGATTATGGGCATTCTGAACGTCACTCCGGATTCTTTTTCCGATGGCGGGTTGTGGAATGAGCCGGATCGGGCGGTAGAGCACGCGCTGCAAATGGCGGCGGAGGGTGCTGATATTATTGATATTGGCGGTGAATCGACACGGCCAGGCCATCAGCCGGTAAGTCTGGAAGAAGAACTGGCCCGCGTACTGCCTGTCATTGAGAGCATTCACCGGGCGGCCCCCCATCTGCCTTTGTCCATTGATACCTACAAGGCAGAGGTAGCCCGCCGGGCCATTCAAGCAGGAGCTCATATAATAAATGATGTCTGGGGTGCCAAAGCTGACCCGAATATGGCGGCTGTTGCTGCTGAAAGCGGCTGTCCCATCATTCTGATGCATAACCGAAAGGACCGGAATTATCAGGAACTGGTCAGTGATATGTCTGCCGACCTTATGGAGAGCATAAATCTGGCGTTGTCCGCGGGGGTGAAGCCGGAGAATATTATACTTGATCCCGGGATTGGGTTTGCCAAGGATTATACAGAGAATCTTCAGGCCATGATGAACCTGGACCGTGTAAGCGGGCTTGGATATCCTGTACTGCTGGCCACCTCCCGCAAAAAATTCATCCGGACCGTGCTGGATCTCCCGGCAGATGATGTGGTAGAAGGCACTGCGGCCACCGTAGCATTCGGGATTGCTCAAGGCTGCCAGATCGTGCGGGTGCACGATGTTGCCAGAATTAAGCGTACGGTGCAGATGTGCGATGCTATGCTTTACGCTCCGGGCGCACTGGTACGTGACTAATATACGATCAATTACAGATTATTCAGACTATTTGGATGAGAAAGCAGGTAATCCCTATGGATAAAATGACGCTGCACCGCATGGAATACTATGGCTATCATGGAGTGTTTGAAGAGGAGCGCAAGCTGGGCCAGCGATTTTATATTGATCTGGAGCTGGAGCTTGATCTGCATGACGCTGGTCTTAGTGATGATCTCACGCTGACCGTCAATTATGCCGAAGTGCATTTCCTTGTCAAAAAAATTGTCGAAACAAAGTCATTTAAACTGATTGAAGCTCTGGCTGAACATATTGCATCCTCAGTACTGGACACTTATACTGTTATCAATGCAGTTACGGTGAAGGTGACAAAACCGCATCCGCCGTTCGACATTCACTTTCAGGGAGTGACCGTAGAACTGCATAGGACCAGAAAGTGAGAACTCGGTAATGACTATACATTCTACCTCTGAGGCATCAGAGGCTTATATTGCTTTAGGGGCTAATTTGGGCGACCGTGAGGGAACCCTGAAGGCGGCACTGCAAAGACTGAACCAGCATGATCAGATTGAAGTGGTCCGGTGTTCAAGTGTATACGAGACGGAGCCTGTCGGTTACTTGGACCAACCGCAGTTTCTTAACATGGCTGCGGCTCTTCGTACCACGCTTGCTCCCGGGCTGCTGCTCCAGGCGATGCTTAGAATCGAAAGTCAACTGGGCCGTGTCCGGGATGTTCGCTATGGGCCGAGAACAGTAGACTTGGATTTGTTATGGGTGGAGAATCAGCACCTGGATACACCCGAATTAACACTGCCGCATCCGCGGATGCATGAGCGGGCGTTTGTGCTTATTCCACTGAGTGATGTCGTCCCGAACAATGAAGAGTCTTCCGGACTTCGGCAGTTCATTACAGCAGCGCTACAAGACATAGATAGAAGGGAAGGAATTCGCTTGTGGACAACAAACGTATGGGACGGAGGGTCAGAGCATTCCGAAAGCTGAAGGGTTATACCCAGCAGGAGCTTGCGGACTCTGTCGGAATATCATTGGCTGTACTGGGTGCAGTGGAGCGGGGCAATAGACGTTTGGAAGATCAAATTTTAAATAAAATTGCGGATTTTCTTGGAGTGGCTGTCGATGAATTAGCCAATCCCTCTACCTAAGGGACGTTATTATAGATTCCAACAAATCCAATCAAGGAAGTGAAGAAACATGCTAAAGATTGGCGGCATAGAAATGAAGAACCAGGTCGTACTGGCACCTATGGCAGGTGTGTGTAATCCGGCATTTCGATTGATTGCAAAAGAATTCGGGACCGGCCTCGTCTGTGCCGAAATGGTAAGTGACAAGGCGATTTTGCACGGCAACCGGCGCACCCGGGAGATGCTGTTCGTGGATGAGCGGGAGAAACCGCTGAGTCTGCAAATTGTCGGCGGTGACCGGGAATCTCTGGTGGAAGCGGCGAAGGTCGTTGATAAAGAGACAAATGCCGATATTATCGATATTAATATGGGCTGCCCAGTACCCAAAGTGACCAAGTGTGATGCGGGAGCACGCTGGCTTTTGAATCCTGACAAAATCTACGAAATGGTGTCTGCGGTCGTTGACGCCGTGGATAAGCCTGTGACCGTAAAAATGCGCATTGGCTGGGACAGTGAACATATTTTTGTGGAAGAGAATGCGCGTGCTGTTGAACGTGCCGGAGGTCAGGCGGTAAGTGTTCATGGCCGGACTCGTGAGCAGCATTATACAGGGAATGCCGATTGGAAGTACATCCGTATGGCTAAAGAGGCAGTATCCATTCCAGTGATCGGTAACGGTGATGTGAATACACCTGAGGATGCGCGGGCTATGCTGGATCAGACTGGCTGCGACGGAGTAATGATTGGACGCGGAGCTTTAGGCAATCCGTGGATGCTGTACCGTACCATCCAATACCTGAGCACAGGCGAACTTATACCCGAACCCGGAGCAGAAGAAAAGATTAAGGTGGCTATTCTTCATATGGACCGTCTGATCAGTCTGAAAGGTGAGGCGGTGGCGGTCCGGGAAATGCGCAAGCATCTGGCCTGGTACTTGAAGGGGATGAAGGCGGCAGCCCGTGTAAAGGACGTCATTATGGAAGAAACCAAACGTGATGAAATGGTGCGGATTTTGAATGAATTTGTCATGCAGCTTAAGGATGAAGAGGAGCAGGAAGGCTTGAAGTTCTCACTTTCAGCGGTTTAATTGCATCAGCTCCTGTCTTTTTGGAGGGAATAAGGGTTTTTCAGGACATCAATCCCCCCTATATTTCCCGCCTATTGGTTAACACTCGAACATTATATGGGGCGTCATTGACATTTTGTAGCGGTTCCAATATAATTTCACAGTATAAAATCGCCGTTACAGCAGTGGCATTGCAGAAGGAGGGTTCTGATCCCTCCAGATTCGCATATAGTATGGTGTTTTCAATAAATGTATACGACAGGAGAATCGGTTGAGATGAGCGATAAAGAAGTCATCCTTACACCGGACGGACTTAAGCGTCTGGAAGAAGAATTGGAGACCCTCAAATCCGTAAAACGCCGCGAGGTAGCTGAACGGATAAAAGTAGCGATCGGCTACGGAGATATCAGTGAGAACTCGGAGTATGAGGATGCCAAGAACGAGCAGGCTTTCATTGAAGGACGTATTATTACTTTGGAAAAAATGCTCCGTAATGCGCGCATCATCAACAGCGACGAAATCGTTACCGATGTGGTAAGCATTGGGGTTACTGTTAGCGTTGAGGATTTGGAATATGGCGACGTCATGGAGTATTTGATTGTCGGCACCGCCGAATCTGATCCGCTGAATAATAAGATCTCCAATGAAAGTCCGGTAGGCCGGGCCATTATCGGTAAGAAGATTGGTACTGTTGTAGATGTTAGTGTTCCTGCTGGAGTCATTCAATATAAAATTCTTGATATTAGAATGAAGTAATAGGTACCAATAAGGGAAACGTCAAGAAAGCTTCCTTAGGGAAGCTTTTTTCAAAAGATAAGAATTTATATATGTAATCTTATAAATTTCCCTGATTTTTCTGCAGCGCATACAGCTTCTATTTGTACGGGAACGGACTGTCTCTTGCATAGGGATGGAGCCGTTTCTTCTTGTGTATATGACAGAGTGAGTAAGAGAGGATGAAAGACATGACCGAGGAAATGAATACTGCTGAGAATACGGAAAAAGAACTAAGCGAACTGCTGACGATCCGCCGCGGCAAACTGGACGAGCTTCGTGCACTGGGTATCGATCCGTTTGGCAAAAAGTATGAGCGTACGACAGGTGCCGGAGATATTATGTCCAAGTATGATGGACAAACCAAAGAGGAGCTGGACGAGCTCAACCTGGAAGTCAGTATTGCCGGCCGTATTATGGCCAAGCGTGTAATGGGTAAAGCCAGCTTCGCCCACATCCAGGATCTTAGCGGCAAGATTCAAATCTATGTCCGTCAGGATAGTATTTCTGAAGCACAATATGCGGCTTTTAATGTTCTCGATTTGGGTGACATCATTGGCGTCCGCGGAACTGTATTCAAAACCAGAACCGGAGAAACCTCTATTAAAGTGCATAACCTTGAGGTACTATCCAAATCGCTTCTTCCGCTTCCCGAGAAATATCATGGTCTGAAAGATGTGGAGCTGCGTTACCGCCAGCGTTATGTGGATCTGATTATCAATCCTGAAGTTCAGCAGACATTCATTACCCGTTCACGGATCATCCAGTCGATGCGCCGTTACTTGGATTCGCTTGGTTATCTGGAGGTAGAAACTCCAACGCTGCATGCCATCGCCGGCGGAGCTGCGGCCCGTCCGTTCATCACTCACCACAATACACTCGATATGCAGCTGTATATGCGTATTGCCATTGAACTGCATCTGAAGCGTCTAATCGTAGGCGGTTTGGAAAAAGTATACGAAATCGGCCGCGTGTACCGGAACGAAGGGATTTCAACGCGCCACAACCCGGAATTTACAATGATCGAGCTGTACGAAGCTTATGCGGACTACAAAGACATTATGCACTTAACCGAGAGCATGATCGCTCATATCGCCCAGGAAGTGTTGGGTACCCAAAAGATTAATTATCAAGGCCAGGAAGTAGATCTGACGCCGCAGTGGCGCCGTGTGACCATGGTGGATGCTGTTAAAGAAGTGACAGGTGTCGACTTTGGCGTTCATATGTCGGATGAGGAAGCACAGCGTCTGGCGAAGGAGCACCGTGTGCCAGTTGAAAAGCACATGACTTTTGGCCATATCCTAAATGCCTTCTTTGAGCAATTTGTAGAAGAAACACTGATTCAGCCGACCTTTGTTACAGGCCATCCGGTTGAGATCTCTCCACTCGCCAAAAAGAACGATCAAGACCCGCGCTTTACCGACCGTTTTGAGCTGTTTATCGTGGCCCGGGAGCATGCGAATGCATTCAGCGAGCTGAATGACCCTATCGACCAGCGTCAGCGCTTTGAAGCACAGATTCAGGAAAAAGAAAAAGGTAATGATGAAGCTCATGAAATGGATGATGATTTCATCCGTGCTCTTGAGTACGGCATGCCGCCTACAGGCGGACTTGGAATTGGTGTGGACAGGCTGATTATGTTGCTCACCAATGCTGCATCGATCCGTGATGTGCTGTTGTTCCCGCATATGCGTAACGTACAGAATAACTGATTGAGATAATTAATCCTGATTCCGAAGTGGGATGCGAGTAAGCATTCTGCCTCGGAATCATTTTTTTGAAATAAAGCTTGCAATCAAAACCTGTACATGGTATATTCTCATTCCGGCCAAGAAATAGTAACGCCGAGCTCGAAATGAAGTTGAAAAAAAGAGCTTGCATTCATCGGTCGGACATGA
>NZ_JBWAVA010000024.1:0-65632 GCF_056121505.1 Paenibacillus sp. LS-5 | reverse complement strand
GAACACGACCGTTAAGCCCTCCAGCGCCGATGGTACTTGGACCGAAGGGTCCTGGGAGAGTAGGACGCCGCCAAGCAGACAAAACCACTGTTGAGCAATTGACAGTGGCTTTTTTGCGTTGTGCACGGTTGTGGAAAAGCTGTGGATAATTTTCTGTAAGTTCAGAAAAATTGCACACATGTGGATACAAGTACAAGGCGCATTACATCCATCCTTTGTGTTGCGGAATACATAATTATATAGATGAGTCAAGAGAAAACCGATTAATCCACGGTTTTTGTGGATAAAAAGTGGATTATGTGGACAAGTATATGAAAATAGTGGATAACTATTTTTTGTAACAATTAATTCAAACAAAATGATTTGTTTCAGTATTTTTCTGTGGATAACTTTTAGCGGAGGTATTTTTTGAGAGTGGGTTAGCACCAGAGTCTTTTGCTTGTTATACTCATATAAAGCGTATTATTAACAATGGTGAGGTGAGCGGAAATGGAAATCAGGCAATTGAAACCCGAGGAATTTGAAGCAAGTCTAAGCTTGTCCGAATATGCTTTTAAATATAAGGTTACGGGTGAAGACCGGGCTGATGCGAAGCTGCAATTCAAGCCGGAAAGAGTATGGGGTGTCTTCGAAGATGAAGTGCTTGGAGCACAGCTGACATTACTTCCGCTTCAGGTCTATATACAAGGCAGAGCTGTTCCCATGGGTGGAATCGCCGGAGTTTCTACATGGCCGGAGAACCGCAGACAGGGACTTGTAGCTAAGCTTCTATCTCATACTCTGCAAACGATGAACGAAGCGGGTCAGACATTATCCTTTTTGCATCCGTTTTTAATTCCTTTTTACCGTAAGTTTGGCTGGGAGGTCTATTGCGAATATAAAAAATATTCCATACCTGTGAACAAATTTCCAAAGAAAACTGAAATTCAGGGGACTGTAAAGCGTGACTCAGCGGGGCTTGAAACATTGGAGAGACTGTATAGCAGCTTTGCCGCTGAGTATAATGGAACTCTGCAGCGTGATGCGGACTGGTGGAAGCGGAGTGTATTGGATGACCAGACACATCACTGTGTTTTTTACTCCAAGCTTGGTGATCCGGAAGGATATGCACTGTACAAAGTAACAAATAATGAGCTGGTCATTGATGAATTTATATTCTTGAACGAAGCAGCGCGTCAGGGCTTGTGGACATTTTTTGCCAACCATGATTCGATGATAACGGGAGCTTCGCTCAAGCTGGTGCCTGCCGACGATATTCTTCCGTATTTACTTCCGGATCCGCGCATTCCACAGGAGAATTATCCATATTTCATGGCACGGATTGTGAACGCACAGGCGTTTGTAGAGAACTTCACCTTTCAGGCCTTAAACCGCCTTGAGAGTAGAACCCTCTATATTGATGATGAACATGCTCCGTGGAATGATGGATTGTGGTTATGGAGTGTAACTGAGGAGGGAACAGCAACACTAAACCGTCTTGAAGGGGAAAAAGCCTCGGCCGATATGAGTTGTACTATTGGCACGCTGACTGTACTGCTTCTAGGGTACAAGCGGCCGGGAGAACTGGCCAGATATGGGCAATTAACAGCTGACTCAGCGGAATTGGCCTGGCTGGAAAGGATTATCCCGGAGGGGAAAACAGCATTATTTGATTTTTTCTAATCCTGTAATTAGAGCTCTCCTTGCTTCCTAACGAAGCTTGGAGGGCCTTTTTTAATAAAAAGGTTCAATGGTAACCTCTAGCAAAACGCTGGATTTATTCACAAAGGTCAGAATACAATCACCCTAAATCGTAAAAAATATAAGCAACCACTTGGAATTCAGTGAGAATGTGTTATAATATGAAAAAAGTCAAAGAAAGTCAAAGTCAACGAAGCTCGATTTCAATGTATTGAAGGAAGTGGAGACACTGGTGGCCGGCTCTTCATTAATGGCTTTTTTGGTGTATCTCCGGGATGTGGTTTCGATTCGGGCCTCTGCCCGTGGGTTAAGTTCTTTAGAGATCATTGCCGGACGGAATGCGCACTCAGTTGCACTATAAGCTTTGAATACTGGAGGATGGATGATGCGTAATATCTCTGATATTATCGAACAATATCTGAAGAATATTTTGCATGAAAGTCCCGAAGGTACGGTGGAAATTCAGCGCAATGACCTGGCGGACCAGTTCTCGTGTGTGCCGTCTCAGATCAATTATGTCATTAGTACACGCTTTACTTTGGAAAAGGGCTATGTAGTTGAGAGCAAACGTGGCGGTGGGGGGTACATCCGGATTCAGCGTTTTGAGTTGCCCCAGAATGTCGCACTTTACGCCCATCTCAATTCTACAATAGGAAAAGATATCGATCAAAATTCCGCCGAAGGGCTGATTTATCAGCTGGAGGAGGCCCGGTTTCTAACCAAGCGTGAAGCGTGCCTATTGCGCGCTGCTGTTTCCCGGGAATGCCTGACGGTTAATCTGCCGTACCGGGATGAGATTCGTGCCAAGCTAATGAAGGCTATGCTAATCTCTTTATTGGGCAAATAATGGTCAATCTTAAGGAGGGACACCGCTTATGCTTTGCCAGGAATGCGGGGTCAAACCGGCGACACTTCATTTCACAAAGATTGTGAATGGAGAGAAGACGGAGTTTCATATTTGTGAAAGCTGTGCACGTGAGAAGGGTGAGCTGATTCCTGGAACTTCGGGAGGATTCTCCATTCATAGTCTGCTCTCAGGTCTACTGGATCTGGAAGGAGCCGGCAAAGAGAAAAATGCAGCCGCTCAGACCGCACAAAGCCTGCAATGTGAGAATTGCGGAATGACATACTCCCAGTTCAGCAAGCTTGGACGTTTTGGCTGCAGCTCCTGCTATAAATATTTTGACAGTACGCTGGATCCGCTCTTCAGACGGGTTCATGGCAGCACCGCCCATGTGGGTAAGTTGCCCAAACGTGCCGGAGCAAAGATCATGTGCAAACGCCAGATTGACGAGCTGAAGCAGGAATTGCAGCAAAGTATTGCGCAGGAAGAGTTTGAAAATGCAGCTGAGCTGAGGGATCAGATCCGTAGGCTTGAAAAAGAAATGCCACAAGAGTAAAGTCTTTGATATATAGGGGGGATAAGCCATGTCAAGTCTCCGGTTTACCGAACAAGCCCTTAGTGACTGGATGCGTTGCGGTGGCAGCCATTCCGAGATTGTCATTAGCAGCCGGATGCGGATTGCCCGTAATCTGGAGCATTTACCCTTCCCTTTGCTGGCTTCGGCGGAGCAGTCGGAAGAGGTGCTGGAACAGCTCGCTCCTGTTTTTCAGGGAGAAGCAACTGCCGATTTCGGTAACTTTCAACTCCTGAAGCTGGATGAGCTTGATGAACTGGACAAAAAGGTGCTCGTGGAAAAGCATCTCATCAGCCCTAACCTCGCCAATGAGGCACGGGGTGGTGCAGTCATCCTGAATGAAGATGAATCGGTTAGCATTATGATCAATGAAGAGGACCATTTGCGCATTCAGTGCCTGTTCCCCGGTCTGCAGGTCAGAGAAGCTTGGCTAAGGGCGACAGCTATTGATGATATTTTTGAAAGCTCGGTCAATTATGCCTTTGATGATCGAAGAGGATATTTGACCAGTTGTCCTACGAATGTGGGTACAGGGCTTCGCGCATCGGTTATGGTCCACTTGCCTGCACTTGTTATGACCCATCAGATCAACCGGATTTTATCCGCTGTGAATCAGGTAGGGCTTACGGTAAGAGGGATTTATGGAGAAGGCAGCGAGGCAGTAGGAAATATCTTTCAGATCTCCAACCAGATCACGCTAGGCCAGACTGAAAGTGAAATTATCGAGAACCTTCACAGCGTAGTTACACAGATTATTGAGCATGAACGTAACGCGCGGGAACGTCTGCTGGTGGATTCCGCCTTGAGGATTACAGACAGAATCAAACGTTCTTACGGGATTTTGTCGTATGCAGCGGTGATGGAACTCAAAGAGTCTGCCCAACGGCTATCCGATCTGAGGCTCGGAGTAGATCTAGGGATACTGGAAGGACCATCGATTTCAGTCCTCAATGAGCTTAATGTGAAGACACAGCCGGGTTTTCTGCAAAAAATGTTCGGCGACGAGCTTTCGGCCACCGAACGCGATATGTACCGGGCGAAGCTGCTCCGGGAGACACTGGGATCACAACATTAATTATAGATATTTATTATCCGTGGAGGTGCAGGGGATATGATGTTTGGAAGATTTACGGAACGCGCACAAAAGGTGCTGGCGCTGGCGCAGGAAGAAGCCGTTCGTTTGGGACATAACAACATTGGGACAGAACATATTTTGCTCGGTCTGATTCGTGAGGGTGACGGCATTGCCGCTAAGGCTTTAATCGGATTGGGTCTGGGTCTTGAGAAAATTCAGGACGAAGTGGAAACACTGATCGGCCGGGGACAAGAACAGCCTACAAACATTGCTTATACTCCTCGTGCCAAAAAGGTTATCGAGCTGTCGATGGATGAAGCTCGTAAGCTGGGCCACACTTATGTAGGAACAGAGCATATTCTGCTTGGACTGATTCGTGAAGGCGAGGGTGTTGCTGCCCGTGTACTGAATAACCTTGGAATCAGCCTGAATAAGGCCCGTCAGCAGGTCCTGCAGCTTCTGGGCAGCAGTGAAGCTACTTCGAGTCACAGCGGTGCTCCAGCCAATGTCAGCACGCCTACGCTGGATGGTCTGGCCCGCGACCTGACTGCTTATGCCAAAGACGGCAATCTGGATCCGGTCATTGGCCGCAGTAAAGAAATAGAGCGCGTAATACAAGTGCTTAGCCGCCGCACCAAGAATAATCCGGTCCTGATCGGTGAACCAGGGGTAGGTAAAACAGCGATTGCTGAAGGCTTGGCACAAAAGATCATCAATAATGAAATTCCAGAAACGTTGCGCGACAAGCGCGTAATGACTTTGGACATGGGTTCAGTGGTTGCCGGTACGAAATACCGCGGTGAGTTCGAGGACCGCCTCAAAAAGATTATGGATGAGATTCGTCAAGCAGGTAACATCGTGCTCTTTATCGATGAGTTGCATACCCTGATCGGAGCTGGCGGTGCAGAAGGTGCGATAGATGCTTCCAACATCCTGAAGCCTGCTCTTGCCCGTGGGGAACTGCAATGCATTGGTGCAACTACCCTGGACGAATACCGCAAATATATTGAGAAGGACGCGGCTCTTGAGCGCCGGTTCCAGCCTATAACAGTGGATCAGCCGTCTCCGGAAGAAGCTGTCCAGATTCTATACGGTCTCCGTGACCGCTACGAGGCCCATCACCGGGTGAAGATCACAGATGAAGCAATCGTGGAAGCTGTGAAGCTGTCCGATCGTTATATTCCGGACCGTTTCCTGCCGGATAAGGCAATCGACCTTATTGATGAAGCAGGCTCCAAGGTACGACTTAACTCGTACACGATCCCGCCAAATTTGAAAGAGCTCGAAATGCGTCTGGATGATATCCGCAAGGAGAAGGATTCCGCAGTACAAAGCCAAGAGTTTGAAAAGGCGGCTGCACTGCGTGATACCGAACAAAAAATTCGCGAAGAACTGGATACCACCAAGAACCAGTGGAAAGAAAAACAGGGCCGTACTGATTCTCAGGTTACACCAGAGGATATCGCTCAGGTGGTAGCCAGCTGGACAGGAATCCCTGTAAGCAAGCTGAAGGAAGAGGAAACAGACCGTCTGCTTAACATGGAAGCTCTGCTCCATGAACGGGTCATTGGTCAGGATGAAGCCGTGAAGGCAGTAAGCCGGGCACTCCGCCGGGCACGTGCAGGCCTCAAGGACCCTAAACGTCCAATGGGCTCGTTCATCTTCCTCGGACCAACTGGTGTTGGTAAAACGGAGCTGGCTCGTGCACTTGCTGAAGCTATGTTCGGTGATGAGAATGCGGTCATCCGTATCGATATGTCAGAGTACATGGAGAAACATTCCACTTCCCGTTTGGTCGGAGCTCCTCCAGGGTACGTGGGCTATGAAGAAGGCGGGCAATTAACCGAAAAGGTTCGCCGCAAGCCATATTCTGTTGTACTCCTGGACGAAATTGAGAAGGCTCATCCGGAAGTATTCAACATTCTGCTGCAGGTGCTGGAAGATGGTCGTCTGACCGATTCCAAAGGCCGTGTGGTTGATTTCCGTAATACCCTGATCATTCTGACTTCTAACGTAGGGGCACAGGCGATCAAGAAGAATTCGACGCTTGGCTTCACCGCGGTACAAGATGCCGGGGCGGATTACAGCAACATGAAGGGTAAAGTCATGGAGGAGCTGAAGAAGAGCTTCCGCCCAGAGTTCCTGAACCGTATTGACGAAATTATCGTCTTCCACTCCCTGGACGAAAAGCATATTGCCGAAATTGTTACACTTATGTCCGAAGAATTACGCAAACGGCTGCGTGAGTATGATGTGGACTTTGTGCTCACAGATGGGGCTAAAGCCTTTTTGGCCAAAGAGGGATATGATCCAGCCTTTGGTGCGCGTCCGCTGCGCCGGGCGATCCAGAAGCACATCGAAGATCGTCTCTCCGAGGAGCTGCTGAAAGGCAACATTCAAAAAGGAGATTCCCTTAACATTGATGAAGTTAATGGTGAACTTGTAGTAACCAAAGTGGAAGCTCCGATTGCTGTTACACAAGAAGATGAGGTTGGAAAAGAATAACCTTAAGTATTGAAACAAAGCTTCCGATTCTCCGTATGGAGAAGTGGGGGCTTTGTTTTTGTGTAAAGCGGATCCAAAAGTAGATCTTAAGTGACCTTCCGTTCACTGTGCAGAAATGGTAAACTTTGAGTAAGCGAAAATTACCCGCAATTTTAGCAAGTTCGGATGAATAGGAGCGCACATGGCTAAACCAAAAACTAAATTTTTCTGCACCGAATGCGGCTACGAATCACCAAAGTGGTTCGGTAAATGTCCCGGCTGCCAGGCTTGGAACTCTATGGTGGAAGAGACGGAAACCGTAGTCAAAACACAAGGCATGAATGCACCGATTTTTCAGAGTAAAGAAAAGGCGCAATCGATCATAAATATAGAAAGTGACAAAGAGCCTCGTATCCTGACAGGCATAGGAGAACTTAACCGAGTGCTGGGTGGAGGAATTGTTCCCGGTTCGCTGGTACTGGTAGGTGGAGACCCGGGGATTGGTAAATCGACGCTCCTGCTGCAGACCTCACATGCGTTGACAACGCAGGGATTGCGGGTGCTTTATATTTCGGGAGAAGAATCTGTACGTCAGACGAAGCTTCGTGCGGATCGCCTCGGGGCGCTGTCAGCAGAGCTTTATGTGCTGTGTGAGACAAATATGGAGAGCATTGAAGAAGCTATTGAGCAGATTCAGCCCCAATTCCTTGTAATTGACTCCATTCAGACCGTATTTATGCCAGAGGTGACAAGTGCACCCGGCAGTGTGACCCAGGTACGGGAATGTACGACAAGATTCATGCGGATCGCCAAAATTCGCGGAATTGCCACGGTCCTTGTAGGACATGTAACGAAAGAAGGAGCAATCGCAGGTCCCCGCATGCTGGAGCATATGGTTGACTGCGTTCTCTATTTTGAAGGGGAGCGGCATCATACGTACCGTTTGTTGCGTGCAGTCAAGAACCGCTTTGGATCCACAAATGAGATCGGGATTTTTGAGATGGGGGAAATCGGGCTTACTGAAGTGGAGAATCCTTCTGAGCTTTTCTTGTCGGAGCGCCCGCTTGGAGTAGCTGGCTCAACAGTTGTAGCCAGTATGGAAGGAACCCGGCCTGTGCTTGTGGAGCTTCAGGCGCTTGTGGCGGCTACCCATTTCCCTTCACCACGGCGGATGTGCACAGGCATGGACCATCAACGGATGGCTCTGATCATTGCAGTGCTGGAGAAGCGGATGGGGATGTTTCTCCAGAACCAGGATGCTTACTTGAATGTGGCTGGCGGGGTAAAATTGGATGAGCCGGCTATTGATTTGGCAGTTGCCATTAGTATTGCCTCCAGCTTCCGTGATATTTCAACAAAGCCTTATGATGTATTTTTTGGTGAAGTTGGACTTACGGGAGAAGTGAGAGGGGTCTCACGTGCAGAAACACGTGTGAAGGAGGCAGCCAAGCTTGGGTTCCGGAGAGTCATTATGCCCGAGAAAAGCATGAAAGGCTGGAAGCATCCGCAAGATATCCAGATTATTGGCGTCAGCACCGTTGCAGATGCACTAGCGGTCGCGTTAGATTAGGGGGCACAGAATGACAAAGGAAATAGAGAATATGAATGATCTGCTCAGAATGGCTGCGCCTGGGACACCTTTCCGGGAAGGTCTGGAGAATGTGCTGCGGGCAAAGACAGGAGCGCTCATTGTTGTTGGATATAGCCCAGAAGTGATGGAAGTTGTCGATGGCGGCTTTTCCATCAATTGTGATTTTTCACCCAATTACTTGTATGAGCTGGCCAAAATGGACGGTGCGATTATTTTGAGCGAGGATTTGAAACGGATTCTGTATGCCAATACGCAGTTGATTCCAGACTCCTCCATCTCCTCTATCGAGACAGGTATCCGGCACCGCACAGCGGAACGTGTGGCCAAGCAAACCGGTAAGCTGGTGGTTTCCATTTCTCAGCGCCGCAATATTATCACGCTGTATCAAGGCTCTATCCGTTATGCCCTCAAAGAAATCGGGTCCATCCTGGCCAAGGCCAATCAGGCGATCCAAACCCTGGAGAAGTACAGAGCAGTGCTTACACAGAGTTTGACAAATCTGTCTGCTTCCGAGTATGAAGGGATCGTCACCATTGCAGAGGTGGTTGGAGTTATCCAGCGCGTGGAAATGGTGCTTCGGATCAAGATGGAAATCAAACGCTATATCAACGAGCTCGGCAATGAAGGACGCCTGATCAGCATGCAAATGGAAGAACTGGTTGGAAATACAGAGGAAGAAGCATGGCTTCTGTACAGAGACTATGCAAGGGAGGAACAGGAGGACAAAATCCGCGAAATTATTGCCGGACTCAAACGCACCAGCGACGATGATCTGATGGACGACAATCACATTGCCCGCCTGCTGGGGTATTCGTCTACGGCGATTGCTTCGGAGGAAGTAGTAACGCCGCGCGGCTACCGCTTGCTGAATAAAATTCCAAGACTGCCTAATGTGATCATACACAATTTGGTGGAAAGATTTGAAATGCTGCCTAACCTGATGACGGCAAGTATTGCAGAACTGGATGAAGTGGATGGTATCGGAGAAGTGCGTGCCCGCAATATTCAGGACGGACTCAAGCGGCTACAGAAGCAAGTTCTTATTGACAGGCAAATGTAAATAACATACAATCACGTAATATTGGAGACGTTGTTTGCTCAATAGTAAGATAATAGAGGTGAAGAAATGATACAAAAATCAATTCCAAGTTTGTTTACCATTGGTAACTTAATGCTTGGAATGTTTGGTATCATGATGGCGTTTGACGGTAAACTGAGCATGGCCGCTATCATGGTGATTATCGCTATGCTGTTAGACGGGCTGGATGGGCGTGTTGCACGGGCGCTGAAATGTGAGAGTGAATTCGGCAAGGAGCTGGACTCCTTATCCGATGTTGTTTCCTTTGGAGTGGCACCAGCGCTGATCATGTACATTACTAGCCTTCAGGATCTGAATTCTGCATTAGGCTGGACCGTAACGGCGATTTTCCCGGTATTCGGTGCGCTTCGTTTGGCCCGTTTTAATGTCCGCCCGGGTATCCCCGGATATTTTGTAGGATTGCCGATTCCGGCTGCGGGCGGGGTGCTGGCTACACTGGCGCTTTTTCATAAAGATGTATCGGCTCCATTTATGATTGTGGCTACACTGCTGTTGTCCTACCTCATGGTCAGTACGGTTAAATATCCGAATTTTAAAAAAGTGGGCCTGCCCAAAAAAGCAGTTGTAGGTGCCCCTGTTGTGATTGTTATAGCTGTTGCAGTTGCCGTTATTTTTCCTGAGCAAATTGCCAAGCTGATCTTTGTACTTCTTGCATCATATGCGTTGTATGGGTTTAAGCAAAATATCGACCGGTTGACGGCTCGTCGCCGCCACCGCCGCAGACGACGCACAGAAGACAAAATATATCACTCCAAAAATGGATGATTCGCTGCTGCATGTCTGATGCTCAAAATAAAAGAGGCTTTGCCATTCCCTGTGAACAGTGGATGGCGAAGCCTTTTTTTGCCGAACTGGCGAAGGGAACGAGCGCAACAAGCTATTCAGGAAAAGTTAAACAAACCAAGCGTAGCACATTTCTGTGACTCTTTTTCTACAACCTCGTCCATATTAATGTTAAGCAAATTGCAGAGTGCAGACATATAGAACAGCTCACGGCCCAGCTCGGAGGCAACCACCTCACGGCAGTTCTCGCACAGCTCGCCTTCAAGATGAGTTCCTGCGAGTTCTTTGGCTTGTTCAAGCCCTAAGCCAGGTTCGAATATCTGTTTCTTGGCGTGCAGCTGAATACAGCCGCATTCCGTAATGGCTTTGACGACGGCACGATTGACGGAAGCGCTGCTCTGCCCATTCTTGGACATTACATCCAGAAGACTACGGTGACGGAGCAGCAGTTCGGAGACTTGATCCTGGAAGGCCTGTAAACTTGGTGCGCTCATTTTCCATTCACCCCTGGGTTCGTAATTGAGTTCATTATATGTCAGTCCTTCCCCCGTTTTCAACCAGTAATAGAAGTTTCCGTTTGTCTTTACAGCAACGAATATATTCAGTGTCAGAAAAAATAAAGCTCCCCCGGATTACCGTCCTGAAAATTGGAACATACTGGAGAGGTATAGATCATTTTAGGATGAATAAAAGGAGGTGCCTGAGGTAATGTGGAAAAAAATGATTTTGATGCTTGCCGCCCTATGCGGAGCTTGGTCAGGTTATACGCTATACCATGCGGCAGAAAGAGGATTCCCGGAGGGAATGGGAAAACTGGGTGATAGCTTGCCTGTGCAAGGAAGCCTTTTGTTTGCGGTGCTGGGAGCCATTATTTTTTTGTTTGCGGGGACTTTGTGCGCGGAATGGGGAGGTTCAAAACTGCGGGAGGCGGTACTGTATTGTTCGCGCATCCCTATGAACGAATTGGCTTCAGGCGCTGCTGGGCTTACGGGAGGCCTTCTCTTGTCCCTGTTGCTATATCCAACCATGGATTGGCTTGGAAAGGCAGGAGAGCTGCTGCAGGTCGCTGCAACGCTTACGTTTGGATACCTGGGTCTACGGATTGGATTGGAAAAGAAAGAAGAGTTGGCTTCTCTATGGACAACCGGACGCTGGGGGCAGGCTCCGGAGCCGGAAGGACGCGGTTTGGAAGAGCATAAGATTCTGGATACAAGTGTCATTATTGACGGACGGATCGCAGATATCTGCAAAACGGGGTTCATTGAGGGTACCATTGTAATTCCAGAATTCGTTCTGGAGGAGCTGCAGCATATCGCCGATTCATCAGATCTGCTGAAACGCAACCGCGGCCGGCGCGGACTCGATATCCTCAACAAAATCCAAAAAGAGCTGGATGTAAAAGTGCTGATCTACGAAGGTGATTTCGAAGAAATCTCTGAAGTGGACAGCAAGCTGGTTAAACTGGCTAAGGTGCTGCGGGGTAAGGTGGTAACCAATGACTTTAATCTTAATAAGGTGTGTGAACTGCAGGGAGTGTCAGTTCTCAACATTAACGATTTGGCCAATGCGGTAAAGCCGGTGGTGCTGCCTGGTGAAGAAATCATTGTCCAGGTTATTAAAGATGGCAAAGAGCATGGACAAGGCGTTGCCTATCTCGATGACGGAACGATGATTGTGGTCGAGGGCGGACGTGAATACATCGGTACAACCATGGAAGTTCTGGTAACCAGCGTGCTGCAGACTTCGGCGGGACGCATGATCTTTGCCAAGCCGAAACTGATGGAGAAAGCGCAATAAACGGTTTTGGAACGCTGAAAGCTTGGCTAATGGGTTGGAAATGCCCGCTAAACACGTTATGATGGGAGTATACGTGAAAGACAGGAGTAGGGCAGAATGTCAAACAGTGTAGGTGTCGTGATCGTAGCAGCGGGCAAAGGAACAAGAATGGGGACTGCGGAGAGCAAGCAATATTTGCTGCTGCAGGGGAAACCGATTATCGTTCATACCCTGGAGATATTTCAGCAGCATCCGCTTATCTCTGAGATTGTACTGGTTACGGGCCAAGAGGATGTGGAACGCTGCCTGGAGTGGATAAAGGACTACAAGCTCGACAAAGTGTCATCTGTAGTAACCGGAGGATCCGAACGCCAGCATTCTGTTCACCTGGGACTGAGAAAACTGGGGACCACTTGGGTAATGGTTCATGATGGTGTCCGACCCTTTGTGCAGGAGCAAGAAATTACTGCCTGTTATGAGCATGCCAAGGAGAATGGTGCCTCAGTGCTTGCTGTACCGGTAAAAGATACGATCAAGCAGGTGGACAAGGATGGCAAAGTGTTGTCCACACCGGATCGGCGAAGTCTGTGGGCGATTCAGACCCCGCAGACTTTTCGTCTGTCCGAGCTGATTATGGCGTATGAGTCGGCAGAGCGTGATGGGTTTCTTGGCACCGATGACTCGAGTCTCGCGGAGCGCAGCGGTATTCCGGTTGCTGTCGTGGAGGGAAGCTACGCAAACATTAAGATCACCACACCGGAGGATCTGGATTTCGCTGAATTTACACAAAGAAACAGGGGAGAGGTACAAATATGATTGCTGTAGGACAAGGTTTTGACGTACACCAGCTGGTGGAAGGCAGGCCGTGCATTATTGGCGGGGTCACGATTCCTTATGAAAAGGGACTGCTTGGGCATTCCGACGCGGATGTATTGCTGCATGCAGTGAGCGACGCTATTCTGGGCGCCCTGGGACTTGGCGATATCGGCAGACATTTTCCCGATACGGACCCGGCCTTTAAGGATGCGGATAGTCTGAAGCTGTTGGAGCATGTATGGGCTCTCGCCCGTGAACGCGGCTATAAACTTGGTAACATTGATTCTACTATTATTGCCCAAAAGCCTAAGATGGCCCCTTATATCCCGCAAATGACCGAGGTAATCGCTAAGGCACTGGGAGCGGAGACATCGAAGGTGAATGTAAAAGCAACCACTACTGAACAGCTGGGCTTTACCGGACGCGGAGAAGGTATTGCGGCACAATCTATTGTCTGTCTGTTGCAAGATGTGATATCATCTTGAGATGGCTGTTAACAGCCTAATTTTAACCATTATGAAGCGGAGGGAATGACATGGCTAATCAAGTCCGGGTGCGTTACGCACCAAGCCCTACGGGACATTTACATATCGGAAATGCCAGAACGGCGTTATTCAATTATTTATTTGCCCGTAATCTGGGAGGCAAATTTATTATCCGTATCGAAGATACGGACGTAAAACGTAATATTGCTGAAGGGGAAGAAAGCCAGCTCAAATATTTGAAATGGCTGGGAATGGATTGGGATGAGAGTGTCGATGTCGGCGGTGAATACGGACCTTACCGCCAGACGGAACGTCTGGATCTTTACCGCATATACTGGCAGGACCTGCTTGACCGGGGACTAGCGTACCAATGCTACTGCACAGAAGAAGAGCTTGAAGCTGAACGTGAAGAGCAGACCGCTAGAGGCGAGACTCCGCGTTATTCCGGCAAACACCGGAACCTGACTGAAGATCAGCGCCAGGCTTATGAAGCAGAAGGACGTATAGCAAGTATCCGCTTCCGTGTGCCAGAGGATCGCACTTATACCTTTGATGATATCGTTAAGGGCAGTATTTCTTTTAATTCCAAGGAGATGGGCGACTTTGTCATTGTGAAGAAGGATGGAATACCAACCTATAACTTCGCTGTTGCAGTGGATGATCATCTGATGGAGATTACCCATGTGTTGCGCGGGGAAGACCATATCTCGAATACACCTCGCCAATTGATGATTTATGAAGCACTGGGCTGGGAAGCGCCGCTATTTGGACACATGACCCTGATTGTTGGGGATGACCACAAGAAGCTGAGCAAACGTAATGAATCCATTATTCAGTTCATTGAGCAGTACGATCAGCTGGGCTATCTGCCAGAGGCATTGTTCAACTTTATTGCATTGCTGGGCTGGTCGCCGGAGGGAGAAGAGGAGATTTTCAGCAAAGAAGAGCTGATCTCTATCTTCAATGCAAACCGGCTATCCAAGAGTCCTGCCGTATTCGATACCAACAAGCTGTCGCATTTGAATAACCACTATATCAAGCATGCAGATCCTAAGCGGATCGCGGCGTTAGCTATTCCCCATCTGCAAAAAGCAGGAAGATTGCCGGAAGCACTGAATGAAGAGCAGCAGGCATGGGCGGAAAGTCTGGTTGCTCTATACCAGGAGCAGATGACTTCTGCATCGAACATCGTAGAGCTGTCCGAGCTGTTTTTCCGCAGTCATGTAGAGCTCGAGACAGAAGCTGCCCAGATTCTGGCCGAAGACCAGGTGCCTGAAGTCTTGTCCGCTTTCCTGAGCAAGGTAGAAGCCACAGATGAATTTACCGCCAGCAACATGGCCGTCCTGATTAAAGAAGTCCAGAAAGAAACCGGACATAAGGGTAAGGCGCTGTTTATGCCAATCCGTGTTGCTTTAACCGGACAGACACATGGCCGTGATCTGAATGCGACAATAGTTCTTTTGGGCCGTAACCGGGTCATCGATCGTCTGAAGTCGCAGATCAAAGGGGCCTAAGAAGAAGTAACAGGAGGGGCATCCCCTTGTCAGTCTGTTGTCTTTTAGCTAAGATAGAAGCATACAATAATAGCTGGGATCAGGAAAAGTAAGCGCACAAAGACAATTGCCAGAGAGAATAACCGCCAAGGGACTGTTCCTTTGCAGGCTGGGAGTTATTCATTTGTCTGCCGCTGAACATGCGCCTGTGAGCTGCACGGTTGAGTGTTCCTTCATGGGACATTAGACAGTGCCGGGGACGTTGCCGTTACAGACGCCAAGAGGGACAGAAGCACTTACTGGCTGAGAATGGTGAATCCGGTGAATCATGCAACGTCCAAGCAGAGTGGGACCGCGGTTAAACGTCTCTGCAGCATTATGCTGCAGGGGCGTTTTTTGTTGAAATGCATGTATATAAAGAGAACGTGGGCTGTAGATAATACCTTCCTTATGCGTACCTGTTAACAGGAGGCGAGGAAGTCAAAGAAGAGGGGAACCGTGATGTTTAAGCATGTCAAGTCGGACATACGGGCAGTATTCGACAACGATCCCGCAGCCCGCAGCTGGTTTGAGGTTGTCTTCACCTACGCCGGGCTTCACGCTATTTGGGCACACCGGATAGCTCATTCTTTTTATAAACGGCGCTGGTTTACGCTTGCACGTATCGTTTCCCAAGTTAGCAGATTTATGACCGGTGTTGAAATTCATCCAGGGGCAACGATTGGCAACCGCTTATTCATTGACCATGGAATGGGCATTGTGATTGGAGAAACCTGCGAAATCGGGGATGATGTGATTATTTATCAAGGAGTCACACTCGGGGGAACGGGTAAAGAAAAAGGGAAACGTCATCCGACCGTAGGCAATAATGTTGTGATCGGCTCCGGTGCAAAAGTATTGGGATCGTTCCGGATCGGCGATAATTGCAATATCGGTTCCAATTCGGTTGTTCTCCGTGAAGTGCCAAGCAACAGTACAGTGGTGGGCAACCCTGGAAGGGTGGTCAAACGGAATGGTGAACGGGTATCTGACAGGCTTGACCACACCAAAATGCCGGATCCCCTGGTCGATTCCCTGCGTTTTTTACAGAAAGAGATCGAAGAAATCAGAGAAAAGCTGGGTACAGAGGACCATCAGAAGCAGGAGCAGAGACGCCTGGAGAGCCAGCAGTATATCGGTGATTACGAAATCTGAGCATACCGGTATTCAACAGAATCCGCGGTCAAATAGAAAGGATTGGGAGCAAACATGGCATTGCAAATCTATAACACAATGACGCGCAGTAAGGAACAATTTGTCCCACAGGAATCAGGCAAGGTTAAAATGTACGTGTGCGGTCCAACCGTCTACGGCTACATGCATATAGGCAATGCCAGACCGGTGATTGTTTTTGACATCGTCCGGAACTATCTGGAACAGATAGGGTATGAAGTCAATTATGTTACCAACTTTACGGATGTAGACGACAAACTGATCCGCAAGGCAGAAGAGATGAATACTACTGTAGCAGAGGTTGCGGAAACGTTTATCAAAGCCTACTGGGAGGATCTTGCAGGACTTAGTGTAAAACCAGCGACGATGAACCCCCGGGTTACGCAGAGCATGGAGCTGATTATCGAGTTCATTAAGGAGCTTGAAGAAAAAGGCTACGCCTACGAAAATGGAGGTGACGTCTATTACCGTACAGCCAAATTTACTGATTACGGCAAGCTTTCCCGCCAGAATCTGGAGGAGCTGCATTTCGGCATCCGGGTGGAAGTTGATTCACGTAAAGAAAAGCCCGAGGATTTTGTCCTCTGGAAAGCAGCGAAGCCTGGAGAAATTCATTGGCACAGTCCATGGGGAGACGGACGTCCTGGTTGGCATATCGAGTGTTCGGCCATGGCCCGTGAGTTTCTTGGCGATACTATTGATATTCATGGCGGTGGACAGGATCTCCAGTTTCCGCACCATGAGTGCGAATGTGCTCAGACGGAAGCTTTAAGCGGTAAGCCGCTTTCTAACTACTGGATGCACAACGGGTTTATTAATATCGGTGATGAAAAAATGTCGAAATCGCTCGGCAACGGTCTGCTGGTAAAGGATATCCGCCAGCGCTTCAAACCGGCAACGATCCGTTATTTCATGCTCTCGACCCATTACCGCAATCCGCTGAATTTCACTGAAGAATCCATGCTGTCCGCTGAAAAAAGCGCTGAACGTATTGCACTTGCGGAGAGCAACGTGAAGCACCGCCTTGAGCTTGATCCGGAAGGTGCCAAAGGTCAGGCAAGCGAACAGATCACAGAACGTTTGGCTGCGATTACAGGCAATTTCCATGCCAAGATGCAGGATGACTTTAACACTCCAGATGCCATTACAGCAATTTTTGACTGGGTAAGCCTTGCGAATAATACACTTGCGAACTCAGAAGTGCCGTCTGCGGACTTCGCGGCGTTACTGCAAGCTTTTGCCGAAATGAACACTGTGCTGCGACTGACCCCGGAGATTAAGGAGGAGGTTGCTGGAGAAGAAGTGGAGAGACTGATTGCTGAACGTGCCGAAGCACGCAAGAACAAGAATTGGGGACGTTCCGATGAGATCCGCGATGAGCTAAGTGCAATGGGCATACTGCTTGAGGATACTCCGCAAGGAATGCGGTGGCGGCGTAAATGAGCGGGCCATTTAATCCGGAGAGTGCCTGGTTCCCCTACGAGCCCTCCAAACCGGCACGTCTCCTTTCTCCATTGGTACTGGCGTATGCCGGAGATGCTATTTATGAAGTGGCAGTTCGCCAATATTTGATCTCGCTGCCGAATTTGCGTCCGAATCATTTACACCGTACAGCGACCGGACTGGTCTCAGCCAAAGCACAGAGCACAATCCTTGGCTTTCTGGAGCCGATGCTTACGGATGAAGAGAAGGATGTCGCCCGGCAGGGGCGGAATGCCAAATCCGGGACCATTCCCAAGAATGCGGATGTGCTGGAATATAGGCATGCTACAGCCTTTGAGTGCCTAATTGGTCATTTGTATTACACAGGCCAGCAAGCCCGCATCCAAGAACTCGTTGACAGCAGCATCCAATATATGATGAACCGGCCTAAGTAAGGCCGTAAGGTAGAGATATTTAGAATAGGAGGCATGAACATGGAAGAATTGAGGACAGAAGAAGAAGTATTGGCGGGCAAGCATTCAGTGCTTGAGGCGCTTCGTGCCGGCCGTACACTTAATAAGATATGGATCGCTGAAACGGCGCAAAAACACTTAACAGCACCCATTATTGCCGAAGCGCGTAAAGCGGGAATTGTGATTCAGCATGTGGATAAAAGAAAGCTGGACCAGCTTGCGCCTGGCGTACAGCACCAAGGAGTAGTAGCACAAGCTGCGCCTTTTGCCTATGCAGAGGTTGCAGACATTCTGGCTGCCGCAGAAGCCAAAGGAGAACCGCCGTTTCTGATTCTGCTTGATGAAATCGAAGATCCGCACAATCTGGGATCTATTCTTCGAACAGCCGACTGTACGGGTGTGCACGGAGTTATTGTTCCGAAACGTCGGTCTGCGCAAATCACGGCAACTGTATCCAAAACCTCTGCAGGAGCAGTAGAATATGTTCCAGTCGCACGCGTAACCAACCTAGGACAGACGATTGACCGCCTCAAAGAGCTTGGGGTATGGGTAGTCGGAACCGATGTGGATACAGATCAGAATCTCTATGCTTCTGATATATTTACAGGTCCGGTAGCAGTGGTGATAGGGAATGAGAATAAAGGAATGGGCCGCCTGATCCGGGAGAAATGTGACGTGCTGCTGAAACTTCCGATGGCCGGGAAAATTAACTCGCTAAACGCTTCAGTTGCCGCAGGCGTTATTATGTATGAGGTGCTGCGCCGCCGGCAACAGCAGGGATAGTTATGGCCGACTGGCGCGATATTCTGCTTGTGGATGGCTACAATATGATTGGCGGCTGGCCTGATCTTGCCGAATTATCACTTACAGGAATGCAGGAAGCGCGCGACCGGCTGCTGGATATGCTTGCTGATTATCAGGCATTCTCGGGACTGCGTGTCATTGCCGTATTCGATGCCTACCGTGTGCCGGGATTGGGCAGATCTTTTGTGCAGGGGAAAGTACAGGTGTTCTTCACCAAGGAAAAAGAAACAGCAGATGAATGCATAGAGCGGTTGGTCGGGGAGTTTAATCACCGCAGACGGCAGATTTACGTGGCGACCAGCGACTTTGTGGAGCAGCACGTTATCTTTGCACAAGGAGCACTGCGGATATCAGCCCGTGAGCTGCGTCTGGAGATTGAAGAAAACCAGAAACAGGTTAAGAAGGCAATCGAGCCGGGGAGCATCAGTTCCACTAGGCACTCACTGGAAGATAAGCTTCCGCCTGAAGTCCGCAAACGGCTGGAGGACTGGCGCCGTCAGTAATATAACTGGAATTAAAGCGTTTTCGTGAAAAATACCATAAAATGTTATTGAAGATTGATTTTGGACAATCTGCGGTTGACGGTGTAAGGTAACATAATATATACTGATCCTATATTTGCGAAGTAACGATGTGTCTTGCGTTGCAGCCGGGGGGATTCTTGGTGAGTGTCGACCTCAAGGAAATAATGCTGTCCGAGTATGATTTCATAAGCGATGAAGAAATTGTCGAGATCTTCCGTGGTGGCGACAGTGGCGCATTGGAACATTTAATCAATAAGTACCGTAATTTTGTCCGTGCCAAAGCCCGTTCGTATTTTCTGATTGGGGCAGACCGTGAAGATATTGTGCAGGAAGGTATGATAGGCCTGTACAAGGCGATTCGTGACTTCAAAGGTGACAAACTTTCTTCATTCAAGGCATTTGCCGAGCTCTGCATTACCCGTCAGATTATTACCGCTATTAAGACGGCTACCCGCCAGAAGCATATACCGCTCAATTCCTATGTCTCATTGGACAAGCCAATTTACGATGAGGATTCCGATCGGACGCTTATGGATGTCATTTGCGGAACACAGGTGCTTGATCCGGAAGAATTGATTATTAACCAGGAAGAGTTCATTGGTCTGGAAGATAAGATGGCCGAGATTCTGAGTGATCTGGAACGTAAGGTTCTAATGCTCTATCTGGACGGACGTTCTTATCAGGAGATTGCAGAGGATCTGAAGCGCCATGTGAAGTCAATAGACAACGCCTTGCAGAGAGTGAAGCGGAAATTGGAAAGATATCTGGAAGTGCGTGACAATTAATGATATACTGTACAGGAAAGGCTCGGACATCGAGTCTTTTTTTAGTGTTTTGAGAGTGTTCTAATGAATGGACAGACAGATTGTAGCCCTTTGCCGTTGACAGTAGGTTTATACGCAATGCAAATGCCCCATAATGATAAGTAGAAATGAATAAGTTATTCCCCCAAAAAAAGGAATGCTTTCGTTTTAGCGATGGTTTACCGGCAGATTCTCCTGGAGGATCTGAAGAGGGTTCATGCAATTATGGAATCTGATCTTACAGGATGGACAGCGATTGGCGCGAAAAGTTAAGGACAGAGACTACGTGCGTTATCAGGCTTCAGCACCCGAAATTACCCAATGCGATGGGGGAAATCTTTCGTTGACACAGTGGTTGACATTATGCTAAAGTGTTTTAGGTAGGCCTAAATTCGCGGCTTTTTTTTAGGATCAATATTTGCGTCTTCTAATTTCATGATTAGAAGGACGTCTTCGGGAGGTGCACATCATGCGGGTAATTATCACTTTGGCTTGTACAAGTTGCAAACAAAGAAACTATGCGACAACCAAAAACAAGCGAAATCACCCCGACCGCTTGGAGATGAAGAAATTTTGCAAGTTCTGTAACGAGCAAACTCCTCATCGCGAAACCAGATAGTCTTTGGAGGTGTAGTCGGCGTGAAACGTAGTTTCAAGTCTTTGTTTTCCTTTTTCACTGAGAGCTGGAGTGAACTCAAAAAAGTTCGCTGGCCTAGCCGTAAAGAATTGAAAAACTATACATTGATCGTTCTCGGTACAATTGTAGTGATCGCTCTTTACTTCTGGGTTCTGGACATCGGTATTTCCGCTGTGATCGAAAGGATTATTTAGAGAGGTCCCAGGTGGCTTGGTATGGAAAAAAGATGGTATGTTGTTCATACCTATTCCGGGTATGAGAATAAGGTCAAGGCCAATTTGGAAAAACGCGTTGAGTCCATGGGCATGGAAGACAAAATATTCCGTGTTCTTGTTCCTATGGAAGAAGAACTGGTAAACAAGGACGGCAAGAAAAAAACCGTCATGCGTAAAGTTTACCCTGGTTATGTTTTGGTCGAAATGGTTCAAACTGATGATTCATGGTATGTAGTCCGCAATACGCCGGGCGTTACCGGATTTGTTGGTTCGACAGGTTCCGGGTCCAAACCTACCGCTCTGCTTCCTGAAGAAGTTGAACAGATTCTGAAGCATATGGGCATGGTTGAACCTAAAGCGAAGATTGATTTCGAAATTAAGGAATCCGTACGTATTATGGTTGGTCCCTTTGCGAATTTTGTGGGCTCTGTGGAAGAAATATTGGCTGATAAGAGCAAGATCAAAGTGCATGTCAACATGTTTGGACGGGAAACCCCGCTGGAGTTGGATTTCACTCAAGTGGAGAAAATATAACAGCCGCAAGGGTTTCTTGTGGGAGAACACTCTATAGTGTTCGAATACCACTATTTTTGCAAGGAGGTGTCACTCATGGCTAAAAAAGTAATTAAAATGGTGAAACTGCAGATTCCTGCAGGGAAAGCGAATCCAGCGCCTCCAGTAGGTCCAGCGTTAGGTCAAGCAGGTGTCAACATCATGGCATTCTGTAAGGAATTCAACGCTCGTACTGCTGACCAGGCTGGTCTGATCATCCCGGTTGAAATCACAGTGTTTGAAGACCGTTCCTTTACCTTCATCACCAAAACTCCTCCGGCTGCTGTTCTGCTTCGCATCGCTGCGAAAGTAGAAAAAGGATCCGGTGAACCAAACAAGAAAAAAGTAGCGAAACTGGGCCGCGCAGCGGTTCGTGAAATCGCCGAAACAAAAATGCCTGACCTTAACGCTGCATCTATCGAAGCTGCAATGCGTATGGTTGAAGGTACTGCCCGCAGTATGGGAATCACAATCGAAGACTAATATGTTTTCGATGAACCGGTCTTACATGACCGCAATATGTGGGAGGAATTTCCGCTAACACCACAAAGGAGGAACATTTTCATGGCTAAACATGGTAAGAAATACCAAGAATCTGCTAAGCTTATTAATAGCGAAGCGACTTACGAGCCTTCAGAAGCTGTAGAGCTTGTGAAAAAGGCGGCAACTGCCAAATTCGACGAAACCGTTGAAGCAGCAGTTCGTCTGGGTGTAGACCCGCGTAAACAAGACCAAGCAGTTCGTGGTGTTGTTGTCCTGCCACACGGCACAGGTAAAACACAACGCGTGCTTGTATTTGCAAAAGGTGAAAAGGCGAAAGAAGCGGAAGCTGCTGGCGCGGATTTTGTAGGCGATCAGGATATGATCAACAAGATCCAACAGGGCTGGTTTGAATTCGACGTCTGCGTAGCTACACCTGATATGATGAGTGAAGTCGGTAAACTTGGTCGTCTTCTTGGTGGTAAAGGTCTTATGCCTAACCCTAAAGCCGGCACAGTTACTTTCGATGTTACTAAAGCTGTTCAAGAAATTAAAGCTGGTAAAATCGAATACCGTCTCGATAAAGCAGGCCAAATTCACGCGCCTATCGGCAAAGTGTCTTTTAATGCTGAGCAATTGAACGAAAACCTTAAATCCCTGATCGACGCCCTGAACCGTGCGAAACCAGCTGCTGCCAAAGGTGTATACCTTAAAGGCATCGCAATTTCGTCTACTATGGGACCAAGCGCTCGTGTGAATGCAGCTGCATTCAGATAAATAAAGGTTGACTCTCTGAGTCATCTTTGATAATCTGTAACAGTTGTGAACTTTAAGGTGATCATTCTTCAACTTGAATATGCTTACCGTAGACAGTAGGTGCCGAGAGGCTTAATTCCCTACCGAGGTGTTGTGATAGAAACAAGAAGTGTAAGGCGCGTGCCTGACCACTATCGTTTTATCAAGCCTTCGTGAATCTGCGGAGGCTTTTCTAATGCCTGCGTAGGACGGTGCGGATTCCTCGGAAGTAACCACCGTGACATAATTTTTCAGGAGGTGTATACAATTGGCAAATGTAAAAGTAATCCAAGCTAAACAGGATGCGGTTGATGTCGTTACTGGCAAGCTGCAAAACAGTGTATCAACTGTTGTTGTCGACTACCGCGGATTGAACGTTGCCCAAGTGACTGAACTGCGCAAGCAGCTTCGTGAAGCTGGGGTGGATTTTCAAGTCCTGAAGAACACATTGGTTCGTCGTGCAACAGCTGCGGCTGAACTGACTGATCTCGATGCTGTTCTGACTGGCCCTACAGCGGTCGCTTTCAGCGAAACAGACGCAGTAGCAGCCGCTAAGATTCTGAATGATTTCGCTAAAAAGAACGACGCTCTGAAGCTTAAGGGTGGCGTTGTAGAAGGCCGTGTCATTGATGCGGACCAACTAAAAGCACTGGCTGAGCTTCCTTCCCGCGAAGGTTTGCTGTCCATGCTGCTCAGCGTGCTTCAAGCTCCAATGCGCAACTTCGCGCTTGCAGTTAAAGCCGTTGCTGACAAGGAAGAACAAAGCGCGTAAGCCTTTGCTTCTTGCATCATAATCATTACCACAAAATAATTTTAATATAAAATGGAGGTTCAATCATGAGCAAAGAAACAATCTTGGAAGAAATTAAAGGCATGAGCGTATTGGAACTGAACGACCTGGTTAAAGCAATCGAAGAAGAATTCGGCGTAACTGCAGCAGCTCCAGTAGCTGTTGGTGGCGCAGTAGCAGCAGTAGTAGAAGAACAATCCGAATTCGACGTAATTTTGACAAGCGCTGGCGCTTCCAAAATCAACGTTATCAAGATCGTTCGCGAAATCACAGGCCTTGGCTTGAAAGAAGCTAAAGACCTCGTAGACAATGCACCAAAAGCAATCAAAGAAAAAGTAAGCAAAGAAGAAGCCGACACTACCAAAGCAAAATTGGAAGAAGCAGGCGCAGCTGTAGAAGTGAAGTAATATAAGCTTTATGGTTTTGTACCGGGAATAGGTATTCTGCCTGCTCCCGGTTCTGGCAACCCCCTTGAACTTGTTCAAGGGGGTTGCTGTATAAGTTATACCTGCTAGAAATGAGCAGAATGAAAGGGAGGATTATATGTCGCAGCATTATTACTCGCAGCAGCCGGATGCGCGTCATGACAGACGCACCATCGATACGGTTCTAAGAGGAAAAAGCCTCCGCTTTACCAGCGACGCCGGTGTCTTTTCTAAAGGAGACATTGATTACGGCAGCCGTGTATTAATCGAAACAATGGATATTCCGAATGGAACGTCCGTGCTTGATGTGGGTTGTGGTTACGGCCCGATTGGGATTAGCGCCGCTTATCTGGCTCCCAAGGGACACATCACGATGATTGACATTAACAGCCGGGCGGTAGAGCTAGCACGTGAGAATGCCAGGAACAATGGGATTAACAATGTAACTGTATTGGAGAGCGATGTACTCTCTGCAGTGAAGGGTCAGAAATTCGATGTGATTTTGACAAATCCTCCGATTCGAGCCGGTAAAGCGGTCGTACATCAAATTTTTGAACAAGCCTATGAGCATTTGAATGAGGGTGGTACGCTGTGGGTTGTGATCCAGAAAAAACAGGGTGCACCTTCAGCAGCGGCCAAGCTTGAGAGTATGTTTGAGGATGTAGAAGAAGTTGGGAAAGATAAAGGTTATCGAATTATTAAAGCGCGGAAATAAAAATATATATCCTGTTGACATGTATTGTCGATAGTGTTATTATTATAAAATGTCAGTATTAAGATAGGCTCCATGTCTTTAGTTTGCTGAAATGTCAAGTAATATATTGTCGCCGGTAAGCGCATGCCGTACGGCAAGTTTTTGCGAATTCAGTTCTCTATGTTCCTTTCACGGCGAAGGTCGCCGGGTCAATAGATAATAGCGCATAAACTGTTGCTTGGTGACGTATAATACCTACGTTTTAGGCAAATCTACGGATAAGGAGTATTTTGGCCGTGGAAAGATGCGCTCTTTTTTCGAAGATTTCGATAAGGGCTTTTCTTTATTTATGGCTGAGTCCTTGTGTTATGGTTCCATTATACGGGTCCAAACAAGGGTTCGCAATCAAATTTTTAAGTGAGTAGACATGAGGGGTGAGTAAAGTTGGCAGGACATCTTGTTCAGTATGGTCGACGCACTCGGCGGAGCTATGCGAGAATTAAAGAGGTACTCGAGGTCCCTAACCTGATCGAGATCCAACAAAAATCGTATGATTGGTTTTTGGAGGAAGGTTTGCGTGAAATGTTCCAGGACATCTCGCCAATCCAGGATTTCACAGGTAATTTGGTGCTTGAGTTCATTGATTACAGCCTAGGCGAACCGAAGTATACGGTTGACGACGCTAAAGAGCGGGACGTAACATATGCGGCTCCTCTGCGTGTGAAGGTGCGGCTCATCAATAAGGAGACCGGTGAGGTCAAAGAGCAGGAAGTGTTCATGGGAGATTTCCCGCTGATGACGGAGACCGGCACTTTTATTATCAATGGTGCGGAACGGGTTATTGTCAGCCAGTTGGTTCGCTCTCCAAGCGTCTATTTCAGCACAAAAGTGGATAAAAACGGCAAAAAAACCTACACCGCCACAGTAATTCCAAACCGTGGAGCCTGGCTGGAATTGGAGACGGACGCTAAGGACATCATGTATGTTCGTATCGATCGCACACGTAAAATTCCTGTTACCGTCCTTCTGCGTGCTCTCGGTTTCGGCAGTGATGCCGAGATTCTGGAACTGCTTGGAAATGATGAATATATTCGGAATACGCTGGATAAAGACAATACCGACTCGACTGAGAAGGCGCTTATTGAAATCTACGAGCGTCTGCGTCCGGGCGAGCCTCCGACATTGGATAACGCAAAAAGTCTTTTGGTCGCGCGTTTCTTCGATCCAAAGCGCTATGATTTGGCTAATGTCGGTCGTTACAAGATCAATAAAAAGCTGCACATTAAGAATCGTTTGTTTAACCAGCGGCTGGCACAGCCATTGGTTGATGAATCCACTGGAGAAATTCTGGCGGAATCCGGACAAATGGTTGACCGCAGACTTTTGGATGAGTTGATTCCTTATTTCGAGAAGGAAGTCGCTGCCAAAACTTATCGTGTGACTGGTGGAGTCGTGGACAGCGAAGATATCCCGCTGCAAACGATCGATGTATTCTCGCCGATTGAAGAAGGCCGGGTTATCAAACTGATTGCTAACGGCAATATCGATAAATCCGTTAAACATATTACACAGGCTGATATTATCTCCTCGATCAGCTACTTTATAAATTTGCTGCACGGCATCGGCAATACAGATGATATTGACCATTTGGGTAACCGTCGTTTGCGTTCCGTAGGTGAACTTCTGCAGAACCAATTCCGTATCGGTTTATCCCGTATGGAACGTGTAGTTCGTGAGAGAATGTCGATTCAGGATGCGAATGCCATAACTCCGCAGGCTCTGATCAATATTCGTCCGGTTATTGCGTCCATTAAAGAGTTCTTCGGTAGCTCCCAATTGTCACAGTTTATGGACCAGACGAACCCGCTTGCAGAACTTACGCATAAACGTCGTCTGTCAGCACTGGGGCCAGGTGGTCTGACTCGTGAACGCGCGGGCTTTGAGGTTCGCGACGTCCATCACAGTCACTACGGTCGTATGTGTCCAATTGAAACGCCGGAAGGTCCGAACATTGGTCTGATTAACTCCTTGTCTACCTTTGCCCGCATCAACGAATACGGATTTATAGAAGCTCCATATCGTTGGGTGGATCCAAAAACCGGCAAGGTGACCGAGCATATCGATTATTTGACCGCCGATGAAGAAGATAACTATGTAGTTGCTCAGGCGAACGTGCAGATTGATGAAGATGGAACCTTTAAGGAAGATATGGTTATCGTTCGTTACAACAAGGATTCAGACAACATCACCACTATGCCTAGTAACCGTGTTGACTACATGGATGTATCGCCAAAACAGGTTGTATCAGTCGCTACGGCACTCATTCCGTTCCTTGAGAACGATGACTCCAACCGCGCACTGATGGGATCCAACATGCAGCGCCAAGCCGTTCCGCTTCTGATTCCGAAGGCTCCGCTTGTCGGTACTGGAATGGAGCACAAATCCGCTAAGGACTCTGGCGTATGTATTGTCTCCAAATATGACGGTATTATTGAACGTTCTTCTGCCAACGAAATCTGGCTGCGCCGGGTTGAGATGATTGAAGGCAAAGAAGTCAAAGGTGATATCGTTAAGTATAAATTACACAAATTTATGCGTTCGAACCAAGGTACCTGCATAAATCAGCGTCCGCTGGCTAAAAGAGGCGACGTTGTGAAGAAGGGTGATATTCTTGCAGATGGTCCTTCCACAGAAATGGGTGAATTGGCCCTGGGACGCAACGTAGTGGTTGCGTTCATGACTTGGGAAGGTTACAACTACGAGGATGCGATCCTGCTAAGCGAAAAGCTTGTTAAGGAAGATGTATACACTTCAATTCATATTGAAGAATACGAATCCGAAGCGCGCGACACGAAGCTGGGACCTGAAGAGATTACGCGTGATATTCCGAATGTCGGTGAAGAAGCACTGCGTAACCTCGACGAACGCGGTATTATCCGTATTGGTGCAGAGATCAATGCTGGTGACATCCTGGTCGGCAAAGTAACTCCTAAGGGTGTAACTGAACTGACTGCTGAAGAGCGCTTGCTCCATGCAATCTTTGGTGAGAAGGCACGGGAAGTACGCGATACTTCACTGCGTGTTCCTCATGGTAGTGATGGCATTATCGTTGACGTCAAAGTCTTTACTCGTGAGAATGGTGATGAACTGCCTCCGGGTGTGAATCAATTGGTTCGTGTCTACATTGCTCAGAAACGTAAAATCTCTGAGGGTGACAAAATGGCCGGACGTCACGGTAACAAGGGTGTCGTTGCCCGTATTCTTCCTGAAGAAGATATGCCTTTCCTGCCGGATGGTACACCTGTACAGGTAGTATTGAACCCTCTGGGCGTTCCTTCCCGTATGAACATCGGACAGGTGCTGGAAGTTCATATTGGTATGGCTGCACTTCGTTTGGGTATTCACGTAGCCACTCCGGTATTTGACGGGGCGCGCGAGTATGACGTTTTCGATACGATGGAAGAAGCTGGCATGCAGCGCAATGGTAAAACTGTGCTATACGATGGACGTACAGGTGAACGCTTCGAACGTGAAGTAACTGTCGGTGTTATGCACATGATTAAGCTGGCGCACATGGTTGATGATAAGATTCATGCCCGCTCCACAGGTCCTTACTCACTTGTTACCCAGCAACCACTCGGTGGTAAAGCCCAGTTTGGTGGACAACGTTTCGGGGAAATGGAAGTTTGGGCGCTTGAAGCCTATGGCGCTGCTTACACACTGCAAGAAATTCTGACAGTTAAATCCGATGACGTGGTTGGACGTGTGAAAACGTACGAATCCATTGTCAAAGGTGAAAACTTACCTGAACCTGGTGTTCCAGAAGCATTCAAAGTATTGATCAAGGAACTGCAGTCGCTTGGTATGGATGTTAAGATCCTCAGTGGCGATGAGCAGGAGATTGAGATGAAAGAACTGGACGATGAGGACGAGACGTCAGGCGATAAGCTGAGCCTTAACTTGGAAGGCGCAGAAGTCGGTATAGAATAGTTCACTAGAAGATAATTTCATGAAATGAACCGTGCCCTCTGTTGACCTAACCGTCAAGAGAGGGCCTATGCGGTAATAAATCAAGATATAGATTAAGGAGGGTTGCTCCTTGTTGGACATTAACAGTTTTGAATTTATGAAAATCGGGCTTGCTTCTCCGGAAAAAATTCGCTCTTGGTCCCGCGGAGAAGTAAAAAAACCGGAAACCATTAACTATCGTACTTTGAAACCGGAAAAAGAGGGCTTGTTCTGCGAGCGCATTTTCGGACCGCAAAAGGACTGGGAATGTCATTGCGGTAAGTACAAACGCGTGCGTTATAAAGGTGTTGTGTGCGACCGTTGCGGCGTTGAAGTTACACGTGCCAAGGTTCGTCGTGAACGTATGGGTCACATCGAATTGGCTGCTCCGGTTTCTCATATCTGGTATTTCAAAGGGATTCCTAGCCGCATGGGGCTGGCCCTTGATATGTCTCCAAGATCGCTTGAAGAGATCATCTACTTTGCATCTTATGTTGTAACTGATCCAGGTGAAACACCGCTGGAGAAGAAACAACTGTTGTCCGAGAAAGAATACCGCAGCTATCGTGAAAAATACGGTTACGGATTCCAAGCCGGCATGGGTGCTGAAGCGGTTAAGAAGCTTCTTCAGGATATCGATATCGATAAAGAACTGGAATTCCTCAAAGAAGAGCTGCGCACTGCTCAAGGTCAACGTCGCAACCGTGCGATCAAACGCCTTGAAGTCATCGAAGCTTTCCGTAACTCCGGTAACAAAC
This sequence comes from Paenibacillus sp. LS-5, assembly GCF_056121505.1. Taxonomy (NCBI): domain Bacteria; kingdom Bacillati; phylum Bacillota; class Bacilli; order Caryophanales; family Paenibacillaceae; genus Paenibacillus; species Paenibacillus sp. LS-5. The sequence continues at coordinate 36,340 of NZ_JBWAVA010000024.1, read as the reverse complement.
CAGACTGGATGATCATGGATGTTCTCCCGGTTATTCCTCCTGAGCTTCGTCCGATGGTTCAACTCGATGGTGGTCGTTTTGCTACATCTGACCTTAATGATCTATATCGTCGTGTGATTAACCGTAACAATCGTCTGAAAAGATTGTTGGACCTCGGTGCACCTGATATTATCGTGCAAAATGAAAAGCGCATGCTTCAAGAGGCAGTGGATGCCTTGATCGATAATGGGCGTCGTGGCCGTCCTGTAACAGGTCCTGGTAACCGTCCGCTCAAATCGCTCAGTCATATGCTGAAGGGTAAACAGGGACGTTTCCGTCAGAACTTGCTCGGTAAACGTGTTGACTATTCCGGCCGTTCCGTTATCGTAGTAGGACCTTATCTCAAAATGTACCAATGCGGTCTGCCTAAAAAGATGGCACTCGAATTGTTCAAACCGTTTGTAATGAAAGAACTCGTTAACAAGGGTCTTGCCCATAACATCAAGAGTGCAAAACGTAAGGTAGAACGTGTCAGCCCAGAGGTTTGGGATGTGCTTGAAGATGTAATCAAGGAGCATCCGGTTCTCTTGAACCGCGCACCTACGCTTCACAGACTCGGGATTCAGGCCTTTGAACCGATCCTGGTAGAAGGTCATGCTATCCGTCTTCACCCACTGGTATGTACGGCTTACAATGCCGACTTTGACGGTGACCAAATGGCGGTACACGTTCCTCTGTCAGCTGAGGCTCAGGCTGAAGCACGTATCTTGATGCTTGCATCCGGCAACATTCTGAACCCTAAGGATGGCAAACCGGTAGTTACACCTTCCCAGGATATGGTCCTTGGTACTTTCTATTTAACCATGGATAACAAGGAAGAAAAGGGAAGCGGCATGATTCTGCGTACTGTGAATGAGGCTGTTTCAGCTTACCAGCGTGGCACTGCAGGTCTGCATGCACGCGTAGCTATTCCTGCTAAAGCTCTCGGCAAAACATGCTTTACGGAAGCACAGCAGAATGCAATGCTTATCACAACTGTCGGTAAGATTATCTTTAATGAAATCTATCCGAGCAGTTTCCCGTATATCAACGAAGCAACCAAAGCAAATCTGCTGCAAGGTACACCGGAGAAATATTTCATTTATGAAAAAGGTGCGGATATCCGCGAATTGCTCATGGATCTGCCGGACGCCAGTGCAGTAGGTAAGGAATATTTAGGTCTGATTATTGCGCGTTGTTTTGAAATTTATCATACAACTAAGACTTCCATGATTTTGGATAAAATCAAACAACTCGGCTTCACGTACTCTACTCGTTCCGGTGTTACAGTAGCCGTATCGGATGTAATTGTACCTGAGGAAAAAGTAACCATTCTTAAGGAATCTGAAGCCAAGGTTGATGTGGTTGCTAATCAATACCGTCGTGGTCTGATTACCAATGATGAGCGGTATGACCGCGTTATTGAAATCTGGTCGAAGACGAAGGATGATCTTACGAATATCCTGCTTAAGTCTATGGACCGGTTCAATTCCATCATGCTCATGGTTGACTCCAAGGCGCGTGGTAACAAATCACAGATCACTCAGCTGGGTGGTATGCGTGGTCTGATGGCCACACCTTCAGGACGGATTTTCGAATTGCCAATCAAGGCGAACTTCCGTGAAGGCCTTACAGTCCTCGAGTACTTTATCTCTACCCACGGAGCTCGTAAAGGTCTGGCCGATACAGCGCTTCGTACAGCGGACTCAGGTTACCTGACCCGTCGTCTCGTTGACGTGGCACAGGATGTTATTGTTCGTGAGGAAGACTGTGGAACCGACAAAGGCTTCACTGTCAGCCGGATTCAGGATGGTAAAGAGGTTATTGAGGATCTGTACGACCGTATTGAAGGTCGTTACTCCTTCGAGACCGTTCGTCATCCTGAGACGAAGGAAATTATCGTTAACCGTAACGATCTGATTGACTCCGACAAGGCTGAGGAAATTGTGAACGCAGGTGTAACCAAACTGCAGATTCGTTCCGTACTGAGCTGCCGTGCTCGTCACGGTGTCTGCAAGAAATGTTACGGACGCAATCTGGCAACTGGCAAACACGTGGATATTGGTGAGGCTGTAGGTATCATCGCCGCTCAATCCATCGGTGAGCCAGGAACCCAGCTTACCATGCGTACGTTCCATACCGGTGGTGTAGCCGGTGATGACATCACGCAAGGTTTGCCTCGTATTCAAGAGCTGTTTGAAGCCCGTAACCCTAAAGGTCAAGCGACAATCAGTGAAATTGACGGGGTAATTAAGGAAATCCGCGAAACCAAGGACCGTCGTGAAATCGAGGTACAAGGCGAAGCTGAATCCAAAACCTATTCTATTACCTACGGCTCGCGTCTGCGTGTTAGTGAAGGCCAGGAGATCGAAGCTGGGGATGAACTGACAGACGGTTCGATCGACCCGAAAGAAATGCTGCGCATCAAAGGGATTCGCGGGGTACAAAACTACATTCTGCAAGAAGTACAGCGTGTATATCGTAACCAGGGCGTAGAAATTAATGATAAGCACATTGAAGTTATGATTAAGCAAATGCTGCGCAAGATCCGCATCATTGAAGCTGGTGATACGAATCTGTTGCCAGGTGCTTTCTCGGATATTCATGAGTATGAGGCTGCCAACAAGGAAGCCATTCTATCTGGTAAAGAGCCTGCAGTTGCCAAACCGGTGCTTCTGGGTATCACCAAAGCTTCGCTTGAAACAGACTCCTTCTTGTCTGCGGCTTCTTTCCAGGAAACCACTCGTGTCCTGACAGATGCTGCAATCAAAGGCAAAGTGGATAAACTTCTCGGCCTGAAAGAAAACGTTCTGATTGGTAAGCTGATTCCTGCCGGTACGGGTATGAACCGTTATCGCAATGTCACGCTTAGCGATCCGAATGAAGAAAGCAAGCTGGAAGCTTTAGAGACGGTTCCTGCTGAATAACAAAATAATCACCGCTGGCAGTATACCCGCGTCACGATTCTTTTAAATCGTGACGCGGCTGTCTGCGGTGAATATTAATAAAATTATTACCGAATTTCTTGACATCAGAAGATGATAATGCTAATATGTCTAAGGTGCGTGAGTAGCCTTGTTATTCTTGATCATTGGAGGTAATCTTTTATTATGACTGATGATATGGGACTGCAGGATGCTCAGGTCAAGATCGGTACCAAACAAACCGTTAAGGCGGTTGAATTGGGCCAAGCTGCAGAAGTCTATGTGGCGGAGGACGGAGATCAACGGCTTACTTCAAGAATTGTAATGCTTTGCAACAAACAAGGTGTGAAGATCACTTATGTGGACACCATGCTGAATTTGGGCAAGGCCTGCGGTATAGAAGTTGGTGCTGCTATGGCAGCCGTCTTAAAACAATAGCAAGGGAATTGTTTTTGTACCGGGGTGAACTTCGGGAGCAAAGACTTTTCATTTGTCCTTTTATGAACCGCCTGGGTCTGTGGACTTAAAGTTCGTGAATGGATTATCATTTCAGGAAGGGGGTGGCACAACATGCCAACTATTAATCAACTGGTTCGTAAAGGCCGTCAAGCCAAAATCGAAAAGTCCAAATCTCCCGCTCTTCAAAAAGGGTTCAATGCCCTGAAGCGTGAGGCTACAAACTTGAGCGCTCCGCAAAAACGCGGTGTATGCACTCGTGTAGGCACAATGACACCACGTAAACCAAACTCCGCACTTCGTAAGTATGCCCGTGTTCGCTTGACGAATCGTCTTGAGGTGACTGCTTACATCCCGGGGATCGGACATAACCTTCAAGAGCACAGTGTAGTATTGCTGCGCGGAGGTAAAGTTAAGGACCTTGCAGGAGTTCGTTACCACATCGTACGTGGCGCTCTGGATACTGCAGGCGTAGCTAACCGGATGCAGGCTCGCTCCAAGTATGGTGCGAAACGTCCTAAGGCTAAGAAATAAGATTGCAACACCTGAATAATAAACATTTAAGAAAGGGGGATATCCATGCCACGCAAAGGTCCAGTTACTAAGAGAGATGTATTGCCAGATCCATTGTATAATAGCAAGTTGGTTACTCGTTTGATCAACCGTATTATGCTGGGTGGTAAAAGAGGTGTCGCTCAAAGCATTCTGTACAATTCGTTTAAATTGATCCAAGAACGTACTGGCAAAGAACCGATGGAAGTTTTCGAAGCAGCCATCAAGAATATCATGCCGGTATTGGAAGTGAAAGCTCGTCGTGTCGGCGGTGCTAACTACCAAGTACCTATCGAGGTTAAACCTGAGAGACGTACTGCTCTGGGATTACGTTGGCTCGTGAATTATTCACGTAACCGCGGCGAGAAGACTATGGAAGAGCGTTTGGCGGCTGAGATCATCGACGCTTCCAACAACACAGGCGCTTCCGTTAAGAAACGCGAAGATACGCACAAAATGGCTGAAGCGAACAAAGCGTTTGCTCACTACCGCTGGTAGGATCTAAAGCCGTTCAAATAACTTATATTTTGAAGGGAGACCCATTTCATGGCAAGAGAGTTCTCCTTGAAAAATACACGTAATATCGGGATCATGGCACATATTGATGCTGGTAAGACCACTACCACTGAGCGGATTCTATTCTATACAGGCCGTACGCACAAAATCGGTGAAGTTCACGAAGGTGCTGCAACAATGGACTGGATGGAACAGGAACAGGAGCGCGGGATCACAATTACTTCCGCTGCTACAACTGCTGCATGGAAAGGTCACCGCATCAATATCATTGATACTCCGGGACACGTTGACTTCACGGTTGAAGTTGAACGTTCCCTTCGTGTATTGGATGGGGCAGTAGGCGTTTTCAGTGCGAAAGAGGGCGTTGAGCCTCAGTCTGAAACTGTATGGAGACAGGCTGACCGTTATGGTGTTCCCCGTATCGCATATGTCAACAAAATGGATATCATCGGTGCGGACTTCCTTAACGTTGTAGAAAGCATGCGTGATCGTTTGCAAGCCAATGCAGTTGCAATTCAACTGCCAATTGGTGCCGAAAACGACTTCACTGGTATCATTGACCTGGTCGAGCAAAAAGCTCATATCTTCAAAGATGATCTTGGTCAAAATATCGAAATTACGGAGATTCCTTCTGACTATCTGGAGCAAGTTGAAACACTCCGTCTCGAGCTGATCGAGAAGGTTGCTGAACTTGACGAAGATCTGACTATGAAGTACCTGGAAGGCGAAGAAATTACGGTTGATGAGATTAAGGCTGCATTGCGCAAAGGCGTTTGTGACGTTAAAATCTTCCCTGTAATTGTCGGATCCTCCTACCGTAACAAAGGTGTTCAGCTGATGATGGACGCTGTTGTTGATTACTTGCCATCTCCTCTGGATGTACCTGCTATTCAAGGTCATCTGGATGACGGTACTGAAGCGGTTCGCCACTCTTCGGATGAAGAACCATTCTCAGCACTGGCATTTAAAATCATGACAGACCCTTATGTTGGTAAACTTACGTTCTTCCGTGTATACTCCGGTGTACTGGAATCTGGTTCTTATGTAGTGAACGCTACTAAGAACAAACGTGAGCGTATCGGTCGTATTCTGCAGATGCATGCGAACAGCCGCCAAGAAATTTCCATCGTTTATTCCGGTGATATCGCGGCAGCTGTTGGTCTGAAAGACACAAGTACAGGCGATACCCTCTGTGACGAGAAACATCCGGTAATCCTGGAGTCGATGAACTTCCCTGATCCGGTTATCGAAATCGCAGTTGAACCAAAAACCAAAGCTGACCAGGATAAATTGGGCGTTGCTCTCGGTAAGTTGACTGAAGAGGATCCAACTCTTCGTGCACATACTGATGAAGAAACAGGCCAAACCATTCTGGCAGGTATGGGTGAGCTTCACCTTGATATTATCATCGACCGTATGCGCCGCGAATTCAAAGTAGAAACCAATGTGGGTAAACCACAGGTTGCTTACCGCGAAACGTTCAAAGCGCCAGCACGTGTCGAAGGTAAATTCGTTCGCCAGTCCGGCGGTCGCGGTCAGTATGGTCACGTATGGGTTGAATTTGAACCTCTCGAGCCAGGTACTGGCAGCAAATTCGAAAGTAAAGTTGTCGGTGGTTCTGTTCCAAGAGAATACATCGCTCCTGCACTTGCCGGTATTGAAGAGCAAATGAAAAACGGCGTTCTTGCAGGCTTCCCGCTTGTAGACGTTAAGGCTACCATCGTAGATGGTTCTTATCATGATGTTGACTCCAACGAAATGGCGTTCAAAATTGCCGGTTCGATGGCACTCAAAGCGGCTAAAGAGAAGTGCAAACCTGTACTGCTCGAGCCAATCATGAAAGTGGAAGTAACTGTCCCTGAGGAATATATGGGTGATGTTATGGGTATGCTGAACTCCCGTCGCGGTAGAATCGAAGGTATGGATTCTCGTGGTGGAGCGCAAATTATTCGTGCAAAGGTGCCTCTTTCCGAAATGTTCGGATACTCCACAACCCTCCGTTCCGGTACTCAAGGACGCGGCGTATTCTCAATGGAGCTTTCTCACTATGAAGAAGTACCTAAATCCATTGCAGAAGAAATCGTATCCAAGAACAAAGGCGGAGAATAATATCCATTTTTAACTTGCCGTCCGGATAGCAACACTCAGTCATCTAGAATTACATGTTAGCGGGCGGCTCAAATATAAGGAACCCCACATTAAGGAGGAACTGTTCAAATGGCAAAGGCAAAGTTTGAACGTAACAAACCACACGTTAACATCGGTACCATTGGTCACGTCGACCATGGTAAAACGACTCTGACTGCTGCAATCACTACTGTATTGTCCAAAAAATACGGTGGCGCTGCTGTAGCATTCGACCAAATCGACAAAGCTCCTGAAGAACGCGAACGTGGTATCACTATTTCCACAGCTCACGTTGAATATGAAACTCCTAACCGTCACTACGCTCACGTAGACTGCCCTGGACACGCCGACTATGTTAAAAACATGATCACTGGCGCAGCGCAAATGGACGGAGCAATCCTGGTTGTATCCGCAGCTGACGGCCCTATGCCACAGACTCGTGAACACATCCTGCTGTCCCGCCAAGTAGGTGTTCCTTACATCGTCGTATTCCTGAACAAATGCGACATGGTTGAAGACGAAGAGTTGCTTGAACTCGTTGAAATGGAAGTTCGCGACTTGCTGAGCGAATACGACTTCCCAGGTGATGATACTCCAATCATCCGTGGATCTGCTCGTGAAGCTCTGCAGAACCCTGACGGCGAATATGCACAGAAGATCGTTGAAATGTTCGAAACGATCGACACGTACATCCCGCTTCCAGAACGTCAGACTGACAAGCCTTTCTTGATGCCTGTCGAAGATGTATTCTCCATCACTGGCCGCGGTACTGTGGCAACTGGTCGCGTAGAACGCGGAACAGTTAAAGTCGGAGAAGAAATCGAAATCGTTGGTATCCACGAAGAAAAGAAAAAATCCGTTGTTACTGGCGTTGAAATGTTCCGTAAATTGCTCGATTCCGCTCAAGCGGGCGACAACATCGGTGCACTCTTGCGTGGTGTAGACCGTAACATGATCGAGCGCGGCCAAGTATTGGCTAAGCCGAACTCCGTTAACCCACACACTGAGTTCACTGCTCAGATCTACGTTCTGACTAAAGAAGAAGGCGGACGTCACAAACCATTCTTCACTGGTTACCGTCCACAGTTCTACTTCCGTACAACTGACGTAACTGGCATCATCAACCTGCCAGAAGGTACTGAAATGGTTATGCCTGGTGACAACATCACTGTAACTGTTTCCCTGATTTCCCCAATCGCTATTGAAGAAGGTACTAAATTCTCCATTCGCGAAGGCGGACGTACAGTTGGTGCCGGTTCCGTAGCTTCCATCCAAAAATAATTTGGCTCTATCCGTTAGGATAGATCTGAACTACAAAAGCAGGGATTCTTCTAACGAAGAGTCCCTGCTTTTTTGCGCAAAAAAACTCTACTTCCAAGAAAATATGGAAGTAGAGCTGGAGCAATATACTATATCTCTTTGGAGTACTGTGAATTAGGGATTTTGCTTAATACTACATGCAGGCTTGCGGGCTGGACGCTGGTGTTTTTATAAGCGAAAGATTCATCACCGGCTATATGCAAAGTCTCGCCTTCCTTAAAGGGATAGTCAAGATCATTCACTTGAATGGTCCCATCACCTTTTAAAGCTAAAATATATACATCGGATCCAGGATGTTTATGCACGGGTAACTGCTGACCAGGCATAAAATTAAGTATAAAGACCAAGCTTTCTCCTTTTTGAAAAAGTATTTTCTTGGTAAAACGCTCATCTTGATACTGTATTGCTTCTGTTGTGTTTTTTTTCTCCATGTTATTCCCTGCTTTCGATTATTTGATTTGCTCTAATTACAGCTTAACCTCATATTCACAGTGCTCATGACCGGTTGCGTTACATTTAACTTCTTTTACAGCAACTTTTCTTCCCAATATTTTGGTGAGAGCTCCTTCCAGAATGGCCCCTTCCAGATCACAAATCATTTTCTCCTCGGCAAGGTTGGGAAGACCTTTGCAGAAGCAATCCTCGACTGCTATGTTTATTTTGTGCTTATCAGAGTGGACTATCCGAGGAATACCAATCTTAAGGGCTTCAAATAGTAATAGTAGATCCTCGACGGAGGTAGCTGGCAGACTCTCACCAATTTTCCTTCCTATTGTAAGAGTGGTTCCCTTGCCGCCGAGCGGTAAACCTTGATTTAAACCAATAAGGCGAATGGTTCGGAATAACTCCAAGGGTACCATATCTCCTAGTTGTGAGCGGTCCATCTTCTTCATATCTTCAAAGGTATATTGCAGCTTCACTGATTTCATCTCCTTCTTGCTAATAACTCTTTATATTTATATTTTGTAGTATTTAAAGGAAACTTTCCTTGATGTGGATCAAGTTTTTTGGTTTTTGTGCGAGTAGTCACTCGACTCCCTTTGTATTTTTGATATCTTGTGAGAAGAGTAAAGGAATGGGATGTGTAGACAATGAAATGTGATACTTGTGATTCGCTATCCTGTGTCAAAGGAGTTCCAGTATTTAAGACTATTCCAGATGCTGAATTATCCGTAATACAATCTATTATCGAAACTTACCACTACAATAAAGGGCATCAGGTATTTCGGGAGGGAGAAGAATCAGATGCATTGTTTGTGGTGAAGAGCGGTTTGATCAAACTAACTCAATGTAATGCTGAAGGAAAACAGCATGTAGTAAGATATCTTTTTCCAGGAGACTATTTCGGACAGTTTGCATTGCTGCATCATAAAAAGAATAATTTCACGGCGGAGATTGTTGAAAGTGGGAGTATATGCCACATGCGGCGTGAAGATTTTCTGCCCCTTCTAGAACAAAACTCTTCTTTGGCTTTCAGTTTTCTAATGTCAATGAGTGAACAGCTACAGCAGGCAGAAGAGACGGCAGGAGTCATGCATATGTATGAGGTAGAAAAACGGCTTGCGAGACTTCTGGTACAATTTGCACAAGGAAACACTGCCGGGGATCCAGACAAAGTCCATAGATATGTCCTAGAATTGCCTTCAGCAAAAAAAGAAATCGCAGCCATGATTGGAACAACTGCAGAAACCTTAAGCCGTAAACTGCACAAATTAATAAAGGTGAATATTATTTCTTTAAACAATAGAAAAGTGGAGATACTTGATATGGACTCTCTTTTACGTATAGGGGGATTAGTATAGAAGATCTTAGTATTTTATAGTGTGTTTCAGGGCAGATTAGACCGTCAGTGAGCAATATATATCTATGTTTAGCCTATATAATAGAAAGAAGCAATTAATGAAAAAAAATCGTACTGTTTTTGTGTTTTCACTTGCAATGTTGCTGTCTATTATATATAATAATAAATGTTGTTCTGAGACGTTGCGATGATGTGAGAGGTTACTGACACACCCGGCCCCTTTGCCATGAGGTCGACGTCAGAAAATTTTCACGGAGTATGTCCGATAATAAATTGGGCGATAGAAGGAGGGACTAAAATGGCAAAGCAAAAAATTCGTATCCGCTTGAAAGCATACGACCACAGAATTCTTGATCAATCCGCAGAGAAAATCGTTGAAACAGCAAAACGTTCGGGTGCTGGTGTATCCGGGCCGATTCCGTTGCCAACTGAGAAGCAAATCATTACTATTCTCCGTGCGGTACACAAGTACAAGGATTCCCGTGAACAGTTTGAACAACGGACTCACAAACGTTTGATCGATATTGTGAATCCAACACCACAAACTGTGGATGCCTTGATGCGCTTGGATCTACCGTCCGGTGTAGATATCGAAATCAAATTGTAATACTATCATTAAGTAATTGAGAAAAGAAAAGAGGTGTCAACATTGAAAGGTATCTTAGGAAAAAAACTCGGTATGACTCAAGTGTTTACTCCAGAAGGTAATGTAATTGCCGTTTCGGTAATCGAAGCTGGACCTTGTGTGGTACTGCAAAAGAAAGACCTGAATATCGACGGATATGAAGCAGTGCAGTTGGGCTTTTCCGATAAGAAGGAAAGTCGCTCTAACAAGCCTGAACAGGGTCACGCCAAAAAGGCAAATGCAACACCTAAGCGCTACGTTCGCGAAATTCGCGGTGTTGACCTCGGGTCACTCGAGGTTGGACAAGAGCTTAAGGCTGACATCTTCGCAGAAGGCGAGTTTGTTGACGTAACAGGTACTTCGAAGGGTAAAGGTTTCCAGGGTAACATCAAACGCTGGGGACAAAGCCGCGGACCAATGGCACACGGATCGCGTTATCACAGAAGACCAGGCTCCATGGGTTCCATTCAAGCTAACCGTGTTCCTAAGGGCAAACGCCTGCCAGGACATATGGGTCACGCGACTGTAACGGTTCAAAAGCTTGAAATCATCCGAGTTGACGTAGAACGTAATGTATTGCTGGTTAAAGGTGCGATTCCTGGACCTAAAAACAGCTTCGTGAAAGTTAAACAAACCGTTAAGAAATAATTTCTGAAGAAAGGAGGGACATGAAATGCCAAAAGTAACACTTTTTAATACTAGTGGTAACGAAGTTGGTGAAGTTGAGCTGAGTGAATCGGTTTTCGGTATCGAACCGAACGTACATGTGCTGCATGAAGCAGCGCTTATGCAAAGAGCTTCCCTTCGTCGTGGTACACACAAAGTAAAAGGACGTTCTGAAGTGCGTGGCGGCGGACGTAAGCCTTGGAAACAAAAAGGTACAGGTCGTGCTCGTCAAGGCTCCATTCGTTCTCCACAATGGAAAGGCGGCGGCGTAGTCTTCGGACCAACACCACGCAGCTACTCCTGGAAATTGCCTAAGAAGGTTCGTCGGTTGGCCATCAAATCCGCGTTGTCCTCGAAGGTACTTGAGAATGACATCATCGTATTGGATAGCTTGACAATGAGTGCTCCGAAGACGAAAGAATTCGCAGCTATTCTGAATAACCTGAAAGTGGGCAGCAAAGCCCTTATCGTAGCTCCTAGCTATGATGACAATGTAGCGCTTTCCGCTCGTAACATCCCTGGGGTGAAATTCGTAGCGGCTGACGGCATCAATGTTCTTGACGTACTGACGTACGACAAACTGATTATCACTAAAGAAGCAGTTCTGAAGGTAGAGGAGGTGTTCGCGTAATGAAAGATCCGCGTGATATTATCAAGCGTCCGGTGATTACGGAACGCACATCCGAATACATGAGCGAATTGAAATACGCTTTTGAAGTGGATATCCGTTCTAACAAGACCGAAATCAAAAAAGCTGTTGAAGCTATTTTTAAAGTTAAAGTTGTTAGTGTGAACACAATGCGCGTACCTGGCAAACTGAAACGTTACGGCAAATATTCCGGTTATACTCCGGAGTGGAAGAAAGCCATCGTTAAGCTTAGCCCGGACAGCAAGCCGCTCGAATTCTTTGAAGCGGTAGAATAATACTCTTAAAGTAAGGAGGAAACTATAGTGCCAATCAAAAAGTACAAACCGACCTCTCCGGCAAGACGCAACATGTCTGTGTCTACGTTTGAAGAAATCACAACAAACCAGCCAGAGAAATCGTTGCTTGCGCCGCTGAGCAAAAAAGCGGGACGTAACAACCAAGGTAAAATTACGGTTCGTCACCATGGCGGCGGACACAAACGTAAATATCGTATCATCGATTTCAAACGGACTAAAGACGGCATACCAGGTAGCGTTGCTACGATCGAGTATGACCCGAACCGTACTTCCAACATTGCTTTGATCCACTATGCAGATGGAGAGAAACGTTACATTATCGCTCCTAAAGGTCTGAAAGTTGGGGATAAAGTTGAGTCCGGCCCTGCGGCTGACATCAAAGTTGGTAACAGCCTTCCCCTGGAGAACATTCCGGTAGGTACAATTATCCACAACATCGAGTTGAAACCAGGTAAAGGCGGACAATTGGTTCGTGCTGCTGGTACAGAAGCTCAGTTGCTGGGTAAGGAAGAAAAATACGTATCTGTTCGTTTAAACTCCGGCGAAGTACGCAGAATCCTCAGCGTATGCCGTGCAACGATTGGTTCCGTAGGTAACGAAGATCACGAGCTGATCAAAATTGGTAAGGCCGGACGCAGTCGCTGGCTTGGCCAACGTCCAGAAGTGCGCGGTGTAGTAATGAACCCGAATGACCACCCACACGGTGGTGGTGAAGGTCGCGCTCCTATCGGACGGAAATCGCCTATGTCTCCTTGGGGCAAACCAACCCTCGGCTACAAAACGCGCAAGAAAAACAAGGCATCTGATAAATATATCGTTCGCCGCCGCACAAAATAAGACGCTTCTGGTGAGTTAGCTTAACGCGAAGCGTCGATTCGCGGTTTGAAGAACCGGATGAAGGGAGGATTCACACATGGGTCGCAGTTTAAAGAAGGGGCCATTTATTGATGGCTACCTGCTGAAAAAAGTTGAGGATTTGAACGAGGCTGATAAAAAAGTTGTAGTTAAAACTTGGTCCCGTCGCTCAACCATTTTCCCTCAGTTTATCGGACATACGTTTGGTGTATATGACGGCCGCAAACACGTGCCTGTATACGTAACGGAAGATATGGTAGGTCACAAGTTGGGCGAGTTCGCGCCAACACGTACTTACAAAGGCCACGCGGGTGACGATAAGAAAACTAGAAGATAATTAACGTCTTCGTTTGAGAGGAGGGAAAACAATGGAAGCAAAAGCACATGCTAGATCGGTGCGGATTTCCGCTCGCAAAGCGAAACTGGTTATTGACTTGATTCGCGGCAAGCAAGTGGGGGAAGCAATTGCAATTCTTCGACACACTCCAAAATCCGCTTCTCCGGTAGTTGAGAAATTGCTTAACTCGGCGATCGCCAATGCTGAGCACAACTACTCAATGGACGTGAACAGTTTGTTCGTTAGCGAAGTTTTCGTTAACCAAGGTCCTACTATGAAACGTTTCCGTCCGCGCGCCATGGGCCGCGCAAGCCGGATCAATAAACGTACCAGCCACATTACTTTGGTGGTATCTGAGAAATAAGGGAGGGATAACACGTGGGTCAAAAGGTAAATCCAGTCGGACTCCGAATCGGAATTATTCGTGATTGGGAATCTAAATGGTATGCAGGTAAAGATTTCGGTACTCTTTTAATGGAAGACGTCAAAATCCGGGAATACCTTAAAGGTAAGTTGAAGGATTCCTCTGTATCCCGTATCGAGATTGAAAGAGCGGCTAGCCGAGTGAACGTTACAATTCATACAGCTAAACCAGGTATGGTAATTGGTAAAGGCGGAGCAGAAGTAGAAGTACTTCGCAGCGCAGTTACAACTATCGCTGGCGGCAAAAAAGTTCACATCAACATCAATGAAATTAAACACCCTGAACTGGATGCAATTCTGGTTGCTGAAAGCATTGCACAACAATTGGAACGTCGCGTATCATTCCGTCGTGCACTGAAACAAGCGATTCAAAGAACTATGCGTTCCGGCGCAAAGGGAATTAAAACTCAAGTAGGCGGACGTCTTGGCGGCGCTGAGATTGCCCGTTCAGAAGGTTATAGCGAAGGAACAGTTCCACTTCATACGCTTCGTGCCGATATCGACTACGGAACGGCTGAAGCACATACAACTTACGGCCGCATCGGCGTGAAAGTATGGATCTACCGTGGAGAAGTTCTTCCCCCAGCTAAGAAACAAGCTGCTCAGGAAGGAGGCAACTAATCATGTTGGTACCAAAACGCGTAAAACACCGTAAGCAACAACGCGGTCACATGAAGGGTATGGCAAAAGGCGGTACTGAGCTGAACTTCGGCGAATATGGCCTGCAAGCATTGGAACCATCATGGATCACTAACCGTCAGATCGAAGCTGCTCGTATTGCGATGACTCGTTACATCAAACGTGGTGGACAGGTTTGGATCAAGATTTTCCCAGATAAGCCTATTACTCAGAAGCCTCTCGAGGTTCGTATGGGTAGTGGTAAAGGTAACGTTGAAAAATGGGTAGCCGTAGTTAAACCGGGCAAGATTATGTTCGAACTCGGAGGCGTGTCGGAAGAAATCGCTCGTGAAGCGATGCGTCTTGCCGCTCACAAGCTGCCTGTGAAGACTAAGTTTGTGAAACGTGAAGAATTGGGTGGTGAAGCAAATGAAAGCTAATGAACTTCGCAACTTAACCACTGCCGAGATTGAACAGAAGATCGCTGGTTTCAAAGAGGAACTTTTCAATCTCCGTTTTCAATTGGCAACTGGCCAACTGGATAACCCGACTCGGATTCGTGACGTGCGCAAGGAAATAGCTCGTGCTAAAACCGTTATCCATCAAAGAGTACTTGGGATCAGTTAAGTGACGGCGGATTCTTAATCCGTAATCAGGAAGGAGGCTAACTATGAGCGAAGAACGTAATGCACGTAAAGTGCTGATCGGTAAAGTAGTCAGCGACAAAATGGATAAAACCATCGTAATTGCTGTTGAAACCTATAAAAAGCACAACTTGTACCACAAACGCATCAAGTCCACGAAGAAATTCAAGGCACATGATGAAGAAAATGTTGCAAAAATCGGTGATGTTGTGAAAGTCATGGAAACTCGTCCGTTGTCTAAGGACAAACGTTGGAGACTTGTTGAAGTGGTAGAAGCAGCGGTTATCATCTAACATGACCTATGAAGCTTGATCGGAAGGAGGAAATTAATAATGATTCAACCATTTACACGTTTGCATGTGGCTGACAACTCTGGTGCGAAGGAACTGATGTGTATCCGCGTACTAGGTGGTACTGGACGCCGTACAGCAGCAATCGGTGATTTGATCGTTTGTTCCGTTAAACAAGCAACACCAGGCGGCGTTGTCAAAAAGGGTGATGTTGTTAAAGCGGTGGTTGTGCGTACTAAACGTTCCGTTCGCCGTAAAGATGGATCGTACATCGCATTCGACGAAAATGCAGCTGTTGTTGTAAAAGACGACAGAAGCCCACGCGGAACACGTATCTTCGGACCAGTTGCTCGTGAACTTCGCGATAAAGACTACATGAAGATCGTTTCCTTGGCACCGGAAGTAATCTAATTACTACCCAAAAAGATTTGATCGTGCCCCAAAAAGTGTCATAGGAGGTGTAATAAATGCCTAGAGTGAAAAAAGTTCTGGAATCCCATAACAATAAACTGCACGTGAAAAAAGATGATGTGGTACTTGTGATCAGCGGGAAAGACAAAGGTAAAAAAGGCCGTGTCATCGCTGCTTATCCTCGTGAAAACCGCGTACTGGTAGAAGGCGTGAACATGGTGAAAAAACACCAGAAGCCGAACCAGTTGAATCCACAAGGTGGAATCATCGAGCAAGAAGCTTCGATTCATGTGTCCAACGTAATGCACATTGATCCGAAGAGCGGTAAAGTTACCCGTATTGGTTACAAAGTGCTCGATAACGGTAAGAAGGTTCGGGTAGCTAAGAGATCCGGAGAGATTATCGACTAATACAGTCCTAAAGAAAGGAGGTTAATCTTCATGGCGGCAAGAATGAAAGAACGTTTTCTTAATGAAATTACACCTGCTTTGATGCAGAAGTTTAACTATACAACTGTTATGCAAGTGCCTAAGATCGAGAAGATCGTCATCAACATGGGTGTGGGTGATGCTGTTCAAAACTCCAAAGTACTCGATGCTGCAGTTAACGATATGCAACTGATCGCTGGTCAAAAGCCAGTAATCACCAAAGCAAAGAAATCCATCGCCGGTTTCAAACTGCGCGAAAACATGCCAATCGGGGTTAAAGTAACACTGCGCGGAGATCGCATGTATTACTTCCTTGATAAATTGCTTAATGTAACTCTTCCACGCGTACGTGACTTCCGTGGGGTTTCGACTAAATCATTTGACGGTCGCGGTAACTATACACTTGGTCTTAAAGATCAATTGATTTTTCCCGAAATCGAATATGATAAAGTAGATAAAGCACGCGGTATGGACATCGTTATTGTAACGACTGCTAAGACGGATGAGGAATCCCGTGAGCTTCTGACTCAGCTGGGAATGCCTTTCACAAAATAAGGACGGTTCATCCATTTCTCCGAAAATGTTTAGGAGGTGTCAGGCTAAGTGGCAAAAACTTCAATGAAAGTTAAACAACAACGCGAGCCCAAGTTCAAAGTACGTGCATATACACGTTGCGAGCGTTGCGGTCGTCCACATTCGGTACTGCAAAAGTTCAAAATTTGCAGAATTTGTTTCCGTGAGTTAGCTTATAAAGGCCAGATTCCTGGCGTGAAAAAAGCAAGTTGGTAAGAAGTTTATAAACGGGAAGGAGGTTTACACACATGACTATGTCTGATCCTATCGCAGATATGCTTACTCGTATTCGTAACGCCAACACTGTGCGTCACGAGACAGTAGAAATGCCTGCTTCGACAATGAAAAAACAAATCGCGGACATTCTGAAACGTGAAGGTTTCATCCGTGACGCTGAATTCGTTGAAGACAGCAAACAAGGGATTATCCGTATCTTCTTGAAATACGGCCCAAACCAGGAGCGCGTTATCTCCGGTCTTAAAAGAATCAGTAAACCAGGCCTTCGCGTTTACACGAAGAGCAATGAAGTGCCTCGTGTACTCGGCGGCCTTGGAATCGCGATTATCTCCACATCTAAGGGAGTTATGACCGACAAAGAAGCTCGTCAATCTAAATCGGGCGGAGAAGTTGTCTGCTACATTTGGTAATAAACGTCACAAGATAAGGAGGTGCAACACATGTCTCGTATTGGTCGCAAACCAATCGCAGTACCTAGCGGTGTAGATGTCACTTTGGACAACACCGTTATTACAGTAAAAGGTCCTAAAGGCACTTTGACTCGTGAACTTCATAAAGACATGAAGATTACAGTTGAAAATAACGAAATCACCGTTGTTCGCCCATCGGACAACAAATTGCATCGTTCACTTCACGGCACAACCCGCTCCGTTGTCAACAACATGGTAAGTGGTGTGACTGAAGGTTTCTCGAAATCTCTGGAACTGGTTGGGGTCGGATATCGTGCAAGCAAATCCGGAGATAAAATCGTACTGAACGTTGGTTACTCTCACCCTGTTGAAATTTCACCAGAAGCGGGTATCGAGTTCGAAGTTCCTGCGAACACGAAGATCATCGTTAAAGGTATCGATAAAGAACGCGTTGGCGCTTATGCAGCCAAAATCCGTTCCGTACGCGAACCTGAACCATACAAAGGTAAAGGTATCAAATATGAAGGCGAGCGTATCATCCGCAAGGAAGGTAAAGCCGGTAAGAAGAAATAATCGGCCCTATCTTAATTGTAAGATACCCCGTGCATCTTAAAGTGAAGCTGTTTACGGCAAACTGAAGGGAGTGAAAGGGAAGTCATGATTACAAAAGAAGATAAAAACAAGGCTCGTCTCAAAAGACACCTGCGTGTTCGTAAGAAAATTCAGGGAACTACTGAGCGCCCACGTTTGAATGTGTTCCGTTCATCGAAACACATCTATGCTCAACTGATCGATGATGTGACCGGCGTTACTATCGTATCCGCCTCGACACTTGATAAAGATCTGAGCGCTACTATCGGAAATGGCGGCAGCGTTGAAGCTGCAAGCAAGGTAGGTCAATTGATCGCTGAGCGTGCCAAAGAAAAAGGATATGCTGTGGTTGTATTTGACCGCGGAGGATACTTGTACCATGGACGGATTCAGGCTTTGGCTAACGCAGCTCGCGAAGCCGGTCTTGAATTCTAGAATATTTCTAAAAGGAGGTTAACGACTTGCGTGTAGATCCGAACAGTTTAGAGCTGACAGAAAGAGTTGTACACATTAACCGTGTTGCAAAAGTTGTAAAAGGCGGACGCCGTTTCAGCTTTAGCGCACTTGTTGTTGTGGGCGACGGCAACGGCTACGTCGGTGCTGGTATCGGTAAAGCCGGCGAAGTTCCGGATGCCATCCGTAAAGGCATTGAAGACGCCAAGAAAAACCTGATTCACATTCCAATCGTAGGAACTTCGATTCCCCATCTGGTTACTGGACATTTCGGCGCAGGACGCGTGCTGCTGAAACCAGCATCGGAAGGTACTGGCGTTATTGCTGGTGGTCCTGTTCGTGCGGTATTGGAATTGGCAGGCGTTGGCGACATCTTGACAAAATCTTTGGGTTCTTCGAATTCCATGAACATGGTCAATGCAACTTTGGAGGGACTTTCCCGTCTGAAACGCATTGAAGAGGTCGCGAAACTTCGCGGCAAATCTGTCGAAGAATTGCGCGGTTAAGGAGGGGAACGTCAATGGCAAAATTGCAAATTACCCTCGTACGCAGCGTAATCGGACGTCCAGAAACACAACGTGTTACTGTTAAGACGCTCGGTCTGCGTAAAACTAACTCGTCTGTGGTCCACAATGACACTCCTGCAATTCGCGGAATGATCAACAAAGTGAGCCATTTGTTATCCGTAACTGAAATTGAAGGCTAATCGCCTCTCATAAATTAACAAATATAAGGAGGTGCAAACGATGAAGTTACATGAACTTGCTCCAGCTCCAGGTTCACGCAAAGAACGCAACCGCGTTGGTCGTGGTCCTAGTAGCGGGAACGGTAAAACTTCCGGCCGCGGTCATAAAGGACAGAACTCCCGTTCCGGCGGTGGTGTTCGTCCAGGCTTCGAGGGTGGACAGAACCCACTCTATCGTCGTCTGCCTAAACGTGGTTTCATCAATCCTACCCGTAAAGAGTATGCGATTGTGAACCTGGAAGATCTGAACAGCTTTGCTGAAGGAACTGAAGTGACTCCACAGTTGCTTATGGAAACTGGTGTTGTCAAGAATTCCAAAAGCGGCATTAAGATTCTCGGTAATGGCGAGCTAGCCGTTAAATTGACTGTACAAGCAAATAAGTTCTCTCAATCTGCGGTAGAGAAAATCGAAGCTGCCGGCGGTAAAACCGAGGTGATCTAATGTTCAAGACGCTTAAGAATATATGGCATGTTGAAGATTTGCGCAAAAAGATCCTGTTTACCCTGTTCGTTCTGATCATTTACCGCATCGGTTCGTTTGTACCGGTTCCCGGTGTGAACAAAGAAGTTCTGGAATCAACAAATCAGAGCGGAGACGCTTTGATGGGTCTTTTAAACACCTTCTCGGGCGGAGCGCTCAAAAACTTCTCAATCTTTGCGATCAGTATTTACCCGTACATTACTGCATCCATCATTGTACAATTACTCTCGATGGATGTAATTCCTAAGTTTGCCGAATGGGCTAAACAAGGGGAGCACGGAAAAAAACAACTGGCGCAAATTACCCGTTACGGCACCGTTGTGCTCGGTTTGATTCAAGCTTTTGCTACATCAATCGGGTTTAACCGGATATATGGCACCGAGATGATTCCAAATGCAACCTTTGCGGATTACCTGCTTATCGCGATCATATTGACGGCCGGTACATCATTCCTGATGTGGCTAGGTGAGCAGATTACAGAAAAGGGAATAGGAAACGGGATTTCGATCCTGATTTTTGCGGGCATCGTCGCCGCCATCCCGGGATATATTACCACTACGGCGCAATCAAGTTTTATTCAGCCGGATCAGGTGTTCCTGAATATTCTTAAAGTCGTTATTGTTCTGATCGTGGTTATAGCGATTATTACTGGGGTTATCTTTGTACAACAAGGTATTCGGAAAATCCCTGTACAATATGCTAAACGAGTGGTCGGTAACAAAATGTACGGTGGACAGAATACGCACATTCCGCTTAAAATCAATGCGGCAGGTGTAATTCCGGTTATCTTCGCCGTATCACTGCTTCAATTTCCAATTGTTATATCGAGCTTCTGGGCAAGTCATGAATGGGCTAAATGGGTAACTGCAAATCTTTATTATGATAAGCCGCTCGGCATGGTCCTTTACGTGATCATGATCATCGGATTTACGTTCTTCTATACGTTTGTTCAGATGAATCCGCAGCAAATGGCTGATAATATGAAGAAGAACGGTGGCTATATCCCAGGCATTCGTCCAGGTAAAGCGACTGAGAAATACTTGACTCGGGTAATGTCTCGTCTGACTATGTCAGGTGCGATTTTCCTGGCTCTGATCTCTGTCCTTCCGGTATTCTTTGGTAACTTGTCCGGTCTACCCCGTTCGGTTAAGATTGGTGGTACCTCACTGCTGATCGTAATTGGTGTAGCACTGGATACGATGAAGCAGATCGAGAGCCAATTGATCAAACGCCATTACAAAGGCTTCATCAATAAATAGTCGATAGGTTCCGGTGAAGCATAGCCTCACAGACTTCCCGGCACCTATTGTGCTGTTTCTTGCTTGGTGGCGAACTTTTGGGGGGAGAAGAGAAATCGTGAACATTTTATTCATGGGCCCTCCTGGGGCAGGCAAGGGGACACAGGCTGCTGTAGTTGTAAAAGAATTGGGTATACCTCATATCTCAACAGGTGATGCTTTCCGCTTGGCAATCAAGCAAGGTACTCCTGTAGGACTTAAGGCCAAATCTTATATCGATCAAGGTTTGCTTGTACCTGATGATGTGACCATTGGCATTGTTGAAGAACGGCTGCAGCAGTCCGATTGCGAAAAAGGTTTCTTATTGGATGGATTTCCAAGAACCCTTTCGCAAGCGGAAGCGCTGGAAGAAATCTTGAGCCGCTTGAATCGATCATTGGATCATGTAATCAACTTGAATGTGGACCGTGGACTACTGATGGCGCGTCTTACCGGACGCCGGATCTGTACCGTTTGCGGAACATCCTACCATTTGATTTTCAACCCGCCGAAGCAAGAAGGCATTTGCGACATTGATGGCGGTGCATTGTATCAACGTCCGGATGACAATGAAGAAAGTGTAGGCAAGCGTCTGGATGAGTATGACAACAAGACAGCGCCACTGCTTGCGTTTTATGACAATAAAGGTCTTTTGCGTCAGGTGAACGGGGAAAACGAAATCAATGTCGTTTCTTCCGAAATCGTATCTTTGCTGAGAGGTTAATGTAATGATCATTTGTAAATCCGAGCAGGAACTTGCCTTTATGAGGGAAGCTGGTCGAATTGTTGCCGAGAGTCACCGTTTGATAGCTGAGGCTATCCAGCCTGGCATTACAACAGGAGAACTCGACAGAATCGCCGATCAATACATTCGCAGTCAAGGTGCTGTGCCGTCTTTCAAAGGTTACAACGGTTTTCCTGCCAGCATTTGCGCTTCAGTCAACGAACAATTGGTGCATGGATTTCCGGGTAAGCGAAAACTGGTCGAAGGCGATATCGTTACGCTGGACATTGGTGCAGAGTACCGCGGTTATCACGGTGATTCCGCCTGGACTTACGGGGTTGGCAGCATTTCCGAACACGCTCAGCGTCTGCTGGACGTTACGGAAGGCTCCTTGTACGCGGGACTGGCGTTAGTCAAACCGGATGTGCGCTTGTTTACAATCTCCCATGCTATTCAACAATACATCGAAGACGCCGGGTTCTCCGTTGTTCGCGAGTATGTTGGTCATGGCATTGGGGCAGAACTGCATGAAGAACCGCAAATTCCGAATTATGGCATAACGGACCGCGGACCACGTCTGAAACCGGGTATGGTGCTCGCGATTGAGCCGATGGTAAACGCAGGGGATAGATATGTCAAAACACTGGAAGATAACTGGACGGTCGTTACGGTAGATGGTTCATTGTGTGCTCACTTTGAACACACAGTAGCAGTTACGCCGGACGGCATGGAAATTTTCACTAAACTGAATGCGTAGGTGATCTTCACGTGAATACTGGGAGCAGCCCGCAGATTGGTCAAATCGTGAGAATTCTCAAAGGTAAAGATGCCGGAGAGGCTGCCGTTGTTATCGCAGTTGTTGATAGCAGATTTGTATATATTGCCGATGGAGACAAACGCAAGTTTGATGCGCCGAAGAAGAAGAATATTCAGCATTTGGAGCTCATACCCTTCATCAGCAGTGAGATTGTGAACAGTTTGGAAGAAACCGGCCGGGTCACGAACGGAAAGCTGCGTTTTGCAGTTATGAAGTATGGTGCACCAGCTGGAAAAAGTGCTTATGAGAAAGGAGACTAACTGTGGCTAAGGAAGATGTCATTGAGGTGGAAGGTACGGTCATTGAACCGTTGCCGAATGCAACATTTAAGGTAGAGCTTGAGAACGGTCATCAAATACTTGCCCATGTGTCCGGGAAATTGCGGATGCACTTTATCCGTATCCTTACCGGAGACAAAGTGGTCGTGCAGTTATCGCCTTATGATTTATCAAAAGGTCGTATAACTTACCGTAAATAGATGGGAACTACAACAAAAGTTTTGCTTCGCAAAACTTTGAGGAGGTAATTAACATGAAGGTAAGACCTTCTGTGAAGCCCATTTGCGAGAAATGCAAAGTCATCCGCCGCAAAGGGACTGTTATGGTAATTTGCGAAAATCCGAAACACAAACAAAAACAAGGTTAAGAAGGGGGTGTAGCGTAAAATGGCTCGTATAGCTGGAGTGGATTTGCCACGTGATAAACGCGTTGAGATCGCCTTGACTTATATTTTCGGAATCGGTAAAACGACTTCCCAGAAAATTCTTAATGAAACAGGCATTGACGTTAACACACGTGTCCGTGATTTGACGGAAGATGAAGTCAGCAAACTGCGTGAAACGATCGACAAAGAAGTTAAGGTTGAAGGTGACCTTCGTCGTGAAATTTCCTTGAATATTAAACGTCTTACTGAGATCGGCTGTTACCGCGGTGTTCGTCATCGTCGTGGATTGCCTGTTCGCGGTCAGCGTACTAAAACGAATGCCCGTACCCGTAAAGGCCCGCGTCGTACGGTAGCAAACAAAAAGAAATAAGAAGAGGTGATAAGAGACAATGGCTAAACCGAAAAAAGTCGTACGTACTAAACGTCGCGACCGGAAAAATATCGAGTCTGGCGTGGCACATATCCGTTCCACGTTCAACAACACTATCGTTACGATCACGGATCCCCACGGAAATGCAATTTCCTGGGCAAGCTCCGGCGGTCAAGGATTTAAAGGTTCCCGTAAATCGACTCCATTCGCAGCGCAAATGGCAGCCGAAACTGCAGCAAAAGCAGCTATGGAACACGGCATGAAGTCCGTTGAAGTTATGGTTAAAGGACCGGGCGCGGGCCGCGAAGCAGCCATCCGTTCCCTTCAGGCCGCTGGCCTTGAAGTAAACCTCATTAAAGACGTAACACCGGTTCCTCACAATGGATGCCGTCCGCCTAAACGTCGTCGCGTATAGTGAAATCAGAATTGTGATTGTGGTATAATTCTGACGCATCTGCTAATAATAGGTGTTTAGGCATACTACATGATGCACCTGATGGGTGACAGTTTCATATAGGAGCGACGTTTGAAGGAGGGGTACACTCGTGATAGAAATCGAAAAGCCGAAGATTGAGACCGTAGAAGCCAACGATGATGGAACCTATGGGAAATTTGTAGTTGAACCGCTGGAACGTGGATATGGCACGACTCTGGGGAACTCGCTTCGCCGGATCTTGCTTTCCTCCCTTCCGGGAGCCGCAGTGACTTCGGTCCAAATTGACGGCGTTCTGCATGAGTTCTCGACCGTTCCTGGCGTAATGGAAGATGTGACGGAAATCATTCTGAACCTTAAAGCTCTTTCCCTGAAAATCCATTCAGACGAAGAGAAAGTGTTCGAGATTGATGCTGAAGGTGAAGGCATCGTTACCGCAGGTGATATCCGTGCGGACAGCGATGTTGAGATCCTGAACCCGGATCTTCATATTGCAACGCTGGGACCTGGTGCGAGACTTCACATGCGAATTTTTGCAGGCCGTGGACGTGGTTACGTCCAAGCGGACCGTAACAAGCGTGACGATCAGCCCATCGGAGTTATCCCGGTGGATTCCATCTATACGCCTATCTCCCGTGTGAATTATGGCATCGACAACACTCGTGTAGGTCAAGTGACCAACTACGATAAGCTGACGATGGAAATTTGGACGGATGGCAGTATCAGACCGGAAGAGGCTGTTAGCCTTGGAGCCAAAATTTTGAACGAACACCTCGTTTTATTCGTAGGTCTTACGGATGAAGCGAAAGACGCCGAAATTATGGTTGAAAAAGAAGAAGACAAAAAAGAAAAAGTGCTTGAGATGACAATCGAAGAGCTTGATCTTTCTGTGCGTTCTTACAACTGCCTCAAACGTGCCGGTATTAATACCGTGCAAGAGCTGACTACGAAAACTGAAGAAGATATGATGAAGGTCCGCAACCTGGGCCGCAAATCTTTGGAAGAAGTTCAAGAGAAGCTCGAGGAACTTGGTCTGGGACTCCGTACAGAAGAATAGCTGGCAGATTGCTTGAGTAAAGGAGGGAAAACAAATGGCATACCAAAAGTTGGGCCGTGATTCCAGTGCGCGTAAAGCGTTGTTCCGGGACATGGTAACGGATCTGTTTCTTTATGAGCGCATCCAAACAACAGAAGCTAAAGCGAAAGAAGTTCGTTCTATCGCTGAAAAGCTGATCACTAAAGCGAAAAAAGGCGATCTTCATGCTCGTCGTCAAGTAGCAGCATTTGTCCGCCGTGAGACTGTAGACGGTGAACAGGATGCAATCCAAAAATTGTTCTCTGACATTGCTCCTCGTTACACAGAGCGTCCAGGTGGATACACTCGTATCCTGAAGCTGGGACCTCGTCGTGGCGATGCTGCGCCTATGGTTTATCTTGAACTGGTAGACCGCGCGTAGGATTACAAGTTATGATTTCCGGATGTACCCCTTAACGCACATGCACTTATGTAGTATGGGCAGAGAAGTATTTAAAGTTATTGTGCTGCAGGGGCATTTAGGCCCTGCTGTACAATATCCGCGGGAATCACCTTGTATAGACTAGAAGGAGCTCCCGCCGGGGCTCTTTTTTTTTGAAGACAATGCTTATGGAGTATGGAGCCGCTGAAAGGAAGAACGGAATGCGTAATCTATTGATGAAGGTCAATTATGACGGTACCCTCTATGATGGCTTTCAGACCCAGCCTCAGGGCAATACGATACAGGACCATATTGAACATGCAATACTGCATCTGACCGGTGAGAAGCTCAAAATAACGGGTTCAGGACGGACTGATGCAGGTGTACATGCTTATGGTCAACCGTTTAACTTCCTGACTTCTTCTAAGATTCCACTTGAGCGATGGTGTCTGGCTCTGAATGCTCGGCTTCCGCAGGATATTGTGGTCACCGAAGCACAGGAGGTTCCTCTTGATTTCCATTCTCGTAGAGGTGCCAAGCGTAAAACCTATCGTTATACGATTAACGGCAACCGGTTCCCTGACCCGTTCCAGCGTCGCTGGCAGTATCATCATCCAGTGAAGCTGGACATTCCGGCTATGCAGCAAGGCCTGTACGCTATTGTTGGTACCCATGACTTCACATCGTTTGCATCCAGGAAGTCTACAAAGACTTCCCATGTCCGGACGATTTTTGAAGCTCATATGGAGGTAGACTATAGTATGTGCCGCAGCGGATCTCCAGATCAGGGAGTTATTCACACTTATATAACAGGTAGCGGCTTTCTGCAGCACATGGTACGTATAATTATGGGAACTCTGGTTCATGTGGGTGAAGGTAAGATTCGGGCGGAGGCGGTTGCTGGTATTCTGGCAGCCTGTGACCGTGCGGCGGCGGGACCTACTGCTGTGGCTAATGGATTGGCCCTATGGAGCGTAGAATATGATGAAGCGGGGATCTAGACATTCTGTTTTTGTTTAAATAAAAAATCAAGGAATGTAATAAATCACTTGCACTAGTTATGTTTATGCTGTAATATAAAAGTTGTGTTTTCTTGATGGCTATCCCACAGCCCCGATCAAGGAAATGCCAACAAACAAGCTTTTCTTAACTCACATAATTGTAATCCAATGAGAAACAAGATATACGAAACAGATGATTTTCGTACGAGAACAAGGAGGAAACATTCATGCGTACCACCTATATGGCGAAGCCGAACGAAGTTGAACGCAATTGGCACATCATTGATGCCGAAGGCAAAACACTTGGTCGTCTGGCAAGCGAAGCCGCTGCTTTGATCCGTGGCAAACACAAACCGCAATTCACTCCACATGTTGATACTGGAGATTTCGTAATTGTTATCAACGCTGAGAAGATTCACCTGACCGGTAAGAAAATGCAAAACAAGAAATACTACCGTCACTCGATGCACCCAGGTGGTTTGAAAGTCACTGTTGCAGAAGACCTGATCAAGACTAAACCTGAGCGTATGATTGAATTCGCAGTTCACGGTATGATTCCTAAGACTCGTCAAGGGGATCACATGAAGCTGAGACTCAAAGTATATGCAGGCGCTGAGCATCCACATGCAGCACAAAAACCTGAAGTTTACGAACTTCGCGGATAAGAATAGAGGAGGACAGTTTCATGGCACAAGTACAATACTATGGGACAGGTCGTCGTAAACATTCGGTAGCACGTGTTCGCCTTGTACCGGGTGAAGGACGCATTGTCATTAACAAACGTGAGATGGACGAATATTTCGGTGTGGAAACACTGAAAATGATCGTAAGACAACCTTTGAACCTGACTGAAACTCTGGGCAACTACGATGTAATCGTTCTTGCACATGGTGGCGGCATTTCCGGTCAAGCTGGAGCAATTCGTCACGGGATCTCCCGTGCATTGCTTAAGGTTGATCCTGAGTATCGCGGAGCTTTGAAGAAAGCTGGATTCCTGACTCGTGACCCACGTATGAAGGAACGTAAGAAATACGGCCTCAAAGCCGCTCGTCGCGCTCCACAGTTCTCGAAACGTTAATATCTCTTGTATATCAAGGAATTCAAGCCTCTGGCCCTCGCGGTCGGAGGCTTTTCTTTTACATTTAATTCAATTCCCCATCAGTTCAAATATTCTATTAATATTTCCGCGTTATTCTATACATATCCCGAGTTAGTATGTATATTTCATGCCTATCTTGGCTCTGCCGATTTCCGGTAGGGCCCCTTTTTTTGTCCGAATATGCTTGAGTAGCTGCATGAGTTTATCTTCTTTTAAAACTTTCACCCAAAATGGATAAAAGCATTGACTTCAGTTCTGAATGCATTATACTATTCCATATAAGATTAGTTGGGATTAACGGAAATGGATGTTTCAGTATTTTGTGAGATATCAGGATGGAGGAGTATAATAATGAACTTACTGGAGAAAGAAGAATTAATCAGAGTGAAGGCTGAGGAATTGGAGAACGCAACACCTGAGGATATCATACGTTGGGCCGTTGAAACTTTTCCTAATATAACCTTTGCCTGCAGCTTTGGTGCAGAAGATGTAGTACTTGTAGATATGATCCAGAAAGTTAGTCCTTCAACAGATGTTTTCTATTTGGATACAGATTATCACTTTAAAGAAACTTATGAGACAAGAGATGTAATGGCAAATAAATACGGTATGGAATTCGTCCGGGTATCACCCCAGATTACCCCTGAGGAACAAGCTGTGCAGTATGGAGAGGCTTTATGGAATACTGATCCTAACCAGTGCTGTGCAATCCGCAAGGTAGAGCCGTTAACCCGGATTCTTTCGCAATATGATGCCTGGATTACAGGGATTCGTCGTGATCAGGCTCCAACGCGTGCCAATGCCAAAAAAGTCGAATACGATAATAAGTTCGGTCTTGTCAAATTTAATCCGATTGCCAACTGGACTACAGAGGATGTATGGAACTATATTCGCGAGAATGATGTGGTGTATAACCCTCTACATGACCGCAATTTCCCGAGCATCGGCTGTGAGCAATGTACACGGGCGGTAATGCCAGGTGAAGATCCACGTGCAGGAAGATGGGCGGGTTCGGACAAGACGGAATGCGGATTGCATAAATAAGGGTGGAAATCGAATTGCACAGAAGGAGAGAGCATAGATGACTTCAATACTTCCTCATGGAGGAACACTTATTCAGCGTGTAGCTGAAGGGGCACAGAGAGAAGAACTGCTTCAGGAGGCTTCAGGCTACAAACCAGTTACTGTGAATAGATGGACCTTGTCAGATTTAGATCTCATAGGAGTAGGGGCGTTTTCTCCGCTTACGGGCTTTTTGAATGAAGAAGATTACCACTCTGTAGTCAAAAGCATGCGTCTTTCCAATGGCACGGTATGGAGTATCCCTGTTACATTGGCCGTAGAAGATGAAGTGGTTTCTAGTCTTGCCGTGGGCGATAGAGTTGCGCTGATTGGTGAGGAGGATGGAGTTGTTTATGGACTGCTTGATATTGAAAGTATATATAAAGTAGATCAGGAGTTTGAGGCGAAGAATGTGTTCAAAACAACGGATCCCGCGCACCCTGGTGTGAGCAAATTGCTGGCTAGACCGGCCACTTATGTGGGGGGACCCATTACAGTTCTGAATCGTCCTCAGCCTGAGAAATTTGGAGAATTTTATTTTGATCCGGCAGAGACACGCCAAATCTTTGCGGATAAGGGTTGGAGAACCGTTGTAGGGTTTCAGACGCGCAATCCTGTGCACCGGGCACATGAGTATATCCAGAAGTGCGCTATGGAGGTTGTGGATGCACTTTTCCTTAATCCTCTGGTAGGGGAGACCAAATCTGATGATGTTCCAGCCAATGTACGCATGAAGAGCTATCTTGCACTATTGGAGAACTATTATCCAGAAAACCGTACTTTTCTTGGTGTATTCCCCGCTGCTATGCGTTATGCCGGACCGAGGGAAGCGATTTTTCATGCCATGGTTCGTAAGAATTATGGGTGTACTCATTTTATAGTCGGTCGGGATCATGCGGGTGTAGGTGATTATTACGGCACTTATGAAGCGCAAGAGATCTTCTCGAATTTTACGGCAGATGAGCTGGGAATCACCCCATTGTTCTTTGAACACAGTTTCTTTTGTGTAAAATGTGGCAATATGGCTTCCAGTAAGACCTGTCCGCACCCAAGCGATCAGCATTTGACCCTGTCCGGCACGAAGGTACGCGCACTACTGAGAGATGGGAAATGTCCGCCTCCGGAATTCACGCGTCCAGAGGTAGCTGAAATTCTTATCGAGGGAATGTCCGCAGAAGTCATTACTGAATCCTAAGAGCCAGTACTAATTGGCCCTCTTGTCCCATATAGATGAGTAGAATCTATCGGGACGAGGGGGTCTTTGTTATGTCTGGCCGAAAGCAAGGGAAAGTCTCGGTCTGGATTTCATGGAGCAGCATCAAAAAAAGTATGGTAGGTGCTGTTTTGCTAGTAGTCATGATCTGTATTATTGCTTATGATATGCCAACTGCCAAAACGTTGAATTACTGGAGCCTGCCATTGTCCGGTAAAACAATTGCTATTGATGCAGGCCATGGGGGCCCTGATGGTGGGGCAGTTAGCCGGGAGGGGTTAATTGAAAAGGATATCAACCTTTCGGTTGCTCTATACCTGCGGGATTATCTGCAGCAGTCAGGAGCGATAGTGATGATGACCCGGGAAGGGGATTATGACTTGGCCCTGCAAGATACCAAAGGCTACTCCAAACGCAAGACAGAAGATCTGAAGCAACGTGTAAGAAGTATTGAGGAGAAGAGGGCTGACCTGTTTATAAGTGTGCATATGAATAGTGTGCCTTCAGGACGCTGGAGCGGAGCACAGACCTTCTATTATCCGAACAATGAAGGGAACAAAGCATTGGCAGACTTTGTGCAGGATGAGCTCAGAACCACACTAGAGAACACGGACAGGGTGGCGAAAACCGTGAATACTGTTTATTTGTTAAAAGCTCTAAAAATGCCTGCTGCGCTTGTGGAAGTCGGTTTTCTATCCCATCCTCAAGAATCAGCTTTGTTAGGGGATGAGGTCTACCAACGGAAGGTTGCCACCGGCATATATCGCGGGATTCTGCGATACGCTTCTGAACGGCCTTGAGTGGTTACTACGCTTTTGCAGAAAGGTAATGTATAATGGATCAAAAATACCGGTATCTTACCCATCCGGTAGGAAATAGAGGTGCTTTCCATGCTGACCAGGGAACAAATTCAGGAATTATTGCAGCCGCTTACTGACCCGGAATCCGGAAAAAGCCTTATCGAATTACAGCTGATTCGCGATATCATGGTCAAAGAAGACCGGATCTCACTGTCGATCGTGTGTCTGGATACCGAAGAGAAAAGCCGTATGGAGCTTGAGCAAAGTGTGCGTGACTTGCTAACTGAGGGAGGAGCGGGCAATATTCATATCCGGCTGCGTGATGCCACTGATTATGAGCGCGCTATTCTTCGCGGAGAGAGCACGGAGGACAAACCCCAATTACAACAGGGAGACTCTTTAAAAGGGCATGCAGCGGGCCTGGAGGGGCATGACCTGATCAATGAGAACTCAGGTGTGAACTTCATCGCAGTTGCCAGCGGCAAAGGCGGCGTTGGTAAGTCGACTGTCACGGTTAATTTGGCAGTGGCGCTGGCTAGAAAAGGCAAGAAAGTCGGACTGATTGATGCTGACATCTATGGATTCAGCATTCCCGATATGATGGGAATTGAAGAAGGCCCGATTGTGGAAGAAGGAACTATTATTCCTGTGGAACGTTTTGGAGTAAAAGTCATGTCTATGGGGTTTTTCATCCGTGAGAATAGCCCTGTTATCTGGAGGGGACCGATGCTCGGCAAAATGCTTCGCCAGTTCTTCAGCGATGTCAGCTGGGGTGAACTTGATTACATGCTGCTCGATCTGCCACCGGGTACAGGTGACGTAGCACTTGATGTCCATCAGATGCTGCCGCACAGTAAGGAGATCATTGTTACTACCCCACATGCGACAGCTGCCTTTGTAGCAGCAAGAGCGGGTTCTATGGCGCTACAGACTGACCACGAGATTCTTGGGGTCATTGAGAACATGGCTTATTATGAATGTTCCTCCTGCGGGAAGAAGGATTACATCTTTGGCCGTGGAGGCGGAGCGAGATTGGCGGAAACCCTTCATACAGAGCTGCTGGCCCAGATCCCTCTGGGTGCACCGGACAATCATATTTCTGAACCGGATTTCTCGCCGTCTGTATACAAGGCTGAGACAGCTACTGCACAATTATTTGCTGGGATGGCTGACAAGCTGATTGCCAAATATGAACAGTGAGTGATAACCCAAAAAAGAGGCTGATTCCGAACTGATCCGGAAGGCCTCTTTTTTAGAGTTATGATCCTGAATCACCGCTACCATCCTTGCTGTCTCCACCGCTTCCCTGATCTTTACCCGAATCCTTTTTTTCAACCTTAGGCTGCAATTCGTCTTGAACCACTGTTTTAAGGAGATCAAGTACCTCCATACGGAAGAGCGGGTTCTGCATTGCTTCCTGCATGATGGTCATGGATTGCTTGCGGTAATCGGACGTTTTGGTAAGATCAAGGAACATCTTCATCATTTCGGGTGATTTCATAATTTCAGCAACGGATTTCTGATATGTCGGATCTTTGATCAACTGAAGGTGGAGCTCTTTGCTTTGGGTATTAATTGCTTTTGCGAAGTCTCCGGCGAACTGTGGATCTGTCATGATTTTTTCAATTTCTTTCTGATACTCGGGTGCAGTGATCGTGTCCTTTACAGCAACCCGGATTTGCTCGGTGGTTTGCAGAGGCATCATTTTCATGCTAAGACCGCTGGAGCTGCTTCCCTCAGAGCCTGAAGAGGATAGTGCCTCCTCGACTGCCTTCTTTCCCTCTTCGCTTTTCAATATATCTACAACCATAGTCTTCATTTCCTTATAACTGACTTGTCCAGAAGAGGAACCGCTCTGTTCACTGCCACAAGCCGTCAAGGTCATAACCATGCTTAGCAACAAGCTTCCGGTCCACAAGGTTCTCCACTTCATTGGTGCTGCCCTCCTTTATAGGATTCCTGCATGTAGTATGCCGCAGAGGTGGGCTTTTATGTTGTGCTTGCAATGGTTTTTTGACGGTAAGCTTGGTAAAATAAATCTGACATGTGGGAGGTGAAAAGGCTGAATATAAGGAAATGGTTTTATTTGTTCTGGACCACGCTTCTGATCGGGGCGGGAGGGGCCGTTGTTGCCGGGCTACTTCTGCAAGTAGTTAACGGTAGGATCGATTTCAAAAGTACTGCCGATTCATTGATCTATCCGCTTATACTTCTTGGTTATGGCATGCTTGTGAGCGTTTACGCTCAACTTGGATTCTTTGCGTATCTTATTCTGAACTATATGGGAATCGGGGTCTTCCCGCGAAAGGCCTGGCAATATATCCAGATCATTCTATCTTTGCTTGCCCTGCTTGAACTGATTTTTTTGCGTACCTTCGTGGGTGGAGGCCGAAATGTACTCTCTGATTTGCTTTTGGGTATCGGCATTCTGCTTACTGCAGTTATTGTCGCTTATTTCAAAGTACGGAGTACGAATAGATCAGCCTGGATTCCGACATTTTTCTTTTTGACAGCTATCACCATCGTGGAGATCATTGGTGTACTCCGAATCGGAGTAGACAGTGCCACTGTTTTTATTGTGGTTCCGCTCATTGCCTGTAATGCATACCAAATCTTGATGCTACACCGGATTCTGAAACCCAAACACTCATAAAGCTATGCAGCAAATAACCCCGCTACTCATTTAAGAGAAGACGGGGTTTTGTTGAAATAGATACAAGCTACGATTAAAAACGGAAGCAGCAGGTTAATCTTTAAGAACAGTGTACATAACTAAAAACCGTTTGAAGACCACTAGGAGGGAATATATGAACATCAAGCGCTATATGATAAAAGACACAAAGGAATCTGTCCTGAAGCATCTTGACCCCGATGAGAGCGGGGACTTTAAATCAAAAGAAGAAGCAGAAGCCAAAATGGCAAAGCTTAAAGAACGTCTCGCTGAACTGCAGGATATTCTTTTTGCCCAGAAAAAGCACTCCCTGCTAGTTATCCTTCAAGGTATGGACTCCAGTGGGAAAGACGGAACCGTCAAGCATATTTTCTCCGGTATTAATCCACAAGGATTTATGGTCACCAGCTTCAAGAAACCTTCCCTGGAGGAAGAAGCTCATGATTTCCTGTGGAGAGTGCACATGAAGACGCCTCCCAAGGGTTATATTGCCGCATTTAACCGCTCGCACTATGAAGATGTTCTTGTACCCCGGGTGCATGGAAATCTCAAAAAAGAAGAAATGAAGCGCCGCTTTCGCTACATTCGCGAGTTTGAGGCCATGCTGGCGGAAGAAGGGACAACGATCATCAAGCTCTTTTTGAATATCTCCAAGGATAAGCAGCTTGAAAAGATTCAGGAACGGCTGCAGGACCCGACCAAGCATTGGAAGTTTGATGCCAGTGATCTGCAGGAGCGGGAATATTGGGATGATTATCAGGAAGCATACGAAGATGTTTTTAGGGAGACAAGTAGTGATGCAACACCCTGGTATTGGATTCCGGCCAATCACCGGTGGTATCGCAATTATCTGGCTTTAGCCATTGTTGTTAAGACGCTGGAGAGCCTGGATCTGAGCTATCCGAAGCTGGATGACCCCACACCCGATATTTCAGAACTCATTTCCCCACGACATTAGGATGTTCGACTGACCAAAGAAGGACTGCTGGTATGAACCTGGGTATTTACATACCGGCAGCATCCTCTAAACCTTCATTTAGCATGGCGGAATCGCGAACTTCCTTGCCCTCGGCGCTGCTTTGGCTAATCAGCTCAGACACTGTGACAAATTCATAACCTTGACTACGGAGTTTGTCTATAATCTGCGGGAGGGCTTCATGGGTCTGCTTGCAGGAATCACTGGCATGCAAAAGCACGATATCCCCGGGATGGGCCTTACTGGTCACACGGTTCACAATATTGTCTACACCGATGTTTTTCCAATCCAGCGAATCTGTATCCCACTGTATCACCTTGTAGCCCAGATCACTTGCAACCTGAAGCACTCTTTTGTCAAAATCGCCATTCGGCATCCGGATCAAATTTGGCTCTTTGCCGGTAAGTTCGGTCAGCACTGTATGAGCGGTCGTAATCTGGGTCTTTATTTCTTCATTGCTCAAGGTACTGTAGTTCACATGCTTGTGGCCATGGCTGCCAATTTCATAACCGGCGTCTTTAATGCTGGTGACAATTTCGGGATGTGTTTTGCTCCAGGGGGACGAGAGGAAGAAGGTCGCTTTATCTACCTTTTTGTCTTCGAGCACCTTCAGAATCGGTTCGGGCCGTTTCTCTCCCCAGCTAATGTCAAACGTTAAGGCGATGAGCTTCTTCTCTGTCGGTACGCTGTAAATGGCGGAAGGGGCTGTTTCCGAAAAAACGGTAATATTGCCTCTCTCGACATAGACGACACCGGCAGCAAGAAGCGCAGCGGCAAAGATATAGATGAACCGTTTAATCTTCTTACCGCTGAATACATAAAAAGAATTCATATTATTAGCGCTCCTCTCCCATGCGAAATGCTTGTTTGTTCTAAATGTATGCTCGTACAGGGCGCTTATGACCTTAGATATGTCCATTATACTTTCAGGAGGTAATTATGCTGTCTTTCCCCGCTTTCGCAAGAGATGTATCAAGAATTCGTAAAGCATTATTACTTGCTATCTTATTGTTTGTGGCGGGAGGGATTATCGGTTGGATCGGCACCGGCAGCCTGCAAAAGCTTTTATCAGAGCAATTAGAAGGTTTGAGCAAAATCAGTGGTAGCCTCAAGGAGTCGCCACATCCACAATGGAGTTTTTTTCAATTTATATTTTTGAACAACAGCATCAAAGGTGTACTCATAATCTTTTTAGGTGCCCTATTTGGAATATTGCCTGCATTATTTTTATTGATAAATGGCGGAGTGATTGGTTATCTGATTCATTTGTCGTTATTGCAGGGATCGGATTTGTTCGACCTTATCGTAAAAGGACTATTGCCGCATGGGATTATTGAAATCCCGGCAATTATCATCGCGTGCGCATTTGGCCTGCAGTTTGGCTGGAATGTAATCTCCGATTTATTCAGTTCAGCAGCCACAAGAGAACAGAGAAGCGGTGTGTGGCCAGCTTTTATGCGCCAAACCTTAAGAGCTTCCATCTGGATTGTTATTCTACTGTTTGTAGCAGCGGTCATTGAAAGTACAATTACATTTTCATTATTATCATAAAAATTCAGAGAAATGAGCATAACATTAAAGCCTTTCATTGTAGGAAAGCAAGCCATACAGAAGATTTTCTTAATTATGGTTATAGATGCGATGCTCCGGTTAATCTAGTGTAAGTGGATATGTAACGCAGCTTTCCCCAAACAATGGACTTTCTTCTTTAGCACAAGTAGCGTCATTTAAAGGACTTTGTTGAATTAAAATTGATGAAGGAGGCCAAGCATATGTTGGGAATGTTGTTCAATGAAAAAGAGTGCAAGGAGCTGGATTATGTTCTTCGTAAAGAGCTTGATGAAATGCTCCTTGATTTAAGTGATCAACGCTTGGACCAAAATATTAGGCATGCCATAGCCAATCGATATAAAACTGTATTCCGGATGTATGCTCGTTTTGCTCCGCAGAAAGAGCTGTCCAAGTATGCATGGGGAGGACGTTATTCACAGTCCAAACATTAGCAAGTTCGATTTCAATTAAAGAGGTTGACTAAAAGGGAGCTGCTGTGATAAATTATATCTCGCGCTCCTTTTCTATGTAATGAAGAGTAGCCAGTGGTGAGGAAAAACGAAAAACACTTTTTTCAAAAAAGTACTTGCCAAATGTTTGGTCGCTGTGATATATTATAAAGGTCGCTGCTGACAAGCGACGATGAAGAAAAATAAGACATTGATCTTTGAAAACTGAACAACGAGTGAGTGGGATTTCACGAAAGTGAGATCCAAAATAGAGAATGCAAATTCTCGTCAGATGTTTCAAAATGAGCAATCGCTCTTTCTAAATACCAAT
>NZ_JBWAVA010000023.1:0-70629 GCF_056121505.1 Paenibacillus sp. LS-5 | reverse complement strand
GGCGTCGGGGTAGACGACGCGCTCGGCGTTGGCGTCGCCGATGCACTCGGCGTCGGTGTAGACGACGCGCTCGGCGTTGGCGTCGCCGATGCACTCGGCGTCGGTGTAGACGACGCGCTCGGCGTTGGCGTAGACGACGCGCTCGGCGTTGGCGTCGCCGATGCGCTCGGCGTCGGTGTAGACGATGCGCTCGGTGTAGGTGTCGCCGATGCACTCGGCGTCGGGCTCGCCGATGCGCTCGGCGTTGGCGTCGGCGCTAACGGGGGTTCCGATCCTTCATACGGATAGTGGTGAATCTGCACATATCCACTGAAGGCTTTTGCGATTAGTGTGCCATGAAGTTCGGCGTGATCATAGAAGACGCTGGCATGAGGAGCCAGAATGGTGCCTTCGATGGTGGTATTTCCAACATTCAAAGAAGCCGCTTCGTAGAAATTGAACAGTACCTTACGGGGTTTGCCTCCCCAGAATTGAAAATTCGGAATCTTCACAGAGCCTCCGCTTACATTAATAACCACGGTGGCATCGCCTGTGATGTTGAACTGCAGGCCATTGGCATCAGCCAAATCTGCAGCGTCCAGATGAATGACATTATAGGCATCCGGAGCATTAATGGTGATTTTCCCATATTCTTTTACAAAAGGCTGAGTCTGCGGCAAAGCGGCTAGTTCATTCGAA
Source organism: Paenibacillus sp. LS-5 (assembly GCF_056121505.1). Lineage (NCBI taxonomy): Bacteria > Bacillati > Bacillota > Bacilli > Caryophanales > Paenibacillaceae > Paenibacillus > Paenibacillus sp. LS-5. The sequence continues at coordinate 69,951 of NZ_JBWAVA010000023.1, read as the reverse complement.
CGCTGTATCAGAAACTGTTCCTCGGCCGCAAAATCAATCGGTGTGCCCTTGCGGGGAGTTTCCTTAAGATCTGCACGTGTGCTGGTTATACTGCCGCCATATACTGCTGCGCCATATATCGTTCCATCTGTAAGACTGAGGTTCTTGCCTGCAATCAGCACATCCCCTCCTGGCGCATCCTTGGATACACCGTACCCGTTCAAAGTAATATTCCCTTCAGCCGCAAGCCTTCCATGAATCTGATCATAAGATTGTGCGAAATCCCCGAATATAAAGGCATTAAAATTACCAGCAACGCCCAAAACAGGTGTAGGAATATAAGGCATATTAGCCGCTGCATTAACGTTCCATCCCCAAGTAACCGCACCGCCCAATACTAACACTCCTGTCAGTATCAGAGCTACCGCCTTCCGTGCACTCTTTCTCAATAACATGCACCTCCTATTAACTTATTCTATGATTTTGCAAAGAACATATAACAACAAAAGACCGCCACGAAGGGTTAGCTTCATGGCGGCCGGACGATCATAGCCCTGTACGGGCATTAGATTCCTGACTTTGCGTCCCGTCCTTTCGAACGGTTTGCGATTATACATGATGGTATAGAAGGAGGTGATTCTTATGTATGTGTGACATTTGTTACTTTTGAACTAGTTCCAGTTTATTCCTCCTCCTCCCTATTGTCAATCCATTCCTTTCGTGTTTTTTCAGGTAACCAGAACGTGCAGCTGTGCAACAAACCCCTTGTACATAAGGGATTACAGCTCATATATTCCAGAAATATACTTTGCATACAAATAAAATAAGCTCTTTTTCCTCCCCAAAAGAGATCCCAAACCCACCAATCTCTGAAATTAAAACTACTAAAAACAGTTCTTAAGCACCACGCACTTAAGATTCTCCTGACATGCAAATAAAAAGCTGCCCCGGAAAATCCGGAAGCAGCCTTGCCTCTATCTCTATGTATGCTATATACGCTCCCGTAACCAGACACTGCGGATATAGCGGATCGGTATATTACAGCAGTTGAACCCAGCCGATCACTGACATCCATAACGGAATGCTCAAAAACAACCCGAATGCCAACCCGCGGCGAAGACTTCCTTCATGACTCATTTCAATTCTCCTCTTTGAGGTGCTTTATTTTGTTACGCTTCAATCTTTATTATTTCAAATTTAATATATTATAATTCTCCAGAATTAATTGTGAAAAATATCACATTTATTCCCCCATTTTTATATTTCATCGATTATTTTTTTGAAAATATATAAAAAACGGGCCTCGCCATGGGAGTTGGCAAGACCCTGAAAGCTATTTATAAACACCGGGGAGTGTTTGGTACATTTAATATATATCTTTAACCTGAAAACAAGCTGATAACTACCTAAAAATTACATTAAAAACTTCCAATAACCCAGGGTGCCGAAAAAAACAACCAGTGCCACGGGAAAGATAATTTTCCGGCTTACCTTATCTTCGAACGAAAAATACAAACACAACATACAAAGCCACGCAATAAGGAGACTTCCCATTTCCTATGCATACGCCCTTTCTTATTCATCCTGATGATCACGGAGGACACGATGGCTGCACCAACGCATCTTATAAGAAGATTACCCGCGAGTCAGCCGGTTCATACCCATTAATGGCTTGGGCCTACAAATAAATTTCCTGTTACTCCAATCATTGCCGTCCACTTCAAAAGCTTGTCCAGTTCTCCAGGGGGGTCACTGCTCTCCCTCCAGGACTGGGTGTTCCCAGAAGCTCAGCCTGCCTTTTGCAGGAATCGGATGAGCAAGCGCCGTTATCTCTTCCAGCTTCCAAGCAAAGCGCCCTTGCGAATAATCCCCAAAAATAAATTCATTACCGCCCGGCCAGCCCGTTTCAGCGTCCGTAACCGTCACCTGATAGCATTCAACGAGACGGCTTGTGGCAATAATGGCTCCGAGAGGAAGGTTGTCTGTGCTGAATCCGTGCCGTGCCAAGGCCGACTGAATCGGCTCCTGCCTGCAGGCTGATTTGTCTATCCCTTTACCCGCATGAATAGCCAGTTCCCCGCGATAAGCCGTTCTCCAGGAACGGGTCTCGTACTGTTTTTCCCCAAGCGCAATTAAGGTCGCCCAGGGCTGCCGGATAGTCAGACATCTCATATATGCCTCTACTCCTCCCTGGACAGCAAAAACGCAGCCCCCAAATCCGGAAAGCTGCGCCGCCTATTTATATCGGGATGCCGGCGAAAGAGCATGAAGCCCTTGCCTGCGCATTGTGTGTGCTTTCTACTACTTTATTGTATGACTCTATGGGGTTCTGTGCAACTATACAAACACTTTACCAGAATAAAGGGTAGAAGATTGTTAGAATTACCTGGATAACATGAAAAAAGCACGACCCCCGGGAATCCCGGAAAGCCGCGCCATGATTGAGTTCTTAAGGATGCTGGTGAAGGGAATTGAACCCCCGGCCTACGCATTACGAGTGCGTTGCTCTACCCCTGAGCTACACCAGCTTAAAGCTCTTTTCTGTCAAACAAAATACATTATACCCCGTCTAGGGAAAAACGCAACCCATTCTATCACTAGTTAAACAGAACTATTCCGCCTGTAGCTTGCGCTCCACCGATTCCAGCTTGCTGCGGCTTGTGGAAGGCTTGTCGCGCCGGTCATCAATCTTGAGTGAGGTGGACACCCGCTGAGCTCCCGCACGAAAAGGGGATTCATGCAAGGCTTCGACTGCCGCAAGAATCCGTGTGAGCGGTCCCTCGATGATCGTGCCCATAGATGTCAACTCATACGTAATACCTTCCACTGTCTCCAGCACGCGCTGCATATCCGCCACGTAGCTGCTGAGACTGGTGCTGCCTGTACCAATCGGAATTACGGTTACTTCGCCAATTGCCATTCTGAAGCCCCTCCTATATAAAACTCGTTATATAAGTCCCTGGTCCCTTCTATTGTAGCAACTCCCGCCTCCCCCCACAAATCCCCCCTAACATTTGGACAATTTATGAACCGGATTCGGCAAAATTTACACACAAGTTGTGGATTACCTGTGGATGAACTGTGGACGAATGCCAGGTTATCTGTGGATCATCTGTGGATCATTTGTGAGTAAACGGGTGGAACCCGCCCGGGGCGCGGACTCGCAAAAAAATGTTTACAAACACAAGATATTGGGTTATTTTTATCTAGCGACAACAAAATATAGTGGAAACAGGTGCTTTGCTCTCTCAAGAGGGTTGAAGCTTAATAGGGAAACGCGGTGCAAATCCGCTGTGGTCCCGCCACTGTAACCGGGTGTTCTGCTGGCTTCTACAAGCCCTGCAGAACAGTATCTGGAGGCTCACGCCACTGAGGGCATCGCCCCTTGGGAAGGCGCCTCACAGGATTCACCGGAAGCCAGGAGACCTGCCTGTTTCCGGACACCATCATATACACCTGCGAGGAACAGGAGAGGTGTCCGCATGCGGCCTGCACCAGCAGATTCAGCCTTCCCGCCGAATGGGAGACAAAGGCTGCCGATACCTGAATGCGATAAGCATATCGCGCTCAGGTATCGGCTTCTGCGGGAAAGATTCTTTCCATGGAGACCATCCGCAAATATCCGGTTTTCGGCTATTTGCTTACGCATCCGGGCATTTTCCGCCGTCCTCGGCGGGAGATGCTTTTTTTTACAATGTCAGTCGTTATGTCAGAACGTTCTTATATACCGAGAGGAGAGCTATACAATGACGCTGCTGGAGAAACGGTACAATGTTGGACAAGCTGCACAGGAGGATCTATTAGAGGAAGTTATCCATTTGGGACGCGATATCATCGACAGCCGGGATTTGGATCTATTGCGTGAGAACGCCAATTTGAACGGAGAGAGCTTTTCCGGCAAAATGAGCAAGTTCGGCAGTGAGTATTCCAAGTGGTATGCCCGTAACTTCACGATGCCTCCGCAACTGGTGCAGGCTACCCTCGACAATGTGGTGTATGTCCACGATCTGGACCAATACGCGATTGGAACCACCAACTGTATCTTTATCCCGTTCGACCGTCTTCTACGTGAAGGCTTCAACACCGGCAACGGCAGCGTGCGTCCTCCCAACTCGATTATGACTGCGATGTCGCTTGTGGCGATTATTTTCCAGTCCCAGCAGAATGCCCAATACGGGGGCGTATCCGCCAACAAGCTGGATTATGACCTGGCCCCTTATGTGACCAAATCCTTCGCCAAGCTGTTCCGCAAGGGACTCGAATATTTCGAAGAAGGACAAGCCGGGGACATTGCTGGCGAAATCACTATGAGCCGTGGTGATCTGGCAGAGCAGTATCCGCGCGCCTTCCGCTTTGCATCCAAAGAAACAGAAAGCGAAACGCTGCAGGCGGCAGAGAGCATGATACATAACCTGAATACGATGTCCAGCCGCTCGGGCGGCCAGATTCCTTTTACCAGCATCAACTATGGTACATGCACCTCTCCTGAGGGACAACTGGTGATCAGCTCGCTGCTGACCGCCACGATGAACGGGCTTGGCAGCGGCGAAACGCCGGTATTTCCAATCCAGATTTTCAAATGCAAACAGGGTGTGAATCAGCAGCAGGGCGATCCTAACTATGAACTGTTCCTCAAAGCCGCCGAATGCTCTGCCCGCAGACTGTATCCGAACTTTGCCAATCTGGATGCTCCGCTCAACCTGCAGTATTACGATCCGGCCGATCCGGATACCGAATTTGCAACCATGGGCTGCCGCACACGGGTACTGGGTGACCGCTTCGGACGCAACCACTGCTCCGGCAAAGGCAACCTGTCCTTCAATACGCTCAATCTGGTGCGGCTCGGACTTGCTTACGGCACGGCCACAGGCCGTCGCCTTGCCGCCGACGAAGAAGGCTTCTATGACGATCTGAACCATTACATGGACATTGCTCTGGAAGGGCTGCTCCACCGTTTCCGCATCCAGGCTTCCCAGAAGGCCAAAGCTTCCGACTTCATGATGCGTGAAGGCGTCTGGGAAGGGGGTGAGGCGCTTGCTCCCGATGATTCGGTTGGCGAGCTGCTGAAGCACGGCAGTCTGTCCATTGGCTTTATCGGAATGGCTGAGTGCATGAAGGCCATGTACGGCAAGCATCACGGCGAGGACATGGAGATCCATGCCAAGGCGCTCGCCATTGTCCGTCATATGCGGGAATACTGTGACCGCAAGAGCGAGGAGCTGAACCTCAACATCACGCTGTTCGCCACACCGGCTGAAGGCCTGTCGGGCAAGTTCACCAAGGTGGACCGCAAAGTGCTCGGGTCCATTCCGGGCATCACAGACCGTGAATACTATACGAACTCCTTCCACATCCCGGTCTATTATGAGCTGAGCGCTGCTCAGAAGATCAGCCTGGAAGCACCGTTCCATGAATACTGCAATGCCGGGGCAATCTCTTACGTGGAACTGAACGGGAATGCACGCAGCAACCCGGCGGCTTTTGTGAAGATCATCCGTTACGCGCTGGAACAGCAGGTCAGCTATTTCAGCATCAATCATCCCGTGGACCGCTGCTCGAACTGCGGCTACGAAGGCGTGATTGGCACCAATTGCCCTTCCTGCGACGCGCATGAGAACGATGTGCATATCCGCCGCCTGCGCCGGGTAACCGGCTACCTGACCGGCGACTACCAGACCCGCTTTAATGCCGCCAAGCAAGCCGAAGTAAGGGACCGCGTTAAGCATCTATGAACATATGCGGCTACTACCCGGAATCGATCAATGAAGGAGAAGGCATGCGGGCCGTCCTTTTCCTCAGCGGCTGCCGCCACCGCTGCCCGGGCTGCTTCAATCCCAAGACCTGGAATTTTAATTTCGGCGAGCCGTTCACCCTCCAGCGTCAGCGGGAGATCATTGCCGAAATAGCAGCGAATCCGCTGCTGGACGGACTGACGCTGGCAGGCGGCGACCCTTTTTTCTCGGCAGAGGAGGCTGCGGGCTTCATTCAGGAGCTGCGCAGCGTGCTGCCCGATTATCCTATCTGGATTTACACCGGCTATACCTATGAAGAGCTTACAGCAGCACCCGGCTCACCGGAATGGAACCTGCTGGCCCTGTGCCAGGTCGTGATTGACGGACGTTTTGTGGAAGAGCTTAAAGACACCACCCTTCCCTACCGGGGAAGCAGCAACCAGCGGATTATTGATATTCAGGCTAGCCTCGCCGATACCGAAATCGTACATTGGCAGCCGGCTGCCTTATAAATTCAGTTAACTTTCAAAGAGCAGGCCAAGCCTTGGGGCGGGCCGCTCTCTGCGCTTATATACTTCAATTTGTGATATTGAAAATTAAACTCAAAAACGAAAGGATGTATGCACCTATGCCACAGCTCGTTGTGAAACCCGATAACCGCCAACTGGCTTTTGATGAAATCCGCCTGTCCGTATACGCCGACCGTATCCTCAATGGCCTGGATCAACTAAGCAAGGAAACCCTGATTCGCGGAGTGCAGTCCAAGCTGCGCCGTGACGAGGTTAGCGGAGAAGAGATCAGCAATGCTTTTACGATGAGCGCCCTTGAACTGGTGACCAAAGAGGAACCGGACTGGAAGTTCGCCGCTGCGCGTTCCCTCCTGACCTCCCTGTACAAGAAAGCCGCTGTCAACCGCCGCTATAAAGCTTACCCGGAAGAGCCTTACGGCGAGCTGTACCCGCTGATTACCGACCTGGTCAAGAAGGGTATCTACCGCGAAGAACTGTTGTCACACTACACCAAGGAACAGATCGATGAGCTCGGCGGCTGCATCGATTACACGCGCGACCTGCTGTTCGATTATATCGGCCTGCTGACGCTGTCGGACCGCTATCTGGCGCATGACTTTGACGGCCGCGTAATGGAGCTTCCGCAGGAGCGTTATATGATTATCGCGATGTTCCTCATGCACACCGAGCCGGAAGAGAAACGTCTGGATCTGGTTAAAGAAGCCTACTGGGCCATGAGCAACATTTATATGACCGCTGCCACCCCTACCATGTCCAATGCAGGTAAAAAAGTCGCCGGACAGCTCTCCAGCTGCTTCATCGACACTGTGGATGACTCACTCGAAGGTATTTTTGACTCCAATACCGATGTAGCCCGGCTGAGCAAAATGGGCGGAGGCATCGGCGTCTACCTTGGCAAAATACGGGCCCGCGGGTCCGATATCCGTGGCCATAAGAACACAAGCTCCGGCGTCATCCCTTGGATCCGCCAGCTGAACAATACTGCAGTCAGTGTAGACCAGCTCGGTACACGCAAAGGTGCTGTTGCGGTTTACCTCGATGTTTTCCATAAAGATATTCTCGCCTTCCTCGACCTGAAGCTGAACAACGGTGACGAGCGGATGCGTGCGCATGACGTATTCCACGGTGTCTGCCTGCCCGACCTGTTCATGGAAGCTGTGGAAGCACGCAGCCACTGGAACCTGTTCTGCCCTCATGAAGTGAAGAAGGTAATGGGCTGGAAGGATGCAAGCGGACGCGCGCTGGGTCTTGAGGATTTCTATGACGAGAAGCTCGGACAAGGCACTTTCCGTGAAAAGTATGCTGAAGCTACCGCTAATCTGGAGCTGTCACGCATCACGGTTCCAGCCATCGACATCATGAAGCGGATTATGAAATCGCAGCTGGAAACCGGCACCCCATACATGTTCTACCGCGACACGGTGAACCGCTCCAATCCCAACCGGCACCAGGGGATGGTCTTCTCCTCCAACCTGTGCACGGAAATCATGCAGAATCAATCAGCAACCGTTATCGAGAGTGAGGAACTGGTTACGAAGGACGGCCAGACCCGGATCGTGATCTCGAAGGTTCCTGGAGATTTTGTGGTCTGCAACCTGAATTCCATCCATCTGGCCCGTGCGATTCCGGCGGGTGTGCTGGAGCGGCTGATACCGATTCAGGTCCGCATGCTCGACAATGTCATCGACATCAATAATATTGAAGTACTGCAGGCACAGTACACGAACAGCCAATACCGCGCGGTAGGCCTCGGTACCTTCGGCTTGCATCACCTGCTGGCGCTGAAGGGTATCCGCTGGGAGTCCGACGAAGCCGTGGAATACAACAACCATTTGTATGAGCACATTAACTATCTGCTTGTACGCTCCAGCATGGAGCTAGCCCGCGAGAAGGGCCGCTATCCGAAGTTTGCAGGCTCCGACTGGGAGACTGGCGCTTACTTCACTTCGCGCGGCTATACCAGCGGCGAGCAGGAAGGCAAATATGTGACTACGGAGCAGTGGCGTGAGCTGCAGCAGGAAGTGGCTACCGACGGCGTACGCAACGCCTGGTTGTTCGCGATTGCCCCGAACGGCTCGACCTCAATCATCGCCGGCTCTACTGCCAGCATCGATCCGCTGTACGAATTGCTCTCCTACGAGGAGAAAACGACTTACAAGATCGCTAACCCGGCACCGGATCTGTCCGAGAAGACGATCTGGTATTACAAAACGGCGTTCCTGATTGACCAGAACTGGTCGATCCGCATGGCCTCGGCCCGCCAGCGCCATGTCGATCAGGGCCAGAGCTTCAACCTGTACGTGACGCCTGACATCAAGGCGACCGATTTCCTGAATCTGCACCTGAACGCCTGGAAGGGCGGATTGAAGTCTACTTATTATGTCCGGAGCCGTGCCTTAACTATAGAAGAGTGTGAGTCTTGCGCGAGCTAATTGTCTTAGTGCCCTGGGTAGAAAAACGGTGATATATTCGTCACTGCGAGAAATGTTTGGGCTTCCGGCCGCTGTTGTCATCAGATGTCTTGATTATATTCCGCTTATAGCGGTTGACATCCGATGACAAAGGCGGTCGCTATCGCTCCTTCAGCTCCAAACTTTCTCTCCGTGACTCTATCACCGGCTTTCTATGGACAAAACACCACAGAAGATTAGCTGCGCAACATACAGGAGGGAAACAACATGCAACTACAAAAGATTTTTAATACCGAAGCCCCGAACCAGTCTACCCGCATCATCGACGGGGAATGCTCAGGGATTCTGAACTGGAATGATATCCGCATGCCGCATATGTACAAGCTGTACAAGGTGCTGCTGCTGAATCACTGGATCGCCGATGAGATCCCAATGTCCAAGGATGCGCAGCAGTTCCCGCAGCTGGAAGCTGAAGAGCAGCGTGTGTTCAAGATCAACATCGCCCTGCTGGCGGTGCTGGATTCGATGCAGACGATGTTCGTAGGCGATGTGAAGCGTTATTTTACCGATTCTTCGCTGGAAGCAATTTCGGCAATTATCGGGCAGCAGGAGGTTGTGCACAACCAGTCCTACTCCTACGTCCTCTCTTCGATTGTCTCGGACAGCGAGCAGAAAGAGATTTTTGAGTATTGGAAGCATGATCCGGTACTGCTGGAGCGCAACCAATTCATCTCCGACATCTACCAGGAGTTCCGGGATGCACCTTCTAAGGAGACGTTTTTCCGGGCAATGGTAGCTGATTTGATTCTGGAGGGTATTTTCTTCTACAGCACCTTCGCTTTCTTCTACAACCTGGCCCGCGACCAGAAGATGATGGCAACCAGCCAGATGATCTCCTACATTCAGCGTGACGAGAATCAGCACTGCTACTTCTTTGCCGAAGTATTCAAGCAGCTGCTGGTGGATTTCCCTGAGCTGAACACCAAAGAAAATATGGATTACGTCTACCGCACCATCGACCGCGCCGTAGAGCTTGAGACCAATTGGGGCCACTACACGCTGACCAACGTCCGCGGTATTGATATGAACGAGCTGAGCGACTATATCAAATACACCGCCAACAAACGCCTGACGCTGATGGGTCTGGAAAAAGCTTACACCGGCGTTGACGTCAACTGTATGCCTTGGATCAAGCCTTTCTCCGACGAAGCGCTGAACGCGACCAAAACTGACTTCTTCGAAGCCAAGTCCCGCAACTACGGCAAGGTCGGCGACGATAACGGGTTTGACGATTTGTGATTATTGCAATATAAAAAAGACCCCTTACCTCCGATATTCGCCGGTAAGGGGTCTTTGCTATTCACAATGAGGCATTGCTGTACAGCGAGGCATTTTTCTCAGGTGAAATGCCTACACGATATGCCTTTTTCACATTCGGCTTCTTCTTGATCTGCTACTCTGCGGATTTGCGCGCCGCCTTATGCGCCGTCTCTTCCGCCAGCTCCGCAAGTACACTGTCCAGACGCAGCTTAAGCTCTTCAGCCAGCTCGACCACTCCCTGGTCGTTACGTACCGCCTGGGAGTCCACAGCGTATACCCCGCCCAGGATATGGCGGGCACCCAGCACGGACAGCACCGGCTTGAGCGCATAGTCAATCGAGAGCAGATGCGCCAGGCTGCCGCCCATGAAGAGCGGCAGTACAATTTTGCCGGCCAGCCCTTTCTGAGGAACCAGGTCCAGAAAGGTCTTCAGGACGCCTGTATAGGACGCCTTATATACCGGGCTGACGACGATGACCGCATCGGCTTCAGCTACCAGACCGTTGGCTTTGACGATGGCTTCGCTCTCGAATTTTGTGTGGATCAGGTCCTCGGGCGGGAGCTCAGCCACATTGATCCGTTCCACTTCAAATCCTTGTTCACGTAAATCTGCCTCCGCATATTCAATAACTGCATTAATCCGCGAGACCAGGGATGGTGTTCCATTAATGACAACTATTTTGGCCACTTTGCCACCTCTTCCGTTCGTTATGCACTAGGAGCTCCTGCCATTTGTTCCAGCAAGAACCCTTTAAATTAGTACTAATCCTAGCAGATTGCAGGGTTTATTGTCAATCCTGTACAACTCTGCATAACTTCTTGCACCCGGCAAAAACCTGAGCTATAATAATCGGCAATACTACATCCCAATCAGGCCAGTGACCGGCATCCAACCGTGAGGCGTCTGCGACCGGAGCAATAGGATTGCTCCCTAAGTTTACCGGGTTTCGCCCGTTACCGCGAAGACCAAAGAGGGCCTTATCCTGCTGTGAAGCCAGAGGATTCGGTCAACCTGGGTGGCACCGCGAGCTGACGCTCCTCGTCCCATGGATGAGGGCGTTTTTTGTATTTTTATAAGACAAAAAGGAGCGGATAGCGATGCTGGACATGAACTGGATCAGGGATAATGAGGAACTCGTAAGAAACACGGGGGTATAGAAAAAGGTAGCCTTCCCGCTAGATGAACTGCTGACCTGGGACGATAAGCGGCGGGAGCTGCGGCGGGAAACCGAGCAGCTAAGAGCAGAGCGCAATGCACTGACCAAGGAAGTCGAGCGCCTGCTGCGACAGGGAGATACCGGAGCCGGAGAACAGGCCAAGGAAAATGTACGGGAGATTAACGCCCGGCTTACGAAGCTGGAGGCGGAGCTCGCCGAAGCAGAGCAGCGCTGGGGCGAATTGCTACTTCTAGCGCCGAATCCGGTATCGGCGGATACACCTATAGGTAAGGATGACAGCGAGAACGTGGAGCTGCGGCGGACCGGCAGCCAGCGGGAATTTGGCTTCGCACCGCGGGATCATGTGGAGCTCGGCGAGCTCCATAACATCATCGATATCCCGCGCGGAGTCAAGGCCGGCGGACCGCGCAGCTACGTGCTGAAGGGTGCGGGACTGTATCTGCACCTCGCCGTGCAGCGGCTGGCGCTGGATGTACTGGCTCAGCGCGGCTTCACCGTGATGGACGTGCCGGTTATTGTCCGTCCAGAGGCGCTGGAGCGGACCGGATTTTTCCCTGGAGGGATGGACCAGACCTACGAGCTGAACGGTGAAAAGCGCTGGCTGGCCGGAACCTCGGAGGTATCGCTCGTCTCGCTCTACAGCGATGAGATCATCGAGGCGGACACGCCGCTGCGGCTGGCCGGAATGTCGGCCTGCTTCCGCCGGGAGGTGGGCTCGGCAGGTCGTGATGTACACGGCCTGTACCGGGTGCACCAGTTCTCGAAGATCGAGCAGGTCGTGATCTGCAAGAATGATCCGGCAGTCTCGGAGCAGCTGCTGCAGGAGATTCTGGCGAATGCCGAGCATATTCTCCAGCTTCTGGAGCTGCCTTACCGCGTAGTGGCTGTCTGCAGCGGCGACATGTCGCTGAAGACGCATAAGCAATACGACATCGAGACCTGGATGCCCAGCCGCGGTGCCTATGGGGAAACCCACTCGGCATCCAATCTGCTGGATTTCCAGGCACGCCGCTCGGGCATCCGTTTTCGTGACGAGAACGGACGGCTGCAGTACTGCCATACCCTGAATAACACCGCAGTCGCCACGCCGCGGATTCTGATTCCCCTGCTGGAGAACCACCAGCAGGAGGATGGTTCGATCTATATCCCGCAGGCCCTACGCAAGTATATGGACGGGCAGGAAATTCTACACGCCGCTGCGCCGGCAGCGGAGTAACCGCACGATAAAGCCTTGGCCCTTAAGCGGCCGAGGCTTTTTTTTTCAGAAATAATAAACCAGTGCAGAAGCTGCAGCGATGTTGGTCAAGACCTTGGGCTCCATACCCTTGATATTAATTATTAGTTCGCATATAATAAAACCAGTAATCGGTTCTATATTTATAGAACAAAATATACAAAATAGAGAAACGGGGAACATACGTGGATTATAAGGTAGAAGTGGATTTTGCCCCCATGCATGAATGTTTTAACAGTCTGAGCGCCTTCCTTGGCAAACAGAACCATAACGCTCTGGAATCTGGAAAGCTCTGGGTCAAGGAGGTTCAGAAGAGGTTCACCCCAGCCCAGCTGCAGAACATGCAGGAATTTTACAAGGAAAATACAGATTTCACGCTCACGCCTTATATCTGGAGTTGTCCTGGAGGCCGTTCGGTCGACGGCTTCCTGGATTGGTTCGAGGGCCTGTCTCCGGGGGAATTGTTCGAGACCGCTGCACGCTTTGGATCAACCGTGTCCTCCAATCTTGCCTTACTGCGCACACGCACCTCCAGTATTTTGAGGGAATGGAATGAACAGTATTTCAGCGGAATTGATCCCGCCATTCTTGTAGGGTTAAGTCAAGAGGCGGAAGCCAGACGAACGGAATTGAACGATAACAATGCTATGGAGGTCTACGAACGGGCGACGCAGGGGATGCGGCTGTATCCCGCCAAAGAAGTGAAGCAGATCATCCTAATCCCACAGTACCACGCCCGTCCTCTGGTCACTTCATCGCTGTGCGATGAATTTGTATTTACCAGCTATGCCTATGATGCGCTGCCTCCCGAGGAAGGACGGCCCGCTCCCACTCTGCTGCGGCTAACCCGGGCGCTGTCGGATGAGACACGTCTATACATTCTCCGCCTATTGGCTGGAAAACAGCTGAGCTTTACAGAAATCGTACGGCAGGTCGGCCTCTCCAAAAGCACGATCCACTATCATCTCATCACGCTGCGCTCGGCCGGGCTGGTCATTGTCCATTCCACCGGCAAAAGCGCGTCCTACAGCCTGCGCCTGGATGCGCTGAATGATCTGCCCAAGCGGATTGCCGATTATTTGGAGTAGCAGGCAGCGGGTTGGATTGAAAGAGCAATCCCCTATGCTGAAAGGCCGCTTAGTGTGTTGTGCACCATTTACGGCCTAAGCCCCTGCCTCAGCTTACATATAAAGGAGTGAATTCCCAATGCTGAAACGCAGCTATTATGGTCTGCTGTCTACCATTTCTTTGAGTGCTTTCGGAGATGCATTCGGGCTACTGGCGATGGAGTGGCTGGTCTATGAGCTGACCGGCTCCAAGCTGGCCATGGGCGCGCTGGCGCTCAGCTCCGGCATCCCTGAGCTGCTGTTTCGCTTAATCGGCTCACCGCTCGCCGACCGGCTGCCCCGCGTGCGCTTCATGGCCTGTCTGGCCGCGATCCGGCTGCTGGCCATCGCCCTTCCGCTGGGCATGGGCCTCGCCGGCCAGCTCCAGCTCTGGCATTTATTCGCCGCTGCCGGACTTAGCGGCGCCTGCGCCGCGCTGTTCATGCCGACGGCGATGGCTGTGATTCCCGGCGTCGCGGACAGCCGGAAGCTGGTACGCGCCTTTGCTGTCATCGATGGCTGCAAGGGTGCAGCGACGCTGCTCGGGCCTGCGCTGGCGGGTGTGCTGACCGCAGCCAGCGGGGCGCTCCCGGCACTCGGCATCAATCTGCTCTGCTACACTGCCGCCATCGCCACGCTGCTGTACCTGCCGAAGCTTCCGGGGCCAGCCACCAAACCGGCTGCCGCCTTAGGCGGCTTCTCCCTCTCCCTGTACATACGCGAGATGGCTGAAGGTTTTACCTTTTACAAGCAGTTCCCGGCGATGCTCACCATTATGTTCATGGCTTCGGTCAGTAACCTGAGCTCCATCGCGGTCTGGACGATGATGGTTCCCTATGTGCGCGAAGTGCTCCACCGTGATGCCGCAGCATTGGGAACACTTACCACAGCCTCTGCACTAGGATCGCTGGTCGGGCTGGGCGTAATCTCGGTGCTGGGTGAGATTCAGCACAGACGCCTGGTGATGCTCTCCAGTCTTGGAGCCATTGGAGTCATGACATCCATGTGGGGGCTTATTCCCAGCTTCCCCTTTGCGCTTGCGGCCGTATTTATATCCGGCGCCCTTGGCCCCTTCTTCGGCTCCTTAAGCTCCTCCCTTCATGGACGTCTGGTTCCCGGCAATCTTCAGGGACGGGTTAACTCGATCCGGTTTTTGATCGGCGGCAGCCTGCAGCCCTTTGGCGCTTTTGCCGGAGGAGCGATTGCCGAAATCTACGGTGTGTCCGCTTTGTTCCTCGCCGCTGGATTGCTGCCGGCGTTATGTGCCGGAGCCGCCCTGCTGCTCCCCGGCCTTAGAATGCTTGATGGTGACCTGTCCATGATTGAAGCGAGATATCTGCAGAGCAGCAGGCCGGCAGCTTCGCCTCAAGGCGTGACTTCAGCCTCTTCAGCCAAACGGTAAACCCGCCGCCCTGGATCAATAAACCACGCTGAACCATGGGTCCGTTAGGCCGGCTGATAAGGTCAATTGGCGAAAATAGGAGCTTTCTGGGCCGCATGGACCGCATGGACTGCACTCGCATGAACACGAACAGGCGACACCCGTATTCCCCGAGCATCGCCTACAAGTTTCTTGGCTATATAAGCTGAATGGAGAAACCCTTGTGGAACCAGAGTTTCGCTAATACAGCAAGTAAGATCCTTACGTTCACTCTAATTAATCAAAAAGTTCATCTTCTACGCTATTCCCATAATGGCTCGTATCCCCGTGCAGCAGAATCTCCGCCGCTCCGTCCGTAAAATCGATTCTGCACAGACAGGTAGGATGAATATAAGGCAAATCCCACAGATTCTCCATAGCTCTCTCTTCGAAATAAGCCATCAGCACTTTGATCACTACCGTATGGGTAACAATTAGAATACTCTGACCGTCATGCTCCGCCACTATTTCATGCAGCTTGTCCAGGGCCCGCTTCTGCACACCAGTAAAAGTCTCGCTGCCCTCTACATTGAATTCCTCGGGGTCTTTCCAAAAATTAAAGTGCTGCGCTGAGTCAGCACTCTGAATCTCACCAGATTCCCGCCCCTCCCACAGTCCCATACCAATCTCCTTGAATTCATCACAAGCGATGAGCGGGATGCTCCGCTCGCCCCGGACAATCTCTGCTGTCCGCAAAGCTCTCGGGCTTGAGCTTGAGTAGATGATATCCAGAGGCACCATTTGCAGTCCCTGGTTCAGCCACTGTGCCTGCTGCTCGCCGAGTGGTGTAAGCGGTGAATCGAGATGCCCCTGCATCCGGTTTTGGACATTCCACTCGGTCTGCCCGTGCCGGGTTAAATATACAGTTGTTGCAGCCAATGTACTCCACTCCTCTATATCACTATTTTCAATACCCACCTGACCTGGTTATACCCGCTTCTGCTCCAGCCATTTCACCGCATAGTCCACGATCTCACGCTGCGGGATAAGCTGGGCCGTGGCTGCGGCAACTTTTCCATATGTAATCTGTCCTGTCTCTTGTCCAAAGTCCGTGCCAATGGCGGCAAAATCATCCGAATTCCAGTTATAATCCCTGTATTCCTCCCATTGTCTGGCCCCGTCAACCCGCATGGGCGCTCCCGCAGTAACCTCCTGCTTCCCGGCATACTCTGCCCGGTATTCAGCCAAATGGAGTGAAGTATTGTTGAAGCTGTCCACACCAAGCAGCAGTACGCTTCCCTTCAGGTCATAGATTCGGGCCAATGGCGACTGTTCACCAAAGGCAAAATCCAGCGCATGCCCATCAATAATCTCATCCCTGTGCCTGCCCCAGGCAGCAAAAGAATGGACCGGATGGCTGCTGCGCCTAACCCCCTTTTGCTTCCGGAAGGTTTCCGGGATCACGCCCATCCCCCTTAGCAGCGTTAGATCCGGGTCATAGGCCGGCATCTGTTCCCGGATGGTCTGCCACCACGCCTCCGGTACCGGCGGATTGCTCCAGCCTGCCGGGTCGGTAACATCTGAGGAGTGGGTCGGCATCACCAAAGTCCCTTCTTCCCCAAGCACCTGCTCCAGCGCCAGAATAACGGCAACCGGCCCGCCTGCCACCCATTGCCCCAGCGATTTAAAAGAAGAGTGCAGCAGCAGCGTCATCCCCTCACGCACCCCCAGCTCCCGAAAGTCCGAAGCCAGTGTCTCTACAGTAATAAGCTCCCCTTGTATTTCTTCCACTCGAACGCTCCCCCTAACACTTTCATTCGATAATCCAGTTGGAATTAGTACACTTCAATTTTCCGTAATCGTTAATAAACACCCAAATACGCTTATAGCTGAAAATTTAAGTTCCCTTTTTCCACCTAAACCCAAAAAAAGAGCCTAATATCGCTAAATTAATTGTACAAATTACCACTAACAAAGAAGTAACTAAAAGCCTAAGCTGATCACGCGAGCCAGCAGCCACGCAGCCACGCCACCGGTAAAACCGCTGCCGTTCCGGGTTCTTACGATTCCTTATCTCCCAAATGTCCAGAATAGCGCTCCAGCAGAAGCTTGGCGCGGTATTCGCCCGGCGAGATGCCCTCCAGCTCCTTGAACACGCGGGCGAACTGCTTGCTGTTCTCGAAGCCGACGGCTTCGGAGACACCGGCCAGCTTGATGCGGTTCTCAGAGAGCAGCGCTTTGGCATGGCGGATGCGGACTTTTTTGAGATATAGCACAAAGCTCTCTCCAGTGTAGGCCTTGAAGGCCTCACTGAAATAAGAATAGTTAAGCGACACATGGTTGCTCACCATCGCCATATTCAGCGGACGGGTATAATTCGCCTCTATATAAGCCAGCGCTTCCTCCATGTCGGCATGCTCCGTATGGGCAGATTTAATTCCTATAATATAATCGTTCACCTTAATGAGCAAATGCTCCAGTGTCCGGTAATAGTCATGAAAATGGCGGAAATTATACAGATTGCCCACCGTACGGTACAGTTTGAGCACTTCTACAGAGGCCTCCCCGTGCAGCCGGAATACCTCGTCGAGTACCCGTTCGTTCATGCTGCGGCCTACCTGTTCAAGATACGCCAGATCGAGATGCTGTAAATGATCCAGCTGAAAAATCGTCCCCAGCAGGCTCTTAATTTCCTTCTCGCGGTCTGTACCGAGCATATTCAGCAGCTTACGCAGCTCCTCCTCCGGCCATGGAAAAAGCAGCCGGCCTTCCCGGAAATCCGCGTAGTCGATGAAGCTAGACTGCGGCGGCAGAAATGTATACTGCAGCGCGCGGCAAGCCTCTTTGTACGCGGAACGGAAGTCTGCCGGATTCCGGTTATCACCGCTGATACCGATGAGCAGCCCATTCAGTTCTCTTGTATCAGCCTGCCGGGACAGCTCCCGGAACGCCTCTTTGCTGCCTCCGACCAGGACCAGCTTCCCTTCCCAATCTGTCAGAACTTCAGCAAACGGCCCGGCCAGCGGTCCGGTCATCCGCTCGATCAAACCCTGAACTTCACCAGGCTTCATGCGCTTCCCGTCTTTGTAATAGAAATTCAGCACACCCACTGTAAAAGGAACAGGCAACCGGTCCAGCTCCTGCAGCTGCGTTAGTGACGGCTCCACAGGCTCCTGCATGAGCAGTTCGCGCAGGCGGGCATTACGCAGCTCCTGGCGGTAGCCCTCCGTCTCCTCAGCAAGCCTGCGGGAGCTTGACTCCTGCTCCAGACACTCTCTGTTGATCTGCTCCAGAATTCCGAATAGCTCCTCGCGTCTTATCGGCTTCAGCAGGTAGTCCTTGACGCGGTAGCGGATTGCGCTTTTGGCATATTCGAAATCATCGTAGCCGCTCAGAATGACGACCGCTGGTCCTTCCCCGCCTGGCTCTGCTTCAGCGGCAAGACGCTCCAGCAGAGTAATCCCATCCATCACCGGCATGCGGATATCGGTAATAATAATATCCCTGCGCTCCTGCTGATACAGCGCCAGTGCCTCTGCACCGTTCCCCGCGAGCTCGATGCTGTAACGGGACGGGTATTCCCGCTCAATCATGGCCTTCAGGCCCTGTCGGATCATTTTCTCATCATCTATGATCAGCAGCTTCTTCATGTCTGTCTATCCCCCGTCAAAAGAACTTTAGGCAGCGTCATGAACACCGTCGTCCATTCCCCCGCTTGACTCTGCACTTCCAGCCCGTATGCGTCCCCATAGAATAACTGCAGCCGCTGATGTACATTCCGCAGTCCAATACCGCCAACTCTGTAACCTCCTGCCGCTGATCCGGAAGCATCCACACCCGGTTCATCCTTGGCATAAATCGAGGCATGCAGCTCCTTCAGGCGCTCGGGTGTCAGTCCGAACCCGTTATCCCGGATTGCAATGAAAATGTCCCCCTCTGCCTCTGAAATCTGGATGCGGATGGAGCGGTCCTGCAGCTCTTCCTCTCTGGAAGACCAGGCATGCTTCACGCTGTTCTCCACCACCGGCTGCAGCGACATTTTCAGTACCTCCAGTTCCAGATAAGAGGGAGCAATCAAAAGCTCCAGCGTAATGGGATGCTCAAACCGGATATTCATCACTTCGATGTAATTCTCGATATGGCGGATTTCATCCCGCAGCTTCACATACTCGCCGGACCATTTGAAATTGTACCGCATCATGCCGCCGAGCGAAGTCAGGGCATCGGAAATGCCCCGCTGATTCTCGATCTCTGCCAGCATCTTAATATTTTCCAGCGTATTGTAGAGGAAATGGGCATCAATCTGGTTATGCAAGGTCCGCAGCTCCGCCTCTTTGGAGAGCGCCTCCTTGTTCACCGCCTGGGCCACCAGTGTATTGATCGTATTCATCAGCTTGGAGAAATGATGCGCCAGCTCCCCGACCTCCCCGCCTCCGCGGATGCTGATGCCCGTATACGCCTCCCCTCTGCGCACCCGTTTCATCGTCTCTGTTAACCGGCGCAGATTCTTCAGAATGAAGGCATTCAGCACATAAGCTATAACCGTAACCAGAACGATAAAACCGATGTTAAGACCGATAATCAGATTGCGGGTATGCGAAATATCCCTCATGACACTCTCCATCGACACCACATTCAGCAATGAAGCGCCAATCTGAGGAATCGGGGTCTGAATCAGCAGAAAAGAGTTGCCATCCTCCTTGTAATGAACATCCCACTCCCCGGTTTTCTCATACTGCTGCAAGCGTTCGGCAATCGCTCCGTTCAGCTTCGGGTTATCCTGCTCAAAAGAATGGTCCGCCCGTGTAAACAGCTGCAGCCCGTCCCCTGCGATGAACATCTGCGACTGGTTGTCACGCACATCGGTATAGGTTTTTGGCGTGAAGCGACTGAGCAGCATATCTACCTGAATCATGCCGACATGATGACCGGCCGGAATGCTAATTTCCCTCAACAAAGAAACCTTAGGCTGCCCCTGCGGTGCGTGGCCCGTATAGCGCTGCATAAGATCCGGATCGCTCTTCTGAAAAGACCACAGTTCCTGCCCCTGCAGCTTCAGTGCTTGCTGAAACCATGGCTCCATGGACACCCGGTCCTCCCGGAAAATAATCGGCCAGATCTCGTGCACCTCCTTGCTCGCCGAATACAGCCGCAGATGCTCAATATTGGGATTATTGAATTGAATCCGGTTCAAATTCACATAAGTGGTCGTATTGAAATCAATCAGTTCTCCAAGTGAGGGATCACTCTCATTAAGCAGATAATTCTGGATCACCTTGTCGGAATAAGCCATCTGCGCCGCACGCTCCATGGCTTCGATCTGATTGAGGATATGCATCTTTTCCATTTGCAGTAAATAGTTGTTTTTGTCCACAGCATCGCGGACATACGTATTATTGATCGCTCTATAGGAATAGAGGGACACCAACAGGCAGGGACCCAAAATAATGAAAATATAGGCCGCCACCAGCCGGCTTTGCAGCGATCTCCGTCCCCACCAATAGCTGAAGGAGCTCCATAATGCCCCGGTTCGTGTGCGCATGTTCACCTGTATCCTGTACACCTCGCCTCAAAGGCCGCAGATTAGACAAGCAGAAACAGCTAAGCCGTCCTTCTACAGGACGGTACCGTTTCAGTAAGAAATAGAAGGATAATGAATTGCGTGAATCCTATAAATTCTTATATTTAGAAAATAACCCAAAAGCCCGCAGTCAGCGGGCCATTGGGCATTATTCTAGAGAGTTACATTCCAAGTTTCTTTTTGTTCTCTTCATATTTCGTCTGGCGGTAAGCATCGAAGGTCGCTTGACCTTCTTTTTCTTTCTTCGCCAGATACTCGCTCCAGAGCTTATCGAACTCAGCATCGGAGGAAGCCATCAGCAGCTTCGGCAGCGTTTTGCCGCGAAGGGTTTTGAGCTTGGTGGCGATAATGCCTTCAGGCGAGTTGCCTGTAGGATCAATCTGCTGGAATTCCGAAGTGTTGACCGCTTTGCCGCGGGTCCAGTCTTCCAATTGTTTGAAAGGCTCAACTGATTTTGGAGCCCATTGGTCTGTAATATTCGTATTTTGCATCATCCAGAAGGTGAAGGAAGATCCATACTTTTTATCGAAGGCTGCACGGTCCTTGTTCATTAAATCAAAGGCTTCAGGAAGAAACTGATCCTTCCCGTCAATTGTATCATAGCTGACCCCTTTTTCACCCAGATAAAGATCCTTGTTGCCTTCTTCACTGTTCAGGTAGCTGAGGAATTTAATCGCCCGGGCTTTATCCTTCACATCCTTGGAGATCAGCGTTACGGTCCAGCCGGAGATCCCCGGACCGTTCAGTGCCGGAGGGTCCATCTTGGTGTTCGCAGGTCCGTCTACAGCAATATAAGTTTGTTCAGGATTCTTTTGGAAAATGGTGCCGAGCTGTGAAGCAAAGTCAGTGCGTTGATAGAGCATGGCGAAATAGCGGCCTTGTGCGATCTTTTCTTCCATTTGAGCACGTTTGTCAATGAAAATATCCTTAGCCAGCAGTCCGTCCTGGTTGGCCTGACGGAGCGTCTTCATCCAGCGTACATATTCAGGATCGGTTTCGCGGTCATAGACCTTGCCGTCCTTTTCCCAAGGAATGTTCAGGAAGTTCTGAATGTAACCTTCCAGCGAGTCGTTGCCGTTCTCCGTGAACTCATGAAGACCGAGCGGAATAATCGGCTGGCCGTTAATCTCAGGGAATTTCTCCTTCGCCATCTTCAGTGCGTTCAGGAAGCCCTCCGGTGTGCGCATATCCGGACTGCCGATGGCTTCGTAAATATCCTTGCGGACTACAAAGGTCTGGTTGGAGACATAGCTATCACCGTATTTTTTATAATCAGCAGGTGAAGATGAGGAGTTAGGATAGCCGTATACATTGCCGTCCGGTTGTGTGTACCAGCCCAGCTTATCTGCATCGGATACTTTAAAGAAGTACGGGTCGTATTCTTCGGCCAGCTTGTTCAGCGGAAGCACCAGATTGCCCTCGATCATCTTCTTGATCGCATCTTCCCAGAAGCCCAGCGTAATGAAGTCAGGCAGCTTGCCGGAAGCAATCAGAGTGTTGAGCTTCTCATTCTCATTTCCTGCGGGAACGATAAAGTTGATATTTACACCTGTCTTTTTCGTTACGTATTGGGAGGTAGGATCTACACCCCATTTATTCGGAAACCAGGCGAAATTCAGATACCAGTCGAACGTGATCGGTGAGGTGTCGCTTTTCCAGCCCGGCTCATCCGCTGAGATCGCTGATGCAGCCGGCTCTGCCGGTGCTTTGGTAGCCTCTGCCGTCTTTGTAGCGTTGCCCGCGTTATCCTTGCCATTATTTCCGGCATTATTGCCATTCGAACAGCCCGTTGCCGAGAATGCCAGCATCAGCCCCAAGAGCAGCAGTACCATTGCTTTCGGCTTGCGTTTCATGCCCATGCTTATTTACCCCTTTTCTGAGATTGTAGTAAATTATAAGCTCAACTCCATACCCCACATGTACCCGGGTGCCGGAGGAGTTACCTGTTGCTTGAGTGGCTTGAGGCTTAAGTTGCTTACCCCAAGACAAACCTTTAGCCCTTGATCGAGCCAATCATCATGCCCTTTACGAAATAGCGCTGCAGGAACGGATAGACGAATACGATCGGCAGCGTAGTGACCACCATGGTAGCCAGCTTGATAGACTGTGAGGTCACGCTTTTGGTAACACTGCTGCCCTGCACGGCCACCATCATCTGGTTAGAGCTGGACTGTGCCACCACCCGGAACAGGTAAGTCTGAATCGGCTGCAGATCCGGATTGTTGACGTAGATGATACCCGCAAAATAATCATTCCACTGATACACACCATGGAAGAGGGCAATCGTGGCAATGACCGGCATGGATACCGGAAGCACGACCCGCAGGAAGATCGACCAGTCATTGGCACCGTCAATCCGTGCCGCCTCCTCAAGACCCTCGGGAATTTCCCGGAAGAAGGTCATGAAGATAATGAGATCGAAGAAGCTGAACATCACCGGAATGATATAGACCATGAAGTTATCCAGCAGATGCAGGTCCCGGTTCAGCAGAAAGGTCGGGATGAGGCCACCGTTGAAGAATAGGGTAATCGTACCCAGCAGGATATAGAACTTGCCGCCGATGAGCCCTTTACGGGATAACGCGTAGGCCACCATCGCCGTGAAGAACACATGCACCAGCACGCCGAGCACCGTTTTGGCAACGGTAATTCCCATGGCCTGCATGATACCGGGACTCGCAAACACCGCGTCAAAATTCTTCAGGCTGAACATTCGCGGCCACCAGTAAATCCCGCCCAGCATCGCATCATTTCCGTCATTGAAGGCATTAATCAGCACGTACCAGATCGGGTAAAGCGTCAGGAAACAGACACACAGCATAATCAGATTATTGACGATATCAAACAGGGCTTCGCCCTTCGTCTTGCGCTTGAGTGCAAACATTGGTTAAGTCCTCCTTCTAGAACAGCGACGTATCGTTAATTTTTTTGGATACCTGATTGGCAATCAGCAGCAGAATGAGTGCAATGAACGCCTTGATCAGGGTAACCGCCGCAGAGTAGGAGAAGCGGTTCGAGACTATGCCTGTATAGTAGATGTAATAGTCAATTACATTACTGGCGCTGTCATTAAGCGAATTGCGCAGCACCAGGATCTGGTCAAAGTTGGAGTTCAGCACACCGCTGACCGCCAGAATGAAAAGAATGCTGATCGTCGATTTAATCGCCGGCAGTGTGACAAACCACATTTTCTGGAATCGTCCGGCTCCGTCGATCGTCGCTGCTTCGTACATTTCAGGAGAGACCCCGGAGATCGCTGCCAGGTAGATAATTGCGGACCACCCAAGCTCCTTCCAAATGTCGGAGGAAATAATAATCGTCCAGAAATAGCTGGGCTCAGCAAGATAGGTAATCGGCTGATCGATCAGATGCAGTCCCATCAAAATATGGTTCACAATCCCCACATCTGCCAGCCAGGTCGCCAGAATTCCGCCCAGTACCACCCAAGAGAGAAAATGCGGAAGATACGAAATAGTCTGGATCGCTTTTTTGTACCTTAAGGAGCGGACCTCGTTCAGAAACAGTGCAAAGATAATCGGAAGCGGGAAACCGATCAGCAGCTTGATCAAGCTGATGCCCAGTGTATTCTTGATAACATTGACCAGATCATCATCATCCATGAACTCACGGAAGTGCGTCAGCCCCACCCAGGGAGCCTCAGCGATCGATTTCACGATGTTGTATTCCTTGAAGGAAATAATTAGCCCGTACATTGGAATGTAGTTGAAAATAATCATCCAGACCACGCCGAGCAGGGCCATTGTCTGTAAATGGCGCTGGGCCAGAAGCCGCCTCCAGAACGCGCTTCTGGAATCTGAACCGGTTTCGATTTTTGGCGAAAGAAGCGGTTTCATCGCGGTATTTGCTTCGGTGCTGCTTTTGTTCTCCATCATATGGCCTCCAAAATCTGTCTGTCTGCATTTATGTGAAGCGCTTACAGCTCCATGCGTTTATTGTATAGCTTTTCAGGTTGGGCTGTAAGGGCCCAGATTTCGTATTTGGGGGCTGATTTTTCGGCTATAGAATTTGTAGTAAAGTGCGGCTGGCTCGGTGAAAACCGTGACTGCGGGGAATGTTTGGACTTCCGGTCGCTGTTGTATCCAGATTTCTTGATTCATACCGCTTCTAGCGGATGAAATCCGGATACAAAGGCGAACGCTGCCGCTCCTCCAGTTCCAAACTTCCCCTCCGCCACTCCCACCTCCTCAAGCTGGACTTTAAGTTCAAATGAAATAGAAAATCAGGCAGAGTGAGGGGCAAGGAGAGGCTGTTCCGCCTCTCCTTGCCCTTTACTGTCCACTCTGAGATTGATCGACTTACCGTTCTACGATTCAGTGGTAGCTGGTGGCTTAGGCTGCATCAATTACTCCAGCACCGCCCGGATTTCGGCGACATCTCCCCGGCGCAGCGCTTCGGCCTCCGCGCCGCGCAGCAGCGGGCCGGGTATCCGGCTTGCGGTCCCGTCGCGGTAAGCCAGCGTAAGACTCTGAATGGATGCCCCTCCCTCACCGAAAGTGTTCAGATGGCGCGGATTGTAATAGGTAACCCGGGTCTTTCCCAGGAAGGTAAAAGATAACTCCCCCTGCTCATCAAACAGCCAGCCCGGAAGCGCCGGGTCAAAGGATAAGGCCAGTTCCCCGTCTACCACCGAGAATATCCCGCTTCCGGCCATCATCGTCCGCCACATGCTCAGAAACTCTGCGGTGGAGCCGCTAAGTCTGGCGACGAAGCCTCTTCCGTGCGTGCCCGGATCCGGATTGCCGCCCGTGGCGATGAAGGAGGAGTTCTCCAGTGTACTCCGTCCATAGACTGCCGGGTCCAGGAAAGGGATAAGCGAAGTTTTCAGTTCTCCGTAGAACTCCTCATAGAGCCCCGCTTTCAGAAGCTCCAGCAAATATTTGTAGGACATATGCAGAAAGTTAGATTCCCGCTCCAGCCAGCCCGGCGTGAATGCACGCATCCGTCCGATTTCATTGGACTCCTCATCCAGAGAGACTGATGTGCGGTACATCGACGTGACCGGATCATACAGCTCCGTTTGCTTGATCCGGTTGTAGATATCCCGCGCCTCATCCGGACTGTCCAGTGTCTTCAGCCAACGGGCAGGCCCCTCCAGAAAGTATGGCAGCGGAAAGGCCTCGAACGCTTCCACCACCGCCTTAGGCAGACCGTAGCCGCTCATTACCGGCTGCCCGGCCTCATCGGTCACTGCCTGAAACCGCACAGCCTCAAAGCGGAAATAAGTCGGAGTCAGACCACCGCCCAGTTCGACTGCCTGCTCAATCCCGATATTAAGCTTGCTCAGAAATTGGCCCAGCGCCTCACGTATCACCATAAGGTTAACCGGCTGCTCTTCTCCGGTGATACCGAAGCGGATACGCTCCCGGTAGGACTCACGGGCGGATGCTACAGTATCCCAATATTCAAACTGCCCAAGCTCTCCTGCAAGTACAGCCGTTACAGCATGGTTCACCTGCTCCAGCAGCAAGGACATTTCTGTCGGAAGCTTGACGGATAATCCTGATGTTCCAGCCCCCTCTTCATTGCTATCCAGAACCTCTAGCATAAAGACGATCATCCGCTTCAGTTCAAACGTCTCACTCATCCCTGATCCGAATAACCCCGGCAGGCCGTTCATGGCATCATTCCAGCCCGGCTTGTTGCCCTCCATCTCCACACCCATGCCATAAGGGTCCAGTGTGGCAAATTTGTTCAAGGCCAATGACAGCATCTTCACGAACAGACTGGTGCGGTAGATGTCCCCATGTCCGCCTCCGGTGCGGAGCCAGTGCGTCTCCGAAGCCTTTCGCTTCAGCAGATGCAGCTTCTCCTCATCCTCTAGAAGAGCACCATATTGCCGGACCTTGCCGTCACTCAGCACATACTTCTCGCTTCGCGGCAGTACATAGGCCGGGCTGTCATAGAACGCATAGCTCTCATCTCCGAAGAGCAGCTCCTGTCTGCGTTCAGGGAAAATATCCAGATAACCCTCCACCAGATCGAGGTTATACGTCCAGTGGTCGGACCAGAAGCCTTCCCCGAAGGCTGCCTCGATGTTCTGCTGCGACAAAGCCAGCACGCCGCTCAGGAATTCCTGCTCGCTCACCTTTAAGGTAACGTCATAATCAGCAATATAGTTAATCAGGCGTCCTGGAGTGAACCGGCCCGCGCAGAGCTTCACCAGTTCCTCCTGATGATCGGCAACTGAATCGCGAATCCATTCTGCGAGCTGTGGCGCTTTGCCGGGCAGAATTTCAAAGGTAGTCCCCTGAACACTCAGCGGATTGTAGCCATCCGCCTGAATCAGGCTGTAGAACATTTTGATGTTGAAGCTGCCGACCCGGGGATTGAAGAATACATCATTGCGCCGGTTCTGATTCATGTCGCGGAAGTTCCCGTTTCCCTGGGAGTAATATTCCGGCGCCAGCGAGAAAAAGTTGTAATCACGTTCCATGTCGCCATGCTTGCGGGAGAACAGATGCACGACAAAGCCTTCTCCCCCGTTATCGAAGATGAACGGATAGCCGCCACGGAGAAAATTATCCAGATAGGACTGCCGGCAGTACGCATCAAATACCGGCGAAGCGGTACGGGTGGCAATATCTGCTGTCAGCTCTTCAGTCAGGCTGGCAGCTTCCAAGGCTTTGGACATAATGTATTCATCATGGCAGAGAGTATCCGCCTTCCGGTTGATTTTGTCGATATCGTTCACATGTCCAATAATGGTGTTCAGAATCACCTTGCTGCCTGGAGCGAGCGTGCGGGCCGTACCACTGAAGCCGCAGGGAACTTTATTGACGGGATACTGGGGCTGTGCGAGCAGCTCTTCAAGCGGCAGATCAGCAAAACGGTCCGGATAACCAAGCGAAGTATTGCCTCCGAACACCGTCTCGAAGTCCACAACCGGTGCCAGCCGCTCCCCTTCTGCAGTGAAGGACAGATAGAAATGCCCGTTTCGGATTTCACTGACCTGCGCATCATCATTCGTGCTGGATCGCAGCTTGTAGAATGGAATTCCATGGTCCAGATTGTATACTTCCATCCAGCTGCGCAGCAGGTTGCCGATCTCCTTGTACCCGCTATTCTCTACACCATACGGTAAAATCTCCGGCAGACCATCCAGAAGCTCTAATTCAAGCTCCCCTTCGCTTATATTCTCGATTTCTACGCGCCGGACCAATGCAGCGTAATCATCATTCGGCATATTGAAATAGTGGACAGTTGTCTTTAATCCATAGCCCGTATGGGATTCCTCGATCATCAGCCCATTCGGAAGAATCGTCATCTTGCGTTTCGCATCGGAATCAGGCCGTGCCGACTGGAACGGCTCATACACTTCCTGAGCACCCTTTATCTTGATAAACGTGCGAAAGCCGGACGAAGCAACGTTCTTGTAGGAAATATTCGCTGGTGAGAACTCCATAATCGGCGAGTTTTTATCGCGTACCCCAAAGCTGCAGATTCCCTGACCCCTGTTCGTATAAAAGGTCCACATCGGAATGCCCTTCAGTCCTGCCAGTCCGGGCAGAAAGCTCGAAAATGGCTTGCCCTCATGAAACTGTTCGATCACAAAGTTGCCGGAATCAAAATAATAATGGCTCATACATTTGCCTCCTTCAAATTAAACTGCAGCAATTAACGGCATTCTGAACGTGATGAAATTACGAAAAGATAAGATGTGTTGCGATGGAATGCGGCGGTAGCGTGCATTCGGCCAGCTCATCACCAAGCCCCAGAGTCACGATGCATGTATCCTCCCCCTCATTCATGAGAACAACGGCGAGACTGCCGTCCGGATTGCGGAATGCAGTGGACAGAATACCTCCGGCGGCAGACTCCAGGCCAATGCGCATAGCACCGGGAGCAATGAATTTGCTGAAATGCCCAATGTAATAATAGGAACTGTTGTAATGCACCTCATCCGAAGTCGTATCGGCAATCACCGGAGCATCGCAGAAATTGCCCACATGATTCGGCCCCCCGGTCTCGTCGAGCACAAGATTCCAGTCCAGATAGCCTTCCGTCCAGGCGTTCAGATCACCGATCATATTCCGCCCGTAACGTTCACCGGTGAACCATTCGCCCAGACGCACACCGCCCTCCTGGCAGCCCTCCGTGAACAGCAGATGCTTTTCCGGAAAGAGCTCATGCACCTTGGCCACCTTATCGAATTCCTCACCGCCGTACCAGTGAATGCCTGTACCCCATACATACCTGGCAGCTTCCGGGTCGGACAACACGGTAGAGGCGCGTTCGACCATGATATCGCGGTTGTGGTCCCAGATTACGATGTTTACATCCGCCATTCCCGCCTCATGCATCACAGGGCCCAGATGGGTTTTGACAAAATCCCGCTCCTCCTCCGCACTGTACACACAGGAATCCCAAGTCTGTACGGCTGCGGGCTCATTCTGTACGGAGACGGCCCAGACCGGAATGCCCTCCTTGCGGTAAGCTTCTATGAATTTGGTATAATACCGCGCCCAGACTGCTGCGTACTCCGGCTTCAGCGAACCGCCGTTGTTCATCTCCCCATTGGTCTTCATCCAGGCCGGCGGGCTCCAGGGGGAAGCCAGCATCGTCAAAGGCCCGCCTCTGACTTCCATCGCGTCTTTAATCAGCGGAAGCACCCACTTGTGGTCATGGGAAATATCAAAAGTCGCGAGCTCCGCATCCCCCTCCTGAACATAGGTATAATTCCCGAGGGCAAAATCGCAGCTGTGGATATGCACACGCCCCATGCTGTAGTTCAATCCTTCCTCAGGATGAAAATACCTCCGGATGACCTCCGCCCGCTTCCCGGGGCTCATCCGGGACAGGGTATAGGCCGCCGCCTCTGTGAAAGCGCCCCCAAAACCAAGCATTTGCTGAAACTCCCGTTCCGGCTGCAATTGTACATCCGCCTTCTCATCGGTTGTGCGGACTCTGAATACGATTGCCTCTACTGGGCTTAAGCGTTCTCCTGTGTCCTTGGCGGTCATCACTGTGCGTACTTTTGTCAATTCATCCATCTCCTTTTAGTTGTACTTATATGATAATCGAAACCGGTTTCGATTATTTCGAAAAAAAATGCGCACCCGGCGGAACTCTTTATTTTCCGCCCGGCGGTGCGCAGGAATCCCGTACGACTACCTCCACCGGAAGTAGCAGTGCTTCCTTCTCTTGTCTTTTGCCGTCGATTGAAGCAAGCAGAATCTCTGCCGCCCGGGTCCCGAGCTTTTCCGTATCCTGCCGAATGGTAGTCAGTGCCGGTGTTACATAGGCGGCAAGCTCAATATCATCATAGCCGAGGACTGAAATATCGGAAGGAACAGAGAGACCTTTGTCTTTGGCTGCCATCACTGCGCCCAATGCCAGCAGGTCACCCGAAGCAAATACAGCCGTAGGACGCTCCGGCAGCTCAAGCAGCTTCAGCATAGCAGCATAACCGCTTTCCCTCGAGAAAAAAGCTCCCTCAGCGATGTATCCTTCCCGCACCTCAAGCCCCTGCAGCTCCATTGCCGCTATGTACCCGAGCTCGCGCTGGCTTCCCGGAAAGGAGTTCTCGCCCCCGGAAATATGGGCAATTCTACGGTGACCCAAAGACGCCAGGTAATTCACCGCCAGATGCGCTCCTTCCATATTATCCGAACATACCGTATGCGACTGTGATGTATCATAATCCAGAATAACCGTAGGAATATCACTTTCGAGCAGCTCCAGAAAATAAGGGTCGTCATAGTCAGACAAGAAGACCACAAC
Organism: Paenibacillus sp. LS-5; assembly: GCF_056121505.1. NCBI lineage: Bacteria > Bacillati > Bacillota > Bacilli > Caryophanales > Paenibacillaceae > Paenibacillus > Paenibacillus sp. LS-5. The sequence continues at coordinate 39,779 of NZ_JBWAVA010000023.1, read as the reverse complement.
TCCATCCACCCCGCGAATGCGGCAATTCTCCAGATATCCGCTCTGCTTGCCGCCGACATCCTTGGAGATGAACATCAGCGCATACCCTTTAGCTACCGCAACCTGCTTGAAGCTCTCGATGACCGCACTGAAAAAGGGATGGCGTATCCCCGCCCCGGTTCCCTCTACAAACAGCACACCGATCGTCCATGACTTCTTGGTGGTCAAGGTACGGGCATGGGCGTTTGGCAAATACCCCATTTCCTGAGCCGTCCGCAATATGTCCTGACGGGTTTTCTCCCGCACATCGGAATAATTGTTGAACGCCTTGGACACTGTCGTTGGCGAGTAGCCGGTTTTTTTGGCTATATCATAAATCGTTGTCAATCCGGTTCACTCCCGCCGGCCCACTATGAAAGCCCTTTTATATTCACTGCCATTCTAACGCCTTTAGGTCCCGCCGTCCAGCAGAAATTAGGAGATCTCTCCCCACCCTGTCTGCTGTGTGATTCACCGTTCTTTGCGTTATACTAAAGCTACCACAAAAAAGAAGGGGACTGGACAGGCGTATTCAAGACGGCCTTCCACACATACCTATGACCGATATCCATCAGCCATTAACCAAACAATGCGCCTACTGTCAGCAGTATAAACCTCTAACTGAATTCCGCAGGCGCACCGGCAAGCGCTCCAAAGGCCAGTCCCGCCGCGGTGCCTGCCGGGATTGCCGCAAGGAGCTTCTGGCGAATAGACCCAAGCCGGCTGTGCGGGGAAAAGGGACTGCAGCAATTTCGGCTACAGTGATCTCCGATGCGGGATTGACCGATACGCTCGTGCTTACGCGTCATCCGCTCCCCCCGGTCCCGCCTGCTTCAGCTTCCAAGCCCGCTGTACCTGGAGCCCATAAGCCTTCCCCGCCGGGACGATCCAAGGATGGCCAGGCAGCTCCATCGGCACACGGGATCAAGGGCAAAGCACGGCCACGCGGAGCAGACCCCCGGTATAAGGCGCCGCAGATTAGAGGACCGAAGCCTGATCCCCAGGACGCATCTGCCCTCATTCCCTCATCCAAAGGCATGATTCTCATGCGGGGGCACAGCGATAAGGGGCGGCGCTGGCATCAGGAAATCGACCTTGAGCTTGCTGTAACCCTCGTCAGGGAGCATGCCGCCGTGGTAGTGAACCGCCGTACGATCCGCCGAATCTACAGCAATAAGGATTTCCGCGCATTTATTCTGACCAGGGATAACTATACATGCCATTTCTGCGGTTTGTACGGAGATACCATAGATCATTTGCTGCCCCGTGCCAAAGGGGGCCACACTACGCCGGACAACTGTGTCTGCGCCTGCAATCTGTGCAACCAGACCAAAGCTGACCAGTATGTGGAGGAGTTCATGGGACGGTAAAAAAAAGCGCTCTCGGACCGGGAATATGCTGTTCAGGAGAACGGCAGCCCAGGGCCGGGAGCGCTACTTTTATTTACGTAATGTGCTTGACCCGTCCAACTTTACCGTCAGTTAGCCTTACCTTGATGCCGTGCGGATGGCGAGGCGAATTGGTTAAAATATCTTTGACTACGCCATGTGTGAGTTTGCCCGTAGGCTGATCCTGTTTCAGTACAATATCCACCTCAAGCCCGGCACGGATATCTGCTCTAACTTGCCCGTTCATGATGCGTTCCCCCTCTCAAGTTATAATAGAATTAATAATTCAGATTAAGGATAAGGATGAGACAACAATGGCCTTCGGTATTAACAGAGAAGAATTGAGCCGCTGGAAACAGGCGGTCTCCGCAGGAGAAATCGCTTTCCTGACCCATTATTGGCTCGACCCGCGCTTTCCGGGGATGACCACAGTAACCAAAGTCGGCTGCAGCAATCTGGACCGCCTGAGAAGCTGGTGCGAGCAGCATGGGCTTCCGTCCCGGTATATCCATAACCGCAGACCTTTTCCGCATTTCGATCTTATGGGACCGAAGCAGCCGGAGATCCTCCGGCAGGAAGGGCAATGGGAGCAGCTCGAAAGGTTCCATATGCTCTGAGCCAAGGCTGCACCCCTACGCGGTTATGATGTCCTAATACAAGCTGCATACTATTTCTTATTCTTCAGATCCTTCATAATTTTCCGTCCGGTCGGAGTCTGGGCCAGTCCGCCTCCGGCTGTCTCCCGGTGCTTCTCCGGCATAGCCGATCCAACCTCCAGCATGACCTTGATGACCTCGTCAGAAGGAATTACGCTGCGTACCCCGGCCAGCGCCATATCGGCAGCAGCCAGCGCCGTAACGGCTCCGAAGCCGTTGCGGACGATGCAGGGAATCTCCACAAGTCCGCCCACAGGATCACAGATCAGCCCCAGTGTATTTTTGAGCGCAAGACCAACGGCATGGACGGCTTGAGCCGGAGTTCCACCGCGCAGTTCAGTAAGTGCGCCCGCTGCCATTCCGATGGCTGAGCCAACCTCAGCCTGGCAGCCGCCCTCCGCTCCGGAGACAAATGAATTATTGGCAATTACATACCCTATCGCTCCGGCCGCGAACAGACCGGACACCATATAGTCATCATCCCAGCCGAACCGCTCCTGGCAGCTCAGAAAGACACCGGGAATAATTCCGCAGGAGCCGGCTGTCGGTGTTGCGATAATGCGGCCCATGGATGCATTGACCTCCGATACAGCCAGTGCGTAGGCCATAGCCTGACCGGCAGGTCCGCCGAGACAAGGCTCATCCGCTGTGTTATAGGCGGCAACCCGCTGGGCGTCCAGTCCTGTCAGTCCGCTGCGCGAGGTCGTATCCTCGGTCATGCCGCGGTGGACGGCTTCTTTCATTACGCCATAATACTGGCTCATGGTAGCAAATTCCTGTTCCTTGGACCGTCCGGATTCTTCACTCTGCTGCTCCAGCATCAAAGCGCCGATCCCCATTTCCCGTTCCTCGCATAATACGGCCAGCTGGCTTAAGGTTTGAAAATTCATGGTGTGTTGTCCTTCCCTTTCTGTTCTTGCGGAGCTTCATTCAGATCTACTACCTTAACGGATTGGACGGCAGGCAGTGCACTTAGCTCATGCAGCAGCTCCGGCGTCGCCGCTTCGTCCATCTCCAGCACTGTCAGAGCTGCACCGCTGCGGTTTTTACGGTCCAGCGACATATGCCCGATATTGAACTGGCCTCTGCGCATGACATCCGTAACACTGGCGAGTACCCCCAGGTAATCCATATGATTAATCAGTACGGTGGGATACATTCCCGTCAGCTTCACTCCAAAACCGTCAATATCCACAATTTCAATATTCCCGCCGCCGATGGATATTCCGGTAAGTGTTAATTCTGTGCCTGTCTGAGCACCTGTTAAGTGTAGCCTTACTGTATTGGGATGAGGGAACAGACCCGTCCCCTCACCGAAGGAAACCGTCATCCCGGCCTCGGCTGCAAGTTCGATAGAATCAGGCAGACGTGAATCGTCCGTAGCGAAATCCAGCAGTCCGCCGGCAATCGCCCGGTCCGTCCCATGCCCTTGATACGTCGCAGCAAAAGAGCCGAAGAAAGTTACCTCGGCCGAAGACGCCGGTTCGCCCAGCACCTGCCGGGCAGCCCTTCCGATCCTTGCCGCGCCTGCTGTATGCGAACTGGAAGGCCCGACCATGGCCGGACCGATAATTGAGAATACATCTTTGAAACGCATTGTTCAGATCTCCACCTATCAAAATTCGACAATATACTTCACTTCTATATTATACTGCAGCCGCGTAAAAGCTACACTATGACATTATCTGTTACCTAAAAGGTATTCCGGGAAAACAGGACAATGCCGTCCCGCTCCTGCCACCCAATTCCAGCCCAGAAGCTGCGGCCGAGGCTGTTCCCCTCTATCACCATCAGATGACATTTGTCGATACCCTCCTGAAGCAGCCTGTCCAGACAGCGCGAAACCATCCCACGGCCGACTCCTTTACCGCGGCTGTCCCTGCTGACTGCCACATGATACATATACCCCCTTCGTCCGTCATGTCCGCACATGGCTGTACCGGCAAGCGTACCGTCCTCATTCTCGCAGACCTGGCTCATTCCAGGGTTACGCTCCAGATAGCGGAGAATTTCTTTCCGGGAATCTGCTTGACTAAGGTTCATGCCCGCCGTATTCTCCCATAAATGATATGCGGCTTCATAATCATCGGCAATCATAGGTCTGAACTTCATGCTCTTTCCCCATCTCCGTTTATATTTAGTATGTATAGATAAGTCGTTTGATCCCTTTCATCAGACATCAGAGTCGCACGCTTTTCTGGGCGGATGCATAAAAATATACAGGAAACCAGAACACACCCGAGGAGTGTCGCTAATGAATCCTGTTTACCCCTATTACGGAGAACGTACAGTCTGCCGTGTGCAGCCTATAGGCTTTCCTCCGCAGCACCAGGACCGCCAGCCGGGTCTGGAGAGCCTGATGATGCCCCGGCCTATCAGCGAGAACCCGGAGAGCCGCGGCAGCGGAAAGCTGAGCGGCAAAGTGGCGCTCATCACGGGCGGAGACAGCGGGATCGGCAAAGCCGCTGCGATTGCTTTTGCCAAAGAAGGTGCCGATGTCGCCATTGCCTACTTATACGAAGCTTCGGATGCGGAAGCCACGCAGCGGCGTATTGAAGAGCTGGGGCAACGCTGCCTGCGGATTCAGACAGATTTGCGGTACAAAGCTAACTGTACCCAGGCGGTGGAACACACCGTGCAGACCTTCGGCAAATTGGACATCCTGGTTAACAATCATGGTGTGCAGTATCCGCAGCAGAGCCTTCTGGATATCTCGGAGGCGCAGCTCTACGAGACGTACCGCACGAATATTTTCCCGTTCTTCTTCCTGACACAGGCCGCGCTGCCGCATATGAAACAAGGAACAGCGATCATTAATACAGCTTCTGTTACAGCATATCAGGGAAAAAAAGATCTTATCGATTATTCGTCCACCAAAGGCGCTATCGTCTCGTTCACCCGCTCGCTCGCCCTGTCGCTGGCCGATCAGGGAATCCGTGTGAACAGTGTGGCTCCAGGACCTGTATGGACTCCGTTGATTCCTTCCAGCTTTTCTGCTGAAGAGACCAGCGTTTTTGGTAGCGACACCCCATTCAAGCGGGCTGCCCAGCCCTATGAGTTGGCCGGCGCTTATGTCTATTTAGCGGGTCCCGATTCTTCTTATGTTACTGGAACCTGTATTCACGTAAATGGAGGGGACATGGTTACTAGCTAACCAGCCGCTTGCGGGATGGATCATCCCGTAAGCCGTGTTCACTTCCCTGAAAGGATGTAAAAGATGAACAAGCTAAAAGATTACGATCTTCCGTCCGTCCGTCTAAGCGCAGGCATGTACGCATTAACCAAACTGTCTGCCACCGGTTTGACATTTATGCTGGTCTCCCTCGTCATGCTGGCATTCCCGCATACCGGTGGCGTGCCGGAAGGCTGGCCGACCTCGGTGCCTTACGCCATCTATGCCTACGGACTGCCAGCTGCTCTAGTCGCAGATGCCCTGCTTCACGTGTTCCGCTCCACTTCGCTTCTCCCGGCCCTCTGCCTGTATGCCGTCACCGGCTATGGCGCAGGCTTGTGGCTCGCCTCTGAGCAGGGCGGAGACGCGGTATCCTGCGGCATCGCCGGAATATTTGCACTGCTACTGTTCCGGCTTGCACAACTGGCCGGAGAGCGGCAGCCGCTACTGCTTCCGGTATTTGCCCTGTTTGTCCCGCTGCTCTGCCTGGTGCTGTTCTAAGCTGTGCTTAGAGCCCTCCGGAATCAGAGCGCCTCGATGATATCCCCGGCGATGAGCGCCGCCGGATCATGGCGCAGGCGGGCCGCCCTCTCCCCCGCCAGCCCGTGCAAATAGACTCCAAAAGCCGCTGCCTGCGCGGCATTCAGCCCCTGTGCGAGCAATCCCGCAATGATGCCGGTCAGCACATCGCCCGCACCACCGGTCCCCATACCCGGATGACCTGTAATATTGATATAAGCTTCGCCTTCAGGTGTTGCAATGACCGTGTGGGCTCCTTTGAGTACAAGGGTAACCCCATGCTCCCCGGCATAAGCCAGCGCCAGACCGATCCGGTCCCGCTGCACCTCAGCTGTGGATAGCCCGGAAAGCCGGGCCATCTCCCCCGGATGAGGGGTCAGGATCACCGGATGGCGGCGGCTTGCCCAAGCGCTGTAGTCGCTGTCCGCCAGAATATTCAGCGCATCGGCATCGATGACCAGCGGAGCTTCGATGCCTTCCCACAGCGCACACAGCCATTCCCCGTCACCCTCAAACCGGCCAAGCCCAGGTCCCACGGCGGTGACATCTCTTCCGCTGCTGAGCCGCAGCACTTCTGCGGCAGTCCCTGCGCTCCAGGCTCCGTTCTCCCCGCCGGCTGCTGCCAGCATAAGCTCGGGGGCTGCGCCGATAACAAAGGCAAGCAGCTTCTCAGGCAGCGCCCAGGTCACCAGGCCACAGCCAGCGCGCAGCGCTGCGCGGGAGGCCAGCAGGCCGGCACCGCTCATGCTGAGGCTTCCTGCCGCCACCAGCACATGCCCGTAGGTGCCCTTGTGGCCTTCGGGCGACCGGCGGCGCGACACGTCGACCTGCAGACGTGTCCGCAGCACCTCCGGCGTCAGCAGGCTGACCGGGACGCCGCTCTCCCGGGCCAAGGCAGCAGGGATGCCAATGGAGCGGACCACCACATGCCCGGCGCTGGCTGAGCCGGGATACTGCAGCAGCCCGCGCTTAAGGAACGCGAGGCAGACTGTCACTGCCGCATGAATGCAAGGCTCATGCGCCTGGCCTGTGTCCGCATCCAGCCCGCTCGGGATGTCTGCGGACACAATGGGCTTGCCGCTGCCGTTCGCAGCGGCAATAAGATCCGCATAGGCACCGCGCGGAGCTCCCGCGCTGCCCGTGCCGAGCAGCGCATCCAGGATGCCGCTGCATGCGGCAAAGTCTACCCGGTCCCGGCCGTAGACTACGGCGGGCAGGCCCATGGCTGCAGCGGCACGCTGCTGCAGCGCGGCTTCGCCGGCCAGCGACTCCGGCGCGGCCGCGTACACCAGCGTGACGGCGATGCCCGCCTCACGCAGGTGCCTGGCGGCGGCGATGCCGTCGCCGCCGTTATTACCTTTGCCGACGAGGACGAGCCAATGCTCGGCGTCGGCACGCCCCAGGGTCAGCGCGCGATCTCCGCTGACCGTGAACCCCGGCGGCCGGATCCCCGGGCCGCCGCTTCCCAGTGCTCCGGCGTCACCCAGTCCGCCTGAACCATATGCTCCTCCGGTCCGACTCCTGCCCGCTGCGCCCGCATCTCCCCGCCCCAAGCCGCATCTCCCCTCAGCATCGCCTGTTCCGCCTGCCTGGCTCCATGCAGCAGGGGTATCGCTCCCGCCGGCTGCGTCACGGCAGAACCGGATGATCTCCTCCGCAATGGCCCTGCCCGCATTTTCCATCAGCGCAATAGCCGGAATACCCAGCACTTCAATGGTCTGCCGGTCCAGCTCCCGCATTTCCTCCGCAGTTACCATATACATAACCCAGCCCCCTTTTTAGCTGCTTCGTTGGCAGCCTGAGAATCTCGTCCTTCCAGTGGACACCAGATACATCCTTATCTTCAATAAAAGCCCTCCGGTCACGGAAGGCCCTATATCATATAGTTACGGCGGGTGTTGCAAGGTTAGCCTGTATCCGGCTCAATATCCAACGGTAAACCGGGTGCGGCTGAAATTCCCTTCCTCCAGCTCGTCAACAACAGCTACGGCAAAATCCTCCACGCTGATGCTGCTGTCCCCGTTCTCATCCGCCACCAGCCGGTCCAGGCCAATGCGGAACTGCCCCGTCCGTCGGCCCGGGCGGATCGTGGCCGGCGGGCTGATGTACGTATAGTCGAGCTCAGAGCCGCTATAGATTTCGTAGGCATGTCCATGAGCTTGCGCAAGCGGGCGGAACTTCTCCGGGAACCCCTGTGAATCCATAAGCCACTCGCCAGACTCCGTCTTCAGACTTCCTGCTCCGCCGACAACAAGCAGCCGCTCAAGACCTGCAGCCTGCATGCCCGCAAGCAGACTCTCGGCCGCACGCACCAGGTCGTTCTCCCGTCCGGCAGCGGGGCCAAAGGCACTGATCACCTCTTCATGTCCGCGCACTGCCTTCGTTACCGACACCGGGTCGAGAATATCAGCAGTGGCTACATGCAGACGCTCATGCTCCAGCTCCAGTGAGGCCGGATTTCGGACCACGGCAGTGACCTCATGTTTTCTTTTTAACGCTTCCTGTACAATAGCTCTGCCAATCGTTCCTGTTGCCCCAAAAACTACAACATCCATATCCTAATTTCCTCCCTTTATCCTGCTCTATATCCAAAATGGTTACCCTATATTAGCGCCGCAGGAACATTTCCTGCGAATCAGGCATGACTGGCTCCTAAATCTTACTGCGCACTTATTCTGTTACCCATAATATATGACCGTACCCCTGCCAAGCAAGAATAGCCCGTCTCCATCCCATACCCAAAGAGTTGAAACATTATCCGTGGTACGGCGTACAATGACTCAGGGAAGTTCTTCTTGTAAGCTGCAATATTCTAGACCTATATTCATGGGTAAATGTGGATTAAACTCTCATCATATTATACTGAAAGGTTGGGTGAAGTAATCATGACTCCAACAGGAAAACTGTTCAAATGGGGCACTTTTGCTTATGAAGCTTTTCTGGCACTGCCGATTATCGGAGGCGCTTTTGTTGTTGCAAATGCCTGGGTGCCGCTGGGGGTTGCCTTTTTGCTGCATGTCGTAGCCGTAGTATTGTTAATGAAAGAGCGTGGCCCGTTTATTGGGAACGTGGTCGGGATTATCACCTCGGTTGTCGGTTTGATCCCTTTGGTCGGATGGATTATGCACGTTATTACGGCAATTATTCTTCTTGTTGAGGGCATCTCCGCTTCACGGCGCAGCCCTCTACTAAAATAGCAGCCCTAGTATGGATAACTACGCATGAATGAAGTGTACAAATTTCAAGGCATATTGTAGTCCAGGCCCCTTATGCGGGTCTGGATTCTTTTTCCTTTCCGTTTATTGAATATAGTGCATCCAAAAACTGGACCAAAGTCGGGTGAAGTTTCAGACCTGGGGTTAGTGTTCATACAACAATTTCCAAGTACAATGAGAACAGACCGCTAAGGGGGAGTTATGAAATGAAAAAACAAAGCTTTATGGAAACCTGGAGTCTGCTTGTGAAGTCTCTTCCGAAAGGAATTATGGCCTTTGTTATTGCGGTTACAGGTCTATGTGTAAGCTTACCGCTGATTATATTATGGGTTGGGCTGCCCTTGCTAGCAGCGACACTTGCAGCGTGCCGTAGAATGATGGTACAAGAAGAATTAGTGGTGGATCGCTGGATTCACGGAGATCGTCAACAGCCTGAACCTATAGACAACTCAGTACCTATGCGCCCGGAGGGCTGGAGGTCTTTATTTACTCTTCTTAGTCAAGGCCAAACATACCGGGGACTCCTCTATAGCATAATGCAGCTTCCCGTCGGGATTCTCGGTTTCACATTGGCTGTCGTCCTGCCAGCTACCGCATTTGGGGTTCTACTGTCTCCTGTGGCCTATTTGGTGAGTGACCGACTATTCTCCTTTGATCTTTTCCCGTCTAGCTCCAACCAGTTTCTCTCTCTCTCAGACTTGTCTTCCTTCGAGCGCTCCTGGATAGCCGCCGGCATCGGCTTAGTGTTAGCCTTATTGCTGCCGTTGATCTTCCGCAAACTCGGACAGTTATACGCCGCATGGGTGTACACGGTATCCAGTAAATAATACATTATTGTTTTTCAAAAAAAACAAAGAGATGGACAGCAGAAAAACGAAGATCGATCTGAATTTATCAGAATGGACCTTCGCTTTTTTTGATAGCTGCCTCTTATGTTTACACTGATTCTTCTTGCTTCTATCCTCGTCCCACAGAACGGGAATCGGTCCGCCGGCTTCCGGCCTCTCCACTATAACGTGTATTGGCAGTACTGTTCTCAAAACGTTTGCGTTCTGTCCGCTCCATCTGTACAATTTGTCCTTCGTGTACCACAATGTGCAGGGATCCGAATTCCATATCATCCAAAAGCTCCGCAATCCGCGTAAGCCATACCTCATCCACTTTCAGTGGCTTAGCCATTCTCCAGCCTCCCTTACCCCGGACAGGGGATTCTCCACCAATTCCTTAATAACCAACCAAATTACTATGATTTAACTTAGCATGGAATTAAAAGGGCTGTCAATGTGCATTTTTGCGTGTGAGCCAGCTTTTTACGATCATCGTGACCAAAGCCAGCAGCAGCAGCAGAGAGGCCACAGCGAAGGAAGCTGAAAACTGATATTCGTTGTACAAAATTTCAACATGCAGCGGCAGCGTGTTGGTCTCTCCGCGAATGTGCCCGGAGACAACAGATACCGCACCGAACTCTCCCATCGCGCGCGCGTTGCAGAGAATAATCCCGTACAGCAGCCCCCATTTGATATTCGGCAGGGTCACGCGCCAGAAAATCTGCCAGCCATGTGCCCCGAGGGTAATAGCCGCTTCCTCCTCCTGCGTGCCCTGGTCCTCCATTAGCGGAATCAGCTCGCGGGCCACAAAAGGAAAGGTGACAAAGAGGGTCGCCAGCACAATGCCGGGGAGGGCGAATACAATCTTAATGTCATGGACGCTGAGCCAGGAACCGAACCAGCCGTTCGAGCCGAATACCAGCACAAAGATCAGACCGGCGATTACCGGTGATACAGCAAAAGGCAGGTCAATTAGTGTAATCAGAAACCCTTTGCCGCGAAAACGGAACTTGGTCACCGCCCAGGCTGCCATGACTCCGAACAGCGTATTCAGCGGTACGGTAATCACTGCAACCAGAAGCGTCAGCCGCAGGGCGGAAGCAGCATCCGGATCGGTCAGCGCCGCGGCAAACACATCCCAGCCCCGCTTCAGCGCCTCTGTCAACACCACGATCAGCGGCAGGGCAATCAGCCAGAACAGCACGAGTCCGGCCGCGGCGACCAGCACCCATTTCACGGCGGAGGATTCCGTTGTTGCCGGGGAGGCTGCGCTCCGCTGCGCCCCCGGGGCAGCCATAGGTACAGTACCAGCCATGATGTCACCTCCTACAAGTTTTGTGAGCATAGACGTCTTATGATTTACTTCGTACAAAACTACTTCGAAAGCATACGCTTATTTTTGTTAGGATCACTACCATGATTAATCAGCGTACAAAAATCACTTCGAAAGCATACACTCCGCTCCTCACCGCGAAGTTTTACGGGCCCAGCGCTGCAGGGTGTTGATCACGAGCAGCAGCAGGAACGAGATTAGCAGCAGCAGCAGCGCCACTGCCGTTGCCCCTGCATAATCGAACTGTTCCAGCTTGGACATGATGAGTAGCGGGGCAATCTCCGTGCGCATTGGCATATTACCGGAGATGAATACCACGGAGCCATATTCCCCGATCCCCCGGGCAAAGGCGAGCGCAAAACCGGTAAGCAGCGGCGGAAACAGCTCCGGGAGCACGATGCTGCGGAAGGTCCGCCAGCGCCCCGCTCCAAGTGTTGCCGAAGCCTCCTCCATATCCCGGTCCAAGTCCTCCAGCACAGGCTGTACGGTACGGACCACAAAGGGAATGCCTATGAATATCAGTGCAAGTGTGATCCCGAGCGGGGTAAAAGCAATCTTAAACCCCAGCGGTTCCAGCAGGGAACCAATCCAGCCATTCTGTGAATATAGCGCCGTCAAAGAGACACCCGCTACAGCGGTCGGGAGTGCAAACGGCAGATCGATGAGGGCGTCAAAGATCCGTTTGCCTGGAAACTCATATCGCACCAGCACCCAGGCCAGCAGCAACCCTAACAAGGCATCTGCCAAGGCTGCCGCTGCTGCAGTACTCAAGCTGACCCGGAAAGAGGCCAGGACCCTCGGGTCTGTAGCGATACCCCAGAATTTCCCCCAGCTTAGTCCTGTTGAATTGAACAGCAGTGCCGAAAGCGGCAGCAGCACGACGAGACTCAAATACAGTATGCTGTAACCCATCGTTAGTCCGAAGCCCGGCAGCACTTTGCGCCGTACCGCAGCTGTAGTGGTGATATTCATCGTTCCCTTCATTCCTTTCCTGCCTTCGGCATATGGGCCGATCAGCTTCCAGGCACATAGATCTTGTCGAAGATCCCGCCGTCGTTGAAATGCTTCTCCTGGGTTTCTTTCCAGGTTCCGAATTTGTCTGCCAATGTAAACAGCTTGATCTCAGGGAATTTATCCTTGTATTCCTCTTTCACACTTTCCAGGGTTGGACGGTAGTAATTCTCCGCCGCGATTTTTTGCCCTTCTTCGGTGTACAGATATTTTAAATAGGCTTCTGCGACTTCACGGGTGCCTCTTTTATCGACAACCTTGTCTACGACCGCAACCGGCGGTTCAGCCAAGATGCTCTCAGACGGGTTAACGATTTCGAATTTGTCCGGGCCCAGCTCCTTAATCGACAGGTAGGCTTCATTCTCCCAGGCAATCAGCACATCCCCGATTCCACGCTCTACAAAAGTTGTGGTTGCCCCGCGCGCTCCAGTATCCAGCACAGGCACATGCTTGAATAGCTCCTGGACAAATGCCTGTGCCTTGGCTTCATCATTATTATTGTGGTCAAGCGCATAGCCCCAGGCGGCAAGATAGTTCCAGCGGGCGCCACCGGAAGTTTTCGGGTTCGGGGTAATGACTTCAACCCCTTCTTTTAGCAGATCCGGCCAGTCTTTAATGCCTTTGGGATTGCCTTTGCGTACAAGAAACACAATGGTCGAGGTGTATGGGGAGCTGTTATGTTCAAATTTGCTCTCCCAGCCTTCATTGATCAGCCCTTTCTCCTTCAATGCGTCAATGTCGTAGCCCAGGGCAAGGGTAACCACGTCCGCTTCCAGACCCTCTTGCACCGCCCGGCTTTGGGCTCCTGAACCGCCATGCGATTGTTTAACCGTAACCTTCTGGCCGGTTTCCTTCTCCCAATAGGCAGAGAACGCTTTGTTATAACTCTCGTACAGTTCACGCGTAGGGTCGTAAGATACATTCAATAGCTCTACCGGATCTTTGACCGGCGCCTTGGTAGCTTCAGCTGCTCCTGACGCACTGCTTGCTGCCGGTGCATCTGTCTGGGCGGCTGCCCCATTATTCGAATTATTGTTGCCGCAAGCAGCCAGACCTGCCGTCAATAGTAATGTGAATCCGGTGATAAGTCCCTTCTTGATCCCTTTCTTCAGTACAGTCTTCTTCATTACAAGCCACTCCCCTGTCCTTTTCTCTTGGCCGTTCTTTATTGGTGATATCTCATGAAGTTCCGGTAAATCTGACCCCTGCATTTCAGCAAAAATAGACGGAGGAAGGCCCACGTATGGCAGGTCAAACCGGTCCTGTGGACACGTGTCTGCGAGCTACTGGCGGGCATTCCTCCGTCTGTACGGTAAGAACTTTATTTGATTATTCCTACCCATTTAGTAGGTTATGAAGATATAATACTGAATGCTCCCCCTACTGTCAAATCTTTTTTTCATAATAGCGTAAAGTCGGTTTGGGGCGGTTCTGACGGCAGCAAGTGGCCGCTGTTCCTGTAAGACCCACTTGTCATTGAAGCAGTAAAGTACTATTATTGCTACATCTTAAAGGTCAAAAAATAAGCTGATATTACCGCAATTACCGGGGGAGACAATCATGGGAATGAATCTGGAGTATGTGCCTGTACCAATACCCGCACCCTCGCCGCAACGGCCGCGACTGCACCGGCGTATTCTGGGAGGGATAGCAAGGCGCATCCTGGACACGTACCGATACGATACACAGTTATGGAGAATAGCGCTAACCGGCCCTTGGGTCATATGTTTTTTGGCGTTTACAACAGCTGTCCTGGGCATTCCTACCGGACTCGGCACCGCTGCTGACATTATGCTTGCCACTACCGCCGCAACCCTAGTCTTAGGGTTTGCAGGAAACATTCTTGCTGCACTGCTGGCCCTGACAGGACTGCGCATCCCGCGCCTTTACGCGGGCTCTTTATTGAGCGCTTTGGGAGCCGTCCTGCTAATCTTCTATTATGCGGATTTGGAGCTGGAAGCGGCAGCAGCCATAGCTGTAACCGCCACTCTCCTCGGAGGGCTGGGAGGTTTGGCGCTGGGATTCCTGCGCAGCCGGCGGTTCACCATCGGGCTAGTGCTGGCGGCCCTCGTGCTGGCATCCCCGCTCGCCCTCTCAGTCGGGAGCAAGGGTGATAAGGTCTCCGGGATGACTGCTTCTGCCGGAAGCCCGGCACCCATCCTTGCAGAAAATCCAGGAGTGCCGGGGAACTATACCTTCCACAGCTTCACCTATGCCAGTGGCCAGGATCTGCACCGTACCGAGTATGGCAATGGAACGGAGCTGATTACATCCTCCGTGGATGCCTCTGATTACATTAAAAGCTGGCCCAGGCTGCGCACCTTATTCTGGGGTTTCGACTACAGTGCACTTCCTGTAAATGCCCGGGTCTGGATGCCTGATGGAGATGGACCCTATCCGCTTGTGCTCATGGTGCATGGCAATCACATGATGGAGGACTACTCGGAGGGCGGCTACGCCTACCTGGGTGAGCAGCTCGCCAGCCGGGGCTTTATCGCCGTTTCTCTGGATGAGAACTTTCTGAACTATTCCGCCTGGTCAGGCATTCCGGACAATGACTTCAAGGTACGCACCTGGATGATCCTGAAGCACCTGCAGCAGATTGGCGATTTCACGGAGCAGCCCGGCACACCGTTCTATCAAAAGGTAGATTATAGCCGAACCGCCCTGCTCGGACACAGCCGCGGCGGGCAAGCCGTTGCCATGGCCGCTGATGCCGGACGCTGGTTCAAGAACGACCCGGTCTATGCTGCCACCAGCAAGTTCCACATAGCCTCAGTCATTGCGCTAGCGCCTACCGACAAGACGATTGACGATGAACAGGCCAATCTTGTGGATGTCAACTATCTGACCCTTCAGGGGGCACGAGACGGGGATGTACATGATTTTTACGGAGACAGACAGTACATCCGTTCTTCCTTTACAGGGGCTGCTTCTTCATTCAAAAGCTCACTGTACATCGCCGATGCCAATCACAGCCAGTTCAATACCAGCTGGGGTCTGTATGACCAGTCGCTTCCGGCAGGACTGCTTCTGGACCGTACGGAGATTATGGACGGGGAGGCCCAGCGGCAAATCGCCAAGGTGTATGTTACAGCCTTTCTGGAGACCACCCTGTATGGCGAGGAAGTCTACCAGAACCTGTTCCGCGATTACCGCAGCGGATTACAATGGCTTCCAGACACCGCCTACTATAGCCGTTTTCAGAGCGGGGATTATATTCCGCTAGCCACCTTTGATGAAGACCGCATTAAAGGCACTGCCGCTGGAGGAACTGCTGAAGCAGTAGGGCTTGTCTGGAGCGAAGAGACCGCTATGGACCGGGAATCCAAGAGTAAAGCCACTTATGGCCTTCTGCTGGAACATAAAGAAAAGGGCAGGGAGGCCGCCTTTTACAAACTTAAACTGAAGGACAGCATAGTAGCCAGGCTTGCTGATACTGAGGCCGCAGGGCTGACGTTCTCCATGGCTAACCGCAATGCAGATATTGTAAAGACAAAGGGCAGGGAAGAACCGGCGGTCTCCCCCACTGTGGAAGTGGAACTGACTGACGGCAATGGTACGGCAGCCCGGCTCCCGCTGAATGAGTTCATGGACATTTTACCCTTGCCCCAGACCCGGTTCACGATCCTTCCCTGGCTGGAGGAGCGGATGAGTGACGGCAAATATGGTGATCTTTCGGAAGCGGTATTTCAGACCTACGAGTTGCCTTTTGAACGGTTTCTCGAGAAAGAGCCTAGGCTTGAACCCGATAAACTGAGCACAATCACTTTTTATCTGCAAGGCGAAGGCGACAGAATTATGCTGGATGATATCGGATTCTACCATAAGGGAAATGGAATGGAAGGCTCGAAGCAAACCGCCATTATACAATAAGCAGGAATAAATATATCCATCCGAACCTATCCATAACACATCAAAAAGTGCCTCCTATCTGCCGGCAGCCGGCCGTATAGGAGGCACTTCTATTTTACAGCTGCTTCAGGCAGACCGGTGACGTAATCTCCAGCTCATTGCCGGTAGGAATCAGTCTTCCGGTATCCTTGTCAATTCTAAACGAAACGATATTGTCACTGTTCTGGTTCGCGGCGAGCAGCATCCCGCCAATAATAGCGAAATTGCGCGGTGTCCGGCCCCCGGAAGTGACCCAATCCTGCGGTTCGAGCAATCCAGTGGCTCCGTCGATATTAAACATGGCGATGCTGTCATGCCCGCGGTTAGAGGCATACAGGAAGCGGCCGCATGGGGATACATGGATGTCCGCTGCCGTATCGTCGCTTCCGGCGGCGTAATGCTCCGGTAATGAACTTACGTTCTGCAGAATTTTCAGATCAGCAGTTGTTTCATCGTTAGCAAATACAGTAATTGTACTGTTGAGCTCATTGATCAGGTAGATCCATTGTCCTGATGGATGTACAGCAAGATGACGGGGACCCGAGCCTGGCGGAAGCGGAACTTCGCGGTGAGTCACCAGCTTGCCGCCCTCCACACGGTAGAACACAATCTGATCCAGTCCCAGATCACACACCAGCACATGGCTCCCGGTCCGGTCAGGAATGACCGAATGGGGATGCGGCGCTTCCTGCCGGTCTTCGCGCATGCCCGACCCTTCATGCTTCACTTGCGCGGACATCTCCTGAAGCGAGCCATCACCATTCACTGGAAAGACGTTGACGTTGCCTCCCGAATAATTGGAGACAAATATGTAATCCTCTTGCGGAGAGATCGACACATAACATGGGGCGCCTCCATCCGTCGGCCGGCTTCCCAGCAGGTGCAGTTCTCTGCTGCCTGGCTCAATCGTAAATGCATAGACCTCGCCGTCATCCTTCTCACTTACAGCGTATAGAACAGTTCCAGAACCGTTCACAGCCAGATATGAAGGATTCTCGATACCCCCGGTGCTGTTCATCACCCTCATTTCCCCGGTATCCTTGTTCAAAGCCCCCAGTATAATGGCTTCCTGATCGGCGCTATTGTAGGTTCCTGCATAGAATAGAACTTCATTAGGCTGTTGCATGGCAGCGTCTCCCTCCAATGTATATAGGCACTCAATTCAACTTACTTCTTATATACCCTTCACCCCGGAGAATACACCTCCAGATACAGGACTTTTTTCACTATAACATGTTTATGTACCCAATAGCGCACCCGGTTTAAACAGCCTATTTCAGGACATAATGAAGTACTAGTTATTAAGATGCCTACAAATTTTTACAATGGTTTAAACGTCCGGCATGAGGTTAATAGTAACCATCGAAGATAACAAAACTTAAAGGAGCTGAAGCATAATGAGTTTTCTGTGGATGTTGATTGTTGGTGGCGTAATTGGTTGGTTGGCTGGTCTGATCATGGGTAGAGATATTCCAGGCGGTGTTATTGGTAACATTATCGCCGGTATTCTTGGTTCATGGCTCGGCGGAATGCTGCTGGGAAGCTGGGGACCTAGAATCAGTGATTTCTACGTCTTCCCTTCGCTTATCGGTGCAATCGTTCTGATCTTTATCGTCAGTCTGATTCTCCGTTCGGTCGGTGGACGCAGCCGTTCTTAAGACTAGCCTGATACATTAGCCAGAACCTGCTTAGCAGGACTGGAACCGAAACCCGCCAGGGTCCTCCTTGGCGGGTTTCTTGCGGATTATCGCATTGCCGCACGGGTAGAAAATCGCCGGATTGCTGCCAAGAAGGGTTCAATGTTTTGCCTTCTTTTTTCTGCTATAATGGAAAAATAAGTGACACAAATCACAGAAAGGAAAGTGAATTATGGGCAATATCAACCCTTCACTTCTGCATGTCGGCTCCACGCTGGGGGCTCTGTTCATGGCACTGATGGTAATTGTTATCCGCCTGAAGGCTAGCGCGCGTCCCGTGACGATCCGCAAAATATGGATTCCGCCGCTCGGCATGTCCACGGGCTTTGCCATGTTTGTGGCACCTGAAGTCAGATTCCCTTGGTGGTGGGCGGCGGCTGCTTTTCTGATCGGATGGTTTATATTTGCTTATCCGCTGATGCGCAGCACCAGGTTTGAAGAACGGGGAGGCCAGATTTATGCCCAGCGTTCCAAGAGCTTCGCGTTCATTCTGCTGGGATTGCTGCTGGTACGGACCCTGCTGCATGAATTCATCAATCAATATGTATCCATTCCGCAGTCAGGCGGACTCTTCTTCATCCTGGCCTTCGGCATGATCCTCCACTGGAGATTCTTCATGTACAAACGCTACAATCAGATGGCTCCGCCGGAAACGCCCATCCCGCAGCCCCGGGGCTGAACACTGTCCATAGTGCATATAAGGAGCATTCGGGAGCTTGGCAGGCTCAGGAATGCTTCTTTATATTGTCCGGGCTACTCGGCTGTATGAGGAGCCCGCACCCACCCAGAAAATTCACCTATTCACTGTCAGCTTACATTCCCCATTCCCACTAGTTTGCATATAATATCAGTAGTCAGCCCAGGAATTTCTAACCTCCTGTGTTATTTGTGGCAGATTATGAACACAGTGGAACCCATTTTTTGATCCTGATGTCAGGTAACTTGCGAAGAGATCAGTTAGAATATAAGCAGATATCATTTTTAGAGAGCGGGGACAAGTCAATTGAAAAGTAAATCAAGAAAAGTGGCGATCGTCGGCTCAGGAATGGTCGGTTCTAGTTGTGCCTATTCTATGGTCAATCAGGCGATATGCGACGAGATCATGATGATTGACCGCAGCTATGACCGCGCTATGGCACAAGCACTTGACCTCTCGCACTGCATGGATTTCACCGGATCCCGCACCAAGGTATACGCCGGCACCTCCAGCGATTGTGCCGCAATGGACGTTGTCATTCTGACAGCGGGCGCCAATCCCAAGCCGGGACAGAGCAGACTTGATGTTCTAGATGCTGCGGCTGTGATTACCAAAGAAATTATTACGGAAATTATGGCTGGCGGCTTCGATGGCATCTTCGTAGTTGCTGCTAATCCTGTGGATATTGTCACCTATATGGTATGGAAAATATCCGGACTGCCGCGCCACAGAATTATCGGCACTGGTACCTCTATCGACTCTTCACGCCTGAAGACGCTGCTGTCAGAGGTATTCACCATCGACCCCCGCAGTGTCAACGGTTATGCGCTTGGTGAACATGGCGAATCCCAATTCGTCGCCTGGTCCCATGTAACGATCGGCGGCAAACCGATTCTGCAGATCATGGAGCAGCACCGGGAACGGTTCAGCACTTTGGATCTGGAAGATATCGCCCGCAAGACCAAGGATGCCGGCTGGGAGATCTTCACGCGCAAGGGCTCCACGCATTTTGGTATCGGCAGTGCACTGGCCTACATTACCCGCTCCATCCTGAATGATGAGCATAAGATCATTGCCGTCTCCGCCATATTGGACGGAGAATACGGCCAAACCGGCGTATGTGCCGGAGCCCCGGCGATTATTGGCAGCGGCGGCATACAGGAGCTGCTTGAACTGAACCTTAGCCCGGAGGAATCCATGAAGCTGGAGGCTTCCTGCAATATTATCCGCCGCGGCATAGAGAGCCTGAACCTGGAGGAAAAGGTGTAATCTGCCCCCCACGAAGTAAAACACCCCTCGATTCTACACACGGCCGTGTGCGGAATTGAGGGGTGTTTTTATTCGTAAAGATTGAACCTCCCGGACGAGAAAAGAATGTGTTCAAAAAAGGGTTATCCCGCTTTGGGAACCTGCAGAGCCCGTACACTGTTCAGAACCGCAAGCACAGTCACACCCACATCCGAGAAGACAGCTTCCCACATCGTAGCGATCCCAAATGCGCCCAGCAGCAGGAACAGCGCCTTTACCGCAAGGGCAAAAATAATATTCTGCCAGACAATGGCCCGTGTACGCTTGGCAATGCTGATCGCTGTTGCAATCTTTGAAGGTTCGTCAGTCATAATTACAATATCCGCCGCTTCAATCGCTGCGTCTGATCCCAGTCCGCCCATGGCAATACCTACATCTGCTCTGGCCAGCACCGGAGTATCATTAATTCCATCGCCTACAAAAATAATTTTGTCACGCTGTGATTTTTCCCGCTCCAGCTTCTCAATGGCCTCGACCTTGTGCTGGGGCAGCAGCTCAGCGTGAATCTCCCCTATGCCCAGCTGCCGGCCGACCGCTTCGGCAACACTTGAAGCATCACCCGTCAACATCACAGTTCTATGAATTCCAAGCTGTCCAAGGGCCTGAATGGCTTGAAGCGAATCTTCTTTCACTTCATCGGCAATCACCAGATAACCCGCATACTGCTTATCTACAGCGATATGGACCACTGTTCCGGGCGCTTCCTGTGTCCGGCTGACAATGCCCTCACGCTCCATCAGCCGCACATTACCCGCCAGTACCGCCCTGCCCTCTACCGTAACGGCAATACCGTGACCCGATATTTCATTGTAGTCTGCTATGGCCTCACCGGGGATCTCTTCACCGTAAGCTGACCGGATGGATTCCGCTATCGGATGGCTGGAGTGGCTCTCAGCATAAGCGGCTATCCGCAGCAGTTCTTCCTTCTCCACTCCTTCGGAAGGGTATACTCCTGTCACCTTGAACTCCCCTTTGGTGAGTGTTCCCGTCTTATCAAACACAACAATGTTCACATCGTTCAAGGCCTCCAGGAAGTTGCTGCCCTTGACGAGAATACCGCTTTTGGACGCTGCGCCAATACCGCCGAAGAAGCCGAGCGGGATCGAGACGACAAGCGCACAAGGACAAGAGATGACCAGAAATACGAGTGCCCGGTAGATCCAATCGGAGAAGGTAGCCCCGTTCAGCACGAGCGGAGGGATAATGGCCAGCAGCAGTGCCGTAATAACCACAACAGGGGTATAGCCTCTGGCAAATTTGGTGATAAAATTCTCGGTTTTCGCCTTATTGTTGGAGGCATTCTGCACCAGCTCCAGAATCTTGGAGACAGCCGATTCTCCAAAGTTAGCCGTCACCTCAATCGTAACCACACCATTGCGGTTAATAAAACCACTCAGCACCTTACTGCCCGGTTCAGCTGAGCGCGGTACCGATTCCCCCGTCAGCGCTGAGGTATCCATCATAGCGCTGCCCTCCAGGATCATTCCATCCAGCGGTACTTTCTCGCCAGGTTTGACTACAATATGGTCGCCAATCCCCACTTCTTCGGGAGCAACACGTCTTAGACCTCCGCCTTCCTTCAAATATGCGAACTCCGGGCGGATATCCATCAGCGCCGTAATCGAGCGTCGGGAACGGTTGACAGCAAGACCCTGGAAGAGCTCGCCCACCTGATAGAACAGCATAACAGCCACGCCTTCCGGGTATTCTCCAATCGCAAATGCCCCTATCGTTGCCAGTGCCATCAGAAAATTCTCGTCGAAGACCTGACCCCGGACGATGTTCCGGGCAGCAGACCAGACGACTTCGCCTCCGACAACCAGATAAGCAGCCAGAAAAATCAGCAACTCCGTGATTCCGCTGACCGGCAGGAACATTCCTGCTGCTCCAAGAATGACTCCAGCCCCCAGCCGCAGCAGGATAGAACGGGTTCCGCCTTCGCCATGTTCATGGCTATGGCCATGGGCATCACCTTGAGCATGGGCTTCATGGCTGTGGGCATCACCTTGTGCATGCGCTTCATGACTATGCCCGTGGGTAGTCATAGCGTTATGAGTGTGGGAGGTACTCTTTTCCTGCTCCAGACTGCCGCCGGGCTTCGGCTTTCTACCCACGCCTGCTGCCTTCACTTCCTTGATTTTCACGTGTGGCTCTAGTGTGTGAACTGTCCGCCGGGCTTCGGCGGATACGGCTTCGGCATCGGCCACTGCGGTTTCCAGCGTCATCAGCTTCATGGCAAAATTCACTGAGCAGGACGCGACTCCCTCAATTTTCTTGACCTTATTTTCAATTTTCATGGCGCAATTGGCACAATCCAATCCTTCCAGCATCCACTGTTGTCTTACATTTCCCTGAACCGCATTCAAATGACTCATCTCCCTTAGTCAAACCTATATATGAGTATTTGTTCATATGTTTACTTACACACATTATATGCCCCTCAATCTCGGAGTGTCAACGCAGAGTATATTGTTTTTCCTTAAGGGTAGAAGAGATGCTGACAGTAAATAATAGGTAAGTAAAGGCTGCACAGTCGGATGATTATCTCTTGTAATCTGCTTTCATTCAGGATAAAATTTATATATGAGCATTCATTCATATGTTTTGTGGAAAGGAGTCATTTTATGAACAACCACAGCCATCCAGGTCACCCACATGAACATCATCAAGAGCAAAGCCATGTACATAAGGATGAGCATGGGCACAGCCATTCCGGCCACTCCCACTCCCATTCCCATGGGCCAAACAACAAAAAGGGCCTGCTGATTGCTTTAATTATTACCGGAGGTATTATGTTCCTTGAGTTCTTCGGGGGACTGGTTACAGGCAGTCTCGCTTTGCTCTCTGACTCCGGGCATATGCTGAGCGATACGGCTTCTCTTGCCTTAAGTCTTGTAGCGATGATATTTGCGGTCAGACCCCCCTCATTGAAGAATTCATACGGTTTCTACCGGTTTGAAATTATGGCTGCTTTATTCAACGGAGTTACACTATTTGTCATTGCCGGATTTATTATATGGGAAGCTTGGCAACGGTTTTTCGCACCACCGGCAGTGGCAAGCGGCACCATGATGATTATTGCGGCTATAGGACTCTTGGCCAATCTGATCAGTGCCTGGTCCCTTATGCACAAGAGCGATACTAAAGAGAACATCAATATCCGTAGCGCATATCTGCATATTATGGGTGATGCCCTCGGCTCCGTAGGTGCACTGCTTGCCGGATTCCTTATGAAGCTGTTCTCGTGGTATGTCGCCGATCCTATCATCAGTGTACTGGTGGCCTTGCTTATTCTAAGAGGAGCGTGGGGCGTTCTGAAGCAGGCCTTTCATATTCTAATGGAGGGAACACCAGATGCCGTCAACACGGATGAGATCAAAGAAGCTTTGCATGGCATCGACGGTGTCATCGGTGTCCATGACCTGCATGTCTGGACCATCACTTCCGGCCTGGATGCACTCAGCGGACATCTGCTGATCAAGGACCAGGCTGACCCTCATAGTATTCTTCAACAGGCCATCTCTATTGTTGAAGACAAATTTAAGATTCAGCACGCCACCCTGCAGATTGAGAATTCCTCCCTGAAGCACAGGGAGCTGCGGGTATGAATACTCAGGAACAAAGCGGCTGCCAATATTAGAACAAACTGCCTTTATGGCTTCAACAACGGCAGTTCTGCCGTTATTCCCGGCATCCCCTCGTCCTTTACTCATTATTCTTGTCAAAAAAAAGAGTGCTCCGCAGCCAAATCGGCTTGCTGAGCACTCTTGTCATCTATTCGTGCCGGATATGCTCATGCGTCTGCAGAAATATCTGCTCCACATGGGCGTCATTCAGCGAGTAATACACGGTTTTACCTTCCTTGCGGCGTTTGACGATCCGCAGATTACGCAGATACCGCAGCTGGTGGGATACAGCCGACTGTCCCATATCTAATATAGAGGACAAATCATGCACACACAGCTCCCTTTGCGACAGGGCATAAATCATCCGCACCCTTGTGGGGTCACCCAATGCCTTGAACATCTCCGCCATCTTATCCGTTGTCCCCCGGTCAGGCAGGATCAACGCCATAGATTCCGGTTCCAGCTCCGAACCTTTACATGTATTGTCGCATTCTTCGAGTGCTACTGGCTCCATGCTCTCGCCCTCCTCCATCTCTTTCCTCCGCCCATACCGATGGTTCATCGAATCTTCTACGATTAATTATAGCAAAACTTTACTTGATGTCCATGTCGGAGGTCGTTATGGGAAGACTTGCAAGCAGCAAGAGGCACCCTGCTTTAGACGGCTTTGCGCCAGAAGGAGAGCAGGCCAACTGACAAAAATACAAGCAGACTGCCAAACACAACGATCAGCAAGCTCTCCAGTGGTAAATTGAAGGCTCCAAAGCGTTCTTCCCCAAAAGAGGACATCGCCAGTAACGGTTGAACCCAAGGATAATAAGGTCCGTAAGTAGATGAATTGGCTATAAGCATGTTGGGCAGGGTAAAGCTCACATTGAGTGCGAGCGGTGCACCAAAGCTGCTCCAGCTCTGAGACACCGCCAGTTGCAATGCAGCCAGCGGCAAGCAGGCAAGCCAGCCGCCGAAGCAGCTGGAGAAGAACAGCGTCCATGGGACAGGCATATCCACACCCCGCAGAAGCCCCACACCAAACACTGCTGCAAAGAACAGCAGCTGCACAGCAGCCATCAATGACATAATCATGGTGTATTTGGCCAGATATACGGAAGTACGTGTAACAGGCAGCGCCAGAAGCATTTTCCACCCCCCGTCAGCATGCTCTGCCCGGCAGATCAGTGCTGCGAAGACACCCGAGAGTACAGGAAGGAACATCATGGCATGAAACACTGACATGACTCCAAGCAGCATATCCCAGGTGAGAGGCTGGCCTTCTTCCTGTATATTGGCTAGCAATCCCACGGCTATAGCTACCACCGGACTGCCAATGATCAGCAACCAGATGAAGGATTTGGACATTTTGAGTCTTTCCGAGGATAGTACTCTCCAGAACATACGCATGATCAGTTCACATCCCTTCTGGCAAAATGCACAGCACCCGGCAACAGCACAAGCAGGCCCAGCAGGAGTCCGGCTCCGCTGAACAGCCAAGGACGCGAGGTACTCCAGGCTAGGGCAGGCCATGACAAGGGGATCCACTCAGACAAGAACACCGAGAAGAGACTCAGCAACGACAAAGTAAGGCCAAGCGATACAGGCAGGGTCTGATTGCGGCTGATTAGAGAGAGCCACAGCTGCAGGGCAATCACCGGCAATGCGCCAGCATAAGAAGCGAAGCTGATCCGCAGCACATCCGTATAGGGAACCGGGTCTGAGCCGAAACCGAGGATTAGACCCAAAGCAACCGTCCCTGCAGACAGCAGCGCACACGAGACGGCAAGAAGCAGCAGACATACCAGGAGCTTGGACATAAAAACAGAAGTGCGTGAGACAGGTAAGGCCAGCAGCTGCTTCCATGAACTCATCTGGTGCTCTACGTTCGCCAAAAGCGAGCATATCAGCGTCCCTCCCAGATACAGCGCTACGGGAACGAAGTCGGCCAGATTAGAGAGCAGTCCGCCCCAAAGGTCCGCTTGATACTGCTCCTTCAGATAATCATAACGGAGGCCGAAGTTCAGTCCCTGCATGGCCAGGAGCCCTACCGGGCCGAGGAAGACCAGAAACCACAAGCCTTTGCCGCGGATTTTGAGTAAGTCCGCCGAGAACGAACGCCACATCATAAAGAATGGCCCCCTTCGACTATCTGAAGGAAGAATTCCTCCAGCGATTGTCTGTGCTCCTCGACCCGGTAGACCGCATGACCATTTTCGACCAGCTCCTTAATCAGGAGCGCTACCCTTGCATCACTCATTCTGGGCAGGGTGATACGTCCTTCCAGGAGCGTACCTCCGTAGCCGCGCCGCCCTGCCAGAATCAGCGCTTCTTCCGGCTCGGATACCGCAAGACGGAGATCACCGGCTGCCTGCTGCTGCAGATGGGCAATCGTATCCTGGTAGATCATCCTGCCGGAGCGGATGATGCCTACAGTTCCAGCCATCTGTTCAATCTCGCTGAGCAGATGGCTCGACACAAGAACCGTGATCCCCTCTTCTTCGGGCAAGCGCTTGATCAGCGAGCGGATTTCCTGGATGCCCGATGGATCAAGGCCATTGGTGGGCTCATCCAGGATCAGCAGCTCCGGGCTTCCCAGCAGCGCGGCTGCGATGCCGAGCCGCTGCTTCATGCCCAGGGAGAAGCCCTTCACTGGGCGTTTTTCTTCCCCTTTTAAGGATACGATGTCTAATACTTCTCCGATACGCGACTTGGGCACATCCAGGATCCGGCGGATCGCCTCCAGATTATCGAGTGCGCTCAGATGCCCGTAATACGACGGTGATTCTACAAGTGAGCCCACTTTGCGGAGAATTTGCAGCTTATTCCGCTTCAGATCCTGGCCAAAGATTCTAATACTGCCTGAGGTCGGCTTAATCAGCCCCAGCAGCATGCGGATGGTCGTTGTTTTGCCTGCGCCGTTGGGTCCAAGAAATCCGTAGATTTCCCCTTTGCCTATATTCAGATTTAAATGCTCCACCGCAGCCCGGCCACGGTATTCTTTCAATAAATCACTGGTTTCAATTACTGTTTCCTTCACCTTCTTCACCTCGGTAATCAGCATAACTTCCCAAGGTTAAAAGCACGGAGGCGGCAAGTTTAAATTTCGTTTAAATTTACATCCGGCAGCGGGCTAAGAATCACAATACTAGTGCCTTGCCTTGTGCTGTCCACTTTCCACTCCAGCTCCATCCGCTGGAGCAGCAGCTCGACAATGGACAAGCCCAGTCCTGCACCCTTGGAGCCGGAGTCGCTGCCCAGACCCTTGCCGTGGTCACGGATGACAATTACACGCCCGCCGTCTCTGGCCTCTACAGCCACCCCGGCATATAATCCGCTTCGCGCATGGCGCACTATATTCTGGAACAGATTATCCAGAATGCGGCGGAACCAGCTCTCATCCACCTTCCAATACAGCGGCTCTCCCTCCAGATCAATATCAATCTGGAAACCTTCCTTTTCCCACAGCGGATACCACGCCGCAGCACTCTCCCTGAGCAGACGCAGAACATCCTTGCGCTCCAGCTTGAGCGTCATCCGTCCGCTGCTAAGCAGATTGTAGGACAGCAGATTTTCGATCAGGATGCCCATGCTTTCAATCCGTTCATCCACAAGCTTCAGGGATTCCTGTCCGCGTCCGGTCAACTGTTCCTTGTTAAGAAGATGAAGATGACTTCGGATTACCGTAAGCGGAGTACGCAGATCATGGGACAAATCAGCGACAAGCCGCTTGCGCAGCCCCTCTTCTTCCGCCGAACGCACACGGCTGGCCGCAAGCTCGGTGACCATGGTATTAAAAGCAGTTTCCAGACGGCCAATCTCATCGGGCTTGCCTGGGGCAATCAATGGAGGCACACCAGCTTCTCCAGTAAAAGCCATAGCTGTCTGCAGCCGTACCAGCCTTTTGCGGATCTGGATGAAGAACAGCAGCGAGACGATAATGAAACCTGTAAAAAGTAAAAGGATAACTAGCGTAAACCATATACTAATCCCGTCAAAAGAAGTCTGCTCTCTGACGACGCCTGGAATCTGCATCACTATAAACCCTTCTCCGGCTTCCGAATGATCACCTACAAATGCGACTATGCCCAAAGGCTCCAGGTTTGTGCTTTTTTTCATAAATGAGATTGCCTCTGCCGCAGTCCACTGCAAGGGAATGGAGTATCGTTCCTTCTCCTGCCATAGCTTCGGATTTGCAGACTCCAATAACAGCCGGGTGCGCCCTTCCCCGTCTACCCAGAAGATCGTAGCCAAGCTGTACGTGGTGCTTAACGCCCGCAGCCGCTCATTAATCATCTCGGGCGGTTTGCCAAGAAGCCCGGCAGCTTCCTTATGCCAGATCTTCTCTACTTGAGTTATGTTGTCATATGGCGCATATTCCTTCGGCCGCTCTTCCTGGCTCAATCCGGTAAACAGGCCATACACCGTCATGGTCAACGGGATACTTAGCAGCGCAGCGGGAATAAACAGCAGTGCGGCGATAATAATCAGCAGATAGCGGGAGAGCAGCGAGGTATGCACCTTACGCAGAAGGCTCGTCTTCCTCATGCGCGTACCCGGTAGCCGATCCCCCGGACGGTCTCAATAATCTCCGGCGCGGCCGGATCAAGCTCCAGCTTCTCCCGTAAATAACGAATATGCACCATCAGTGTCTTGTCACCCTCCATATAGCTCTCTCCCCACACCGCCTCATAGATCTGCTCTTTCGTCAGGATCTGGCCCAGATGGCGCAGCAAATATGAGAAGATCTGAAACTGCTTGCCAGTAAGCAAAATTTCCTTTCCGCTGTCCGCCTCTATAATCCGGTTGTCCCCTTCGTACACCATCAGATGCTTTAGGGTCAGGGGGGTGGACTGGGCAGCGCCTGTCCGTCTTAACAACACCTCAATACGCGCAGCCAGTTCATCCGGATGAAACGGCTTGGTCAAATAGTCGTCGGCAAATTCCAGGCCCTGAAGCTTGTCGTCGATGGAAGTGCGGGCAGACAGCATCAGAATCGGCAGATTCGCATACGCCCGCTTCAGCCGCTGCCCGACCGTGAATCCATCCAGCCCCGGCAGCATGACATCAAGTATGGCCAGCTGGCAGCCTGCCGCCGCCTCGGCAGCTCCCTCTCCGCTCTCCAGCCAGCGGACAGCATACCCCCGCTCCTTCAGATCAGCGGAAACGGCGGTTCCGATGTCCCTGTCATCTTCTACATACAACAGCGTAATACCCATTAGCTTCAAATCCTCCCTTCTTCATTAGGCACAACAAGAAATCCCCGGGGCAGCATAGAGAAACGTCTGCGTACCCGAGGATGAATAGAATACTATTATGCAATATGGCCAAAACGGGCCGGCGGCTTGTCTGAGGGTTTACCCAGCAGATATCCTTGTCCAAGATCCATGCCGATATCCCGGCAGAACAGAAATTCCTCCCGCCGCTCAATCCCTTCAGCCAGCACCTTGGCTCCAAAATCCCACGCCCGGTTCATGATATCCCGGATGGCCAGCTGCTTCGTCTCATCCTGATCACAGAAGCTGATCAGCCCCCGGTCAATCTTGACATAATCCGGCCTCAGGCTCGTCATAACCTCTATGGTGGAATGACCCGCGCCGACATCATCCAGTGCGACCAGCAGACCCTGATTGCGATATTCGCTGAAAATATCCTGCAGATGGGGGATATTTGAAATCTTCTCTGTCTCTACGACTTCAAACACAAAATCCTCCGGGGCCTGGCCGAGGCGTCTGATGGCTTCAAAGGTATGAGTCAGACAATACTTGGGATTATAGATGGAGGAGGGCAGGAAATTAACAAACCGCTTCATCCCTTTGGGCAGCAGCTTTGCGCTGGTCTCAATGGCTGATATACGCGCAGCCCGGTCAAGAAAAGAATGAAATCCGGTCTGCCTGGCAATCTCAAACAGCTCATAAGGTTTAAAAGAGGCGCTTCCCGGCAGCGGCCGCAACAAGAGCTCAAAGCCCATAATTGCCTCATTGAAATCCACAATAGGCTGCATATGGCTGCAGAAATTGTGGTTGGCAATGATGGCAATCAGATTTTCACTGGTAAATCTGAGTTTCAGCTGCTCCAGCGTAAACCACCGCTCTACCAAAACCTTGCCAGTCCGGCCCTTAAGGCTTAACGACAATGGTAAGCGCAGCTCGTTCTGAAGCCTGTCCAGCTGTTCCAGAAGAAGCAGGAGCTCCTC
Source organism: Paenibacillus sp. LS-5 (assembly GCF_056121505.1). Taxonomy (NCBI): domain Bacteria; kingdom Bacillati; phylum Bacillota; class Bacilli; order Caryophanales; family Paenibacillaceae; genus Paenibacillus; species Paenibacillus sp. LS-5. Next base: position 10,234 of record NZ_JBWAVA010000023.1, on the reverse strand, counting down.
GCGTGATCCATATGTAATCTTCCCGGCGTCTTGTGCTTCTTCAACCGCGTAACCTGCATCCCTTACAGCGGCTGCAAAGGGAGCCGTGCAGGGCCTGAATTTCAAATCCCCTTCGTCTTCCACCGGCTCAATTGGAGAACAGTCGATGCATCTCATGGAACCCCTCCATCTCTCATGATGTCGATAAGGCTTGTACGGCCAAGTATAGCATGATTTCCCATTAGCCAGCCACGGCCTGACCAGCACCATGAGCAAACTCCTTAGGAGGTGCATGCATATTCAGCAGAAAAATTCCGCAATCCTCATAAAAACGAAAAACAGCGATCCTCCAAATGACGGAAGAATCGCTGCTTTGCTATATTTACCTGTCTATTTAACGGAGTACAGTTCACTTATGGACAGCCTTTCTCCAACTAACCGGAGACCGCCGCCGAACCTTCCCAGACTCCATGCTGCTGGTTCTTACCCATGTACTCTATCCGCGTCGGCTTCAGCTCAAGGATTACATAGTCGGGATCATCCGGCCCTTTGAACCATTTCTCCAGCTCTTTGTTCCATACCTTGGACCGCAGGCCTTCATCCTTGGTAACGGCAACAGTGGCTTCAATCTCAAGTACATCCTTGCCGCCGCCCTGTTCATATCCAAGCAGCAGAAAAGCATTCGGATTATCCCTCAGCTCCTCTACTTTATGCGTTTTGCGATTGGTAGCCAAATAAATGTGAAGCCCGTCATGAAATACCGCCATGTAACGCACCTTAGGTTTGTTGCCGGCTTCTATCGTGCCGAAGGACCCGAATTTGTTGTCATCCAGCACCTTGATGATCGTCTGCTCCAGCTCTTTGTTATCCATTGACGAAATAGCTCCTCTCTAATCATGTGAATATAAGTTTATATATCCACGTCGGGAATTTGGATTTATGATAAAACCGTTGTTTATATTAGTGTACCCGTTCTGAGGGTAATGAATCCGTAATGAATCCTGAATCCAGCCATTAACCCACTACAAAAGGAGCTCCCCTACTTGAAAAAATTGATCTGGATTGGCTGCCTCTCCTACTTTGTCATCGGACTCGCACATGTGGTGCTGGGTTCTATTCTTCCCGTTCTGCTGCAACATTATGACCGCACTTACAGTGCAGGCGGCGAGCTGATCTTCAGCCAATTTGCCGGATTCCTAGCCGGTGTGCTGATCTCGCCGCTGCTCAACCGCCGCTTCGGCAAAAGGGGCGGACTGCTGATCGCCACTGGTCTGCTGCTGTGTGCGGAAACCGCTTATGCTTTTCTCCCTCCATGGGGGTGGATGTATGTCATTGCCGTGGCCGCAGGCTTTGGCTTCGGCATGATTGAAGCCGTCATCGGCACCATCATTATAGCAGCTGTCACAGAAGGAACCGCTGTGGCCATGAGCCGGCTGGAGGTGCTGTTCGGCGTAGGCGCACTCGTGATGCCGCTGGTTGCAAGCCCGTTAATTGCAGCAGGCGCCTGGAGACTGGCCTTCCTGATCGTCGCAGTCTTTGCGCTGATCTCTCTGCTGTTCTGGGCCAAGGGCGGGTTCGGCCGCCTGCAGAGCGTACTCGACGAACGCCCCCCGCGTAAGGAACGGGGCACTGAGCGCCTGCGTTCAAGAAAGCTTCCCTATAAAGGCAAACAGTGGGTGCTGCTCGGCTTGTTCATTGTTTTCTTCTTTCTCTACGTCGGTACGGAGATGAGCCTGGTCAATTTCATGCCGGCAATCTTCATTGCCAAGCTCGGCATGAGCGACGCTTCGGCGGCCCTGACCGTCACCTTCTTCTGGCTGGCGATGTCTGCTGGGCGGCTGTATGCCGGAGTTGTTGCCGAGCGGATCTCCTATCGAAGATATGTGCTGGTTAGTTGCTTCTCTACCTTGCTGCTGTTGGCGCTATTTCCGTTTGCTGAGCAACGTATTGCCGCTTTTGCCGTGCTGGCACTGCTGGGGCTGTGCATGTCCGGCATCTTTTCCATATCACTTGTCTTCTCCAGCAAGCTGCTACCCGGAGCCGAAGAGTCCACTCCAAGCATTATGATCGCTGCCGGCGGGATCGGCGGAGCGGTGCTGCCGCTTGTGACCGGCTGGTCCATGGATCATCTGCAGATCGCCCAGACTTCGGGACTGCTGGCTGCTTTTGCCGCCGTGCTGTTCCTGTTAAGCGTGGCAGCCTGGAAAATAGGGTAATATAATTCATGTAAATATCTTGTGCAAGGGTGGGAACTATTGATGCCTGAACTTACCCCTTTAGCTTCTGAACCAACACTCCATACCGCCCTGCTGCAGTTCATCTTCCCCTTCTCCCTCAAGGAGGGTGAAGACACGAAAGTGATCGAACATCTGACCCGTGAGGGATTTACCCGTTTTTTTCTGGACAACAAAGACCTGGAAGACGCTTATTATGGCGAAGGCTACTGTGTTTCCCATGAAAAAATGGAGCGGAGCTACCTCCCGTTTGCGGCCCATGTGCTGTTCCCCCGTGAGAAGGACAAAGATTCCTTCCGCCGCTTTTCCCGGGCCAATCAGCTTCCCTGCAGGATGGAGATGCCCGGACAGTCAGTTCATTTCCAGGTGCTCTCTACGGATGTATTCGTCTGTCCTTTCGAACTCGGCTTCCTAACCATTAGAGTCAGCATAGAGGAGGAGCATCTCCCCTTCAGCATTGCCCTCGAATTTGCCGACCGCTTCCGTACGCTGGAGGATGTATCCTTAAGGGATAAACAAACCTCCATTCATTGCCATGACCGCTCCTTTGATGAGGTAGAGGATTTTGTGTTCAGGAATTTAGTGAGCGGACTGGAGCCTTTTCTCGACCCTTCAGAAATCAATGGGGCTTATTTTGAGACTTTACCGTTTTTTGTGGATGAAAGAATGCTGGTTCAGGCCTTTTACGGTTTTGACGGGCAGGTGGGCCAGGAGGGTGAGATCAGTGTGGAGCAGCAGTACCGTGCTTCCCAGCTGGATGGCCTTACCGTGGAAGGCACACCGTACATCAGTGCCAGCGATCCCGGATACATCCGGGATTACTGCGAGGAACACTGCTACAACCGCTGGGGACCGGACACTTACTATTTGACGAATGAGCAGACATTCTGCTGCCTGAGCCGGGCTGAACCTGAGCTGACCACCCAGCTTATTAATCAGATGTATGGAGAATATTACTATGGGCTGCTGCTGAGCATATTTCATAAAATCGTTCTGCTGAAGCTGGCCAACATCCACTCTCGGCTGCGCATTAACCACGATGTGGATGAAATCGAGAACCTGATTTTTATGATTAACAAGTTCTCTGCCAAATTTTATTTTCTGGAGTTAATTTCGCAGTCCCAGGGCCGGGAGATTTTTTTTCAGCTGCGCAAAGTCTACGGGAACGACGCCCTGTTTGAAGAGGTCAAAATGACTTTGAATGACCTGTTTCAATACCAGGAGAAATTCCAGGCCAAGCGGCGGGACACACTGCTCATGATCCTGACGGTGTTCACCGTCGTGAGCGGTATTTATGGCATGAATCAGGTGATCGAGGACCTTAAAGGCAAGATTGACTGGAGCAAAATGCTGGAGTATTCCCCATTTGAATATCTGGCGCTGTTCGTCACCTTCACAGGGATCGCTGTCAGTATCGGCCTGAGTCTGAAGCAGCTATGGAACGGAATCCGCAGCCGCCGCAGAAAAAGAAAAAGAGCCCGCTGATCTACAGCAGGCTCTCCAGTTCACGGCAGGCTTCCGCATACGCAGGCGCAAGCCTGGGAAGCAGCAGTGCCGCCCGTTCATATTCTCCTCTTCTGGCATGCTGCTCAACGCCTGCGCATACATGGGCGAAGTACTGCGCTCCCAGTCCAAGGCTGCCGGATTTCAGGCTATGGGCTACCGAAGCCATCTCCTGCAGGTCACCGGCCTCCGCCGCTGCCTGCAGGGCAGCCAGCCGCAGCGGGGTATCTTCCTTGAACATATCGACAAGCGTCCGAAACAGCTGCGGCTCTTCCTCCCCGTCCATTTCCCGGATGCCGGACACTGTATCCCGATTCAATACCGGAATATAGGGCTTGGGCCCGAACCATCTGTCCAGAAGCTGCTTCAGCTTATCCAGATTCAGCGGCTTCACGGCCCAGTCATCCAGCCCCGCATGAAAAAACGCTTCCCGGCTCTCTTCTGATCCATCCCCGGTCACACCAATAATGGGAATTCTCATCCTTGTTCCTGTGGATTCCAGCTGGCGGATTCTCCGGACCGCCTCGCCGCCATTCATGCCCGGCAGCCTGCTGTCCATGAGAATAAGCCCGAAGTCTCTCTTCTGCCAAGCTTCTATAGCCTGATTTCCATTATTGGCCAGTTCTACATTGGTAATGCCCAATTTTTTCAGTTGCAGCAGCAGGAGTGTGCTGTTCAGTCCATTGTCCTCAGCAACCAGCACCGGCATTGTACTGAAGCGGGCCTCCGGCAGGAGCAGGAGAGCCTCAGCGGCATTCAGGTTGTCCTGCAGCCGGGCGGTCTTGCCCAGCGCTATCTCAAACCGGAAGGTTGAGCCTTGGCCAGGTGCACTATCCACCGTGATCGCACCCCCCATCAGCTCCACCATCGACTTGCAGATCGACAACCCCAGCCCTGTTCCCTCTACTGCCATCTCTGACTCTTGGCTGACTTGCGAATACGGCCGGAACAGCCCGGCTTGAGCCTTCAGCGGGATGCCAATGCCCTCGTCCCTGACTTCGAAGCACAGCGTCTGATGCTTGCCATCCTCTTCAGCCAGTCCTACGCGTACCTCCACCACTCCGTCTTGTGTGAACTTAATGCTATTCCCCAGCAAATTAATGAGCACCTGAAGAATCTTGGACGAGTCTCCATTCAGTGTACTCTCAACACTGCCTGCAACCTGCCATTTCAGAGTGTTTCCGCGCTTCACTGCGGCAGGAGAGAGGAGACTTGCCGCATGTTCAAGCAGATTGCGTATGCTCAGCGGAGCCTTTTGCAGCTCCATTTTGCTGGCTTCAATCTTGGAGATATCCAGCAGATTATTGATCATCTGGAGCAGGTATTGTGCCGATTCCCGGATGACCTCCAGATGAATCCGCTGCTCATCCGTCGGGTTCTCAGCCTCCAGAAGCTCAGTCATCCCCACAATTCCGTTCATCGGCGTACGAATCTCGTGGCTTACTGTAGCGAGAAACAGGCTTTTTGCCCGGTTGGCCCGTTCCGCCTCTTCCTTCATGGCTTTAAGGCTGGCACTATTCTTGGTGAGCAACCGGTGCATCGTAATTAATTCATTGTTCATCGCAGAAAATTCAGCCAGGGCTTGTTCTTCTCTTTGCTGTCCCTGGATCACCTGGTTAGAGAGCTTCTCAATCGTCTCTCTCAGTTTCCGGATCTCTTGCTCATGGTCGGTCATTTCCTTCTCCCGCCTTCTATGTCAATTCTCCCGGAGTCACGCATCAGGAATAAGACGCCCCGCTATTTCCAGCGCCCCCTTGGCATCAGGGGCATAGCCGTCAGCACCGACTTTTTGCCATAACTCTCTGTCTATATTAAAGGGCATTCCGCCAACCATAATCTTGATGGGATTCAGTTCCGCATGTGTACGGATGGAAGCTATCAGACGCTGAACCTCCGATACATGAAAAGTCATGGTGATGGAGATGGCCAGCAGGTCGGCAGGCTGTTCCTTCAGATACCGGATCAGACCTTCTGCAGGCATGTTGGAGCCCAGATAAAAGGTGTTCCAGCCCTCCATTTCGAAGAAATCCGCCAGCATCCGCAGTCCGATCTCATGCAGCTCCTGGCCGACTCCGACTGCAACCAGAGTCTTCTTCCCTTCCTGCGCCTGAATCCAACGCGGATAAAGCTGGGAAATAATACTCTGGGTACAGGCTGTACAGTAGTGCTCCTGAGCGACAGTAATGTGACCCAGCTGCCATAGACGGCCAATCTCATACTGGCTGCTCTGAAAAATATGCAGATAAAGATCACGGATAGGCACGCCCTCATCATGGAGCCCCAGCACAAATTCTGAAGCCTTACGGCGTTCGCCGTCCAGCAGCAGCTTCAGGTACCTTTCGGCCTCCCGGAAATAGGGTTTCTCCGGTTGAAGAAAGGGCGGCAGGTTCTGCTCTTCGAGCGCATGGTGGATTCCTATATCAAGATAGCTGAGAATCAGCTCTTTTTCCGGCGTCTCTACCTGTGAAGCTACAGCTTCCTTCATCAGTCCCAGATTGATCTGCAGATCCTCAGCCGTAATTTTGTACTGTGCGAGCAGCACCTTAAGCCAGATAATATAATTAATGAATAAAAGCGGACTGTCCAGCGCCACACTTTGCGCCAGATACCGTAAATGATAGAGTGAATCCTGCTTGGTTCTTGCCATTCCGGAAGGGCCGAACCTGTGCTGCAGCTCGGGCTGCCGCTCATACTGACGTATAGTGACCTCCTCCGCCAACTGTTCCGCTAGCACCTTCAGCCGTTCTCCGGCATTTTGCTGATCAGTGAGTATAAGAGTCACTCCTTTATTAAAACAGAATTGTAAAGTAACAATTTTAATATATACAATTTGGAAAGTCCACTGTCTGGTGAGGTTTGGCAGTCCGCCAGAATCTGGGGCTGGTACTGGACAACCCCGAAGGGGACCGCTATAATACAGCGTAAGAACACAGCAACACCCATAACTTCATAGTACCAGGGGGGCTGGAATTGGCTGGCTGAGAGTGTATCCCGTTAAAGATACTGACCCTTATACCTGATCTGGATAATGCCAGCGTAGGAATCATCACCCGCATTCAGCCACTTCGGCTAAGCGGCCACCTAACGCAATTGCTGGCGTCCCGATCTTCGGGGCGCTTTTTTTGGTATGGACATCATCAGAATTAAGAAGACTGGGTAGCTGGAAGGAGAGAAGAATAGCAATGGGAGTCAAAAAAGCACTAATGCTCTGCATCAGCTGCATGTTGGTTATCATCATGGCCGGGTGCGGCAGCAATACAACCAACTCCGGCGGAAATAGCACTGCACCCTCTGGAGACAGCAACGCCGCACCGGAAGCAACCGCAACCGCTGTAGAAACGGACGCGCCAAAGGAACTGACCAAGATCAAGGTGGCCCTGGACTGGACGCCGAATACTAACCATACCGGCCTCTATGCTGCCAAGGAGCTGGGTTATTACAAGGAGGAAGGCCTGGATGTAGAAATTGTACAGCCGGGTGCAGCGGGAGCCGACACGATGATTACCTCGGGCGAAGCTGCTTTTGGCATCAGTGCCCAGGAGGCGCTCACCTTGGCCCGCCTGCAGGATGTGCCGCTCGTCTCGATTGCCGCTATCATCCAGCATAACACCTCGGGGTTTGCCGCTCCGAAGGACCGCAATATCAAGACACCAAAGGATTTCGAAGGTAAAACTTACGGCGGCTGGGGTTCTCCGGCTGAGGAAGCTGCCATGAAGGCGATCATGGACCCTGAAGGCGGCGATGTCAAAAAGGTGAAGCTGGTCAATATCGGAGAAGCCGATTTCTTCACCGCCGTGAAACGTGACATCGATTTTGCCTGGATATTCTATGCCTGGACCGGTATTGAAGCTGAACTGCGCGGTGAGCCGCTGGATATGCTGTATTTGAAGGATTACGCGCCTCAGCTGGATTATTACACCCCAGTGCTGACGACCAGCGAGAAGGAAATTGCTGAGCATCCGGAGCTGGTGAAGGCTTTCCTTGCTGCTACCTCCAAAGGCTATCAATATGCGATCGACAAGCCGGAAGAAGCTGCCGCCATCCTCTCCAAAGCTGTGCCGGATCTGGACCCTAAGCTCGTCCTGGCCAGCCAGAAGTGGCTTAGCCCGAAATATACGGACGATGCCTCCAGATGGGGAGAGCAGAAAGCCGAGGTCTGGCAGAAATACGCCGACTGGATGTACGGCCTGAAGCTGCTGGACAAGCCGCTGGATGCTGCTTCGGCGTTCACGAATGATTATCTGCCGGAGAGCAAGTAATATATATTAACCTTGCAAAGTTCACGATACAAAACCCGAAAGGATCTGATTGAGATGGCAAACACCCTGCTTAGCATTCAAGTCATTCCGAAAACTCCGAATAACGAGGATTCCATTCCTTATGTGGATAAGGCCATAGAGGTCATTCAGCAATCGGGCGTCAAGCACCAGGTGAATCCGCTGGAAACGACAATGGAGGGCGAACTCAGCGAATTGCTTGAAGTGGTGCGCCAAATGCATGAAGCGCTGATCGCATCGGGCAGCCCCAGCGTCATCTCGCAAATCAAGATTGCTCATAACCCCAGCGGAATCAGCATGGACAAGCTGACGGAAAAGTACCGGCCGTGAGATCGTACTGGAACCAAATCTGGCCGCCCCTTGTGGCGGTCATCTTTTTTCTGGGCGTATGGCAATTGGCGGTTTCCGTACTTCACGTCCCTTCCTGGATGCTGCCAAGCCCCGGCGATATCGCGCGCGAATCCCGGGGAAATGCTTCGGGCATTTGGGCACATACGGCCGCTACGCTGCGGCTGACCTTGATCGGCTTCCCGATCGGCACAGGCGTTGGCCTCATTGTCGCTCTGCTGCTGCATTTGGTGCCCTGGCTAAGAAGAGCACTGTACCCGCTGTTGATTCTCAGCCAGAACGTGCCCTCCATCGCTCTGGGGCCGCTGCTGATTATCTGGTTCGGGTTCGGACTACTGCCCAAAATCGTACTTATCACACTCGTCTGCTTCTTCCCGGTTGCCGTCGCCGCTATGGGCGGGCTGGCCCAAAGCGACCGGATCATGATGAACTATATGAAAATGGCCGGGGCCAGCAAGTGGCAAATCTTCTCGAAGCTGGAGCTTCCCGGTTCTCTGCCAGCCCTGTTCTCTGGTCTTAAAATCTCCGCGACCTACGCAGTAATGGGCGCTGTAGTCGCCGAGTGGATCGGTGCAGACAAGGGCATTGGCTACTACATGCTGCTGCAGAAGGCCTCCTACCGCACAGACCGGATGTTCGTCGCCATCGTAATTATTGTTCTTCTTAGTCTGGTGCTGTTTGCGCTGATCGCACTTCTCGAGAAATGGCTGGTACGCTGGAAGCCGCGCAAGACCTCATGATACTTACACTTCCCGGAAAGGGGATGAATGATTTGACAGCAGGGCATCCAAACTTGAACACCCGGGAACAGGTTCCCTTCGGGCACATGTCCGAAGCTCCAGCCCTCCCTCCTGCGCTGGATGTAAGAGGCGTATCCAAGTCCTACTTCCACCGAGGCCGGGAGACCCGCGTACTCGACAATGTATCACTAACCGTTGAGCCGCAGGAATTCGTCTCCATTGTCGGCCCTTCAGGCTGTGGTAAAAGCACCCTGTTTCATATCATCGGCGGCCTGGAGCTGCCGGGTACCGGAACGGTAAGCATGAGCGGTAAGAACGTCACCGGTCAACGCGGTGAGATCAGCTACATGCCCCAGCAGCCTGCGTTATTCCCGTGGCGGACCATTGAGGACAACGTCCTGCTCGCCGGTGAACTGAAAGGCCAACCGAAGGCCGAAGCGCGGACGGTTGCCCGCCACTGGCTTGGCAAGGTCGGTCTGGGCGGGTTTGAACGTGCCTACCCGCATATGCTATCAGGCGGTATGCAGCAACGGGCGGCCTTCCTGCGGGCGCTGCTCGCACCGCAAGAGCTGATGCTGCTGGATGAGCCGTTCAGCGCGCTGGATGCGCTCACCCGCGAGCAGATGCAGCGCTGGCTGCTGGAGCTATGGGAGGAGAACCGCCGTTCCGTCCTATTTATTACCCATAATATCGAGGAAGCACTCCTTCTCTCCAGCCGCATCTACGTATTTTCCGGACGTCCCGGTTCCGTTCTGCATACCATCGATGTCCCCTTCCCGCGTCCGCGGCGCGGAGAAATCACCGATTCTCACGAATTTCTACAGCTCAGACGCGAGCTGTCGGAGTGGATGCGCGAGGAGCAGGCCAGATCTGCCCGGTAAAGAAGCGTTCCGGCCCGCATTCCATCGCAGCATACCCGTTCGTTTTCCACCGCAGCGTATCGGATCTGCTTGCGGTCAACCCTCTTGAAATGCAGTAGCTGTCTTTACACAGCTGCAGCAAATAGGCCCGGCCTCTATGACTGAAGTGCACCCCTTAGAATAGACATTGGAATAAACCCCTGGTTTATCCGATGAAATCTAAGGGGTGCATTTTTATGGTGAAAAAAGGACAAAAGTTCACAACGTATTCATATGAGATAAAGCTTGAAGCT
>NZ_JBWAVA010000022.1:0-79093 GCF_056121505.1 Paenibacillus sp. LS-5 | reverse complement strand
GATATCTCCCTATCTTACGACAGAGTTTCATTCTCTTGAAGGTGTTTTGATTTGTCTCACTTTATGGGGTCAGTCCGTACTCCCTGCGGTGGCTTCACTGTTTAAGACAAACGGACCAATACGCGGCCTCTGGTGTTGGATTGTAGGATATCTTCCAGTGCAGCAGGCAGCTCGGCTAAGGTGACCTCACGGTCCACAAGCGCATCCAGTCGTTCAGGCTTCAGATCGGACCCCATCCGATCCCAAATCTGAATGCGCTGCTCCAGCGGACAAGCGACCGAATCAATTCCAAGTAAGCTGACACCCCGCAAGATAAAAGGCAGAACTGTCGTCGGAACCGCAGTTCCTGCGGTTAGTCCACTGGCCGCAACAGAACCGCCGTAGGCGATTTTGCTGAGTACGGCTGCTAGTGGAGCACCACCGACGGCATCAACAGCTGCCTGCCACAACTGCTTGTCCAGCGGTTTACCTGAACCGGCGCTGACCTCCTCACGGGAGATGACTTCAGAAGCACCCAGAGTCTGTAAATATTCAGCTGCATCTGTTTTGCCGGTACTTGCTGTAACCTGGTAGCCTTTCTTGGCCAGCATCGCAACAGCCGCTCCGCCAACACCTCCGGTTGCACCCGTGACCAGTACTTTACCCTTATCCGGTGCAGCACCGTGTGCTTCAATCGCGAGAATAGACATGGCGGCAGTATAGCCGGCAGTACCGTAGATCATTGCTTCCCGCAATGTAAGCCCCTCCGGCAAAGGCATAACCCATTCGGCCGGGATACGCGCATACTCGCTGAAGCCTCCGTAATGGGATACGCCGATCCCATATCCGGTGGCAATGACGGATTGCCCTTCCTGAAAGCGCGGGTCAGCGGAGGAGACAACTGTTCCCGACAAATCGACCCCAGGGATAAAAGGATAATTACGGACGATATTTCCGTTAGGGATACTCGCAAGTCCATCTTTATAGTTCACACTGGAATAAGCAACGCGGATCAGTACTTCTCCCGCTGGCAATTTCTCCAAAGTCAGCGGCTGTACCGCTACTGAAAACGTGTCTGTTTTGTCCACAACCAAAGCTTGAAAGGTTTCTGTCATGTAGGTCTCTCCTTAGACGAGCAGTAATGGGTAAGTCTGTTATATAATATTTATTCTGACCGGTCAACTTTTTAATCTCTATGATATAATGTACATTATTTCTGAATTGGTGGGGGTCCCATGGTACGTTATAAGAAGTCCGAAGAGAAACGCAAACAGATTCTGTCCGCAGCCTTTCAGGCGTTGTCCGAGCTGGGGTATGATTCTGTGACCTTGCAGACGATTGCCGATCATGCTGAAGTCAGCAAGGGGGTCGTGCATTATTATTTTGACAATAAGGATGCTGTGCTGGCAGAGCTGCTGGAATGGCTGACAAGTAAAATATCCGCTAAAGAGCTGGCAGCCGTGCAGGAGCAGCAGACAGCGACCGGCAAACTTCAGGCCTACATTGACTCCGCGTTTCCGGGACCTGCCAAGAACCGTTCCTTTTACCGGGTGTACCTCGATTTCCTGGCCCGGGCGAGCCGGACTCCCGTCTACCGGGAGATTAACCAGCGTTTCTATGATAACTGTGCGCGGATAAGTACGGAGGTGCTGGTGCTGGGGCAGGCGGAAGGGATTTTTGCCAAGGAGTTGTCCCCGGAGACAACGGCCCCCGTCATCCGTGCAATCATCGACGGCTGTCTGATCCAGTGGCTGATGACCGACAATGATGAGCTTCATGCCGTGTTCAAAGAATCCTGTTATGCGGCGGTTATGAAAGTGCTTAGCTCTGGGAATAGAACAGATAGCAAGCTGTTGAAGGGCTGAGAGCCTATGTGGGCAAATGGAGCTGGAATAAAAAGATACAATTATGTATAAAGTGTGAACTGTAGTATATTGGACATAGATTGCTCAGATCAAGGAGGCTGACTCTATGTCGATTGCAACAACGATGATCATCCGGCTGGAAATCCGCAAGTCGGTTGCGACCTTTGGGGATGTGGCTTCGAGGCTGGCTGCGGTTGGTGGCGATATTGTGGCCATTGACGTGATTCGCGCAGGCAAGGATGTAACCACACGGGATATTACGGTAAATGTGCAGGATGCCGCAAATGACGAGGTTATCACGGTACTGGCAGACATGCCGGGGATTAAGGTCATTAATGTATCGGACCGTACCTTTCTGGCTCACATTGGCGGCAAAATCGAGATCACACCGAAGATGCCGATCAAGAACCGTGAGGATCTGTCACTGGTCTACACACCTGGTGTGGCGCGTGTCTGTATGGCGATAGCCGAGGACCCGGGGAGAGCCTATTCACTAACGATGAAAAGAAATACAGTAGCTGTCGTCACCGACGGCACTGCGGTACTGGGTCTCGGCGATATCGGGCCGGAAGCGGCGATGCCTGTGATGGAAGGCAAAGCCATGTTATTTAAACAGCTTGCAGATATCGATGCTTTTCCGCTATGTCTGAACACCAAAGACCCAGAGCAGATCATCCAAATTGTGAAAGCGGTTGCTGCCGGGTTTGGGGGCATTAACCTGGAGGATATCAGCTCTCCCCGCTGCTTTGAGATTGAACGGAGGTTGTCTGCGGAACTGGATATTCCGGTATTTCATGACGATCAGCACGGGACGGCGGTTGTAGCTTTGGCTGGTCTTTTGAATGCACTTAAAGTCGTTGGGAAAAGAGTAGAGGATTGCCGGATTGTCGTTGTGGGCATCGGGGCAGCGGGTGTTTCAATCTGCCGGCTGCTGCTGGCGGCGGGTGCACAGAAGATATATGCCGTTGACCGGGCAGGCATTCTGCACAGGGGGCAGAGCTATGACAATGCGGAGTGGAGCTGGCTTGCCGGGGCAACCAATCCTGAGGGGCTGACTGGAGGACTGACGGAGGCTATTGCTGAGGCGGATGTGTTTATTGGCGTCTCTAGCGGTGGCATCCTGAAAGTAGAGCATGTTCAGAGTATGGCGGAGGATAATATCGTGTTTGCTATGGCTAACCCTACCCCTGAGATTGAGCCGGAGCTGGCTGAGCCTTACGCAAGGGTAGTGGCTACCGGAAGAAGCGATTATCCCAATCAGATCAATAATGTGCTTTGTTTTCCCGGGATTTTCCGCGGGGCGCTGGACTGCAGGGCCAAAACAGTCAATCTGGAGATGAAGCTGGCTGCAGCACAGGCGATAGCTTCTGTGGTTCATCCGGATGAGCTGAATGAGCAATATATCATCCCGAGTATTTTTAACGAGAAAGTGGTTGAAGAGATACGTGATGCGGTGATTCGGGCCGCCATTGCAACGGGTATGGCGCGGAGGATTCCACCGGATATCTCGGAGTGAGGCCGGACATTTGTAGCAGAAAAAGGTACAGTGAGATGTATCGCTGTATCTTTTTTGTCCCAAAATATACAATGGGCTGTAATCCGTTCATGAACAGGAGGGCATATGTACAGCAGAATTCATATCATGGGAGCTTCAGGTTCTGGAACCAGCACACTCGGACGAAGTTTGGCAGATCATCTGCCGCATGTTCATTTGGACAGCGACGATTATTTCTGGGAGCATAAATATACCAGACAGACGGAGATTAATGAAAGGCTGGTTGAGATCCAGCGCGATCTCGATCAGCAGGAGCCTTGGATATTGTCCGGTGCAGTCTGTGGTTGGGGTGACGTTCTGCGCCCGCGTTTTGATCTGGTTATATTTCTGTGGATTCCCCAGGAAGTTCGGCTTGAACGCCTACGAGCCAGGGAAGTTGAGCGCTATGGTGCGGAGAGTCTGCCTGGAGGAAGCATGTTCCAAGAGGTACAAGCCTTTATGGAGTGGGCGTCTTTGTACGATACAGCAGGGCCGGAAGTTAGAAGCAGAGTGCTTCATGAAGACTGGATGTCACAGCTGCAATGTCCCGTGCTGAGATTGGAAGGGGATATGACGGTCGAAGAGCGTGTGGAGGCTGTGCTTAAGGAATATCGTGTTGTATGAAGAGGAATAGTCTTATCAATCATTAGAAAGCGGGTGCCTGTATATGATCACTATTAAAGAAATTGAATTCGAATCTTTGGACGCACTGAACAAACTTTACCATGAGCTGATCGACCGTCCTACAGATCCGCAAAAGCTGGAAGCTGCATTTCGGTCGATCAAGGCCGATAACCGGTACATATTATTAGGCGCTTATGTGGACGGGGAGCTGCTGGGTTCAATGATGGGCATCGTGTGCCAGGATCTCATTGGCGATTGCCGTCCGTTCATGGTGATTGAGAATGTGGTTGTTTCTTCCCGGGCACGGCGTCAAGGCCTCGGTAAGAAGCTTATGACTGCCATGGAGACCATCGCACATGAAAAAGACTGCTATTACATCATTTTCGTATCCGGCGAGAAGCGGAAGGAAGCGCATGTTTTTTATGAAGCCATGGGTTATCGGGAGGAAAAGGTAGAAGGGTACCGCAAGCATCTTAGCTCGCATTAGTGCACTCCTTGCGGTTTGTTCACCCAGTTTATTTGCTATGAATCTGCGGTGGGCGATTATGGCTTCCAACAGTACACTCTCAAAATATCAGCTGCCCGTGCTCTTATAATGCCGTACCCCAAAGCGCCAGACCAGCAGAGAGAAGCCCAGAAACCCTGCACCGGCAGGGAGGGCCAAGTAGCCCAACCACTGCGGATAGTTCCAGCCGCATACCGTGGCTGCAGGGTAGAAGCTGATAAATAACATGGGCAGTACAAAGCTGAACATGTTTTTTAGTGCTCTCGGCATATAGGGCTCAGGACAGCGTGTGATTTGATAGCTGGCATTGGTCAGGATATAGATCCAGTCCAGCCCTTTGATGGTAAAGAACGCGAGCCCTGAAGTAAGGACGAACACCCCGCAGTACATAATGCACCCCCCTGCCAGTGCCATAATCAGAAAGCCGATCTTCCCCAAGGTAAGTGAAACACCAAGCTCGGAGAGTGCCCAGCCTGCCGCGCATATTCCCGTAACGGGACGGACCAGACGGTGCAGATGGAATCTGGATGCAGCGACTTGAACGAACAGGGAACGGGGACGGAGCAGCAGTCTGTCAAAGTCACCGGAGCGCAGCATCTGCCAGGGGAAATAATCAAAGCCGCGGCACAGGCTCTCCGCAAGTCCAAAAGAAGCCACAGCCAGGGAATAGACCAGTATAATATGGGCGACCGTCCATTCCCCGATGTTGCCGAAGCGTGAGAAGAGGAGCACGGTAGCGATGGGGTCGGAGACGACCACAACAAACACCTGGATTAGCATTAGCCACCAGCCTTTGTATTCCATTCCCGACAACAAATGCATCCGCAAATATTTGAAATAGATTTTGCCTTCAGCAATCATCCTTCTGTTAACCTCCCTGCACGATAATACTTTTTAGTTTGCGGGTCATGATCGACCGTCCGATGAATACAAAGAGGGCACTCCAAAAAAACTGTAAACCGATTGCAGGCAGGGCACTTGGTGGCGAGAGACTGCCGACATACAGCCGGACTGGTATATCTGCGAATCCCCCAAAGGGCTGAAGATACAGAAAAGTCTGCATAAAGTCAGGCCAGAGGCGGAGCGGAAGATAGGTGCCCGACAATATCCCGCTGAACAGTAATAACATATAGGTTGGCCCGTCACCCCAGGTGATATTTAATCGAATGGAGGTGACTAACATGGCAAAAGCGGAGCACAACAGAAAGGCCATCACCACTGACAGAAGAAAACAGACAAAACCAAGAGGGGAAGCAGGAGCCCCCAGCGCATAGCTGACAGGCATCAGCAGCCCGGCCAGGATGGTGGCGAGGCTGCGGAGCCAGGAGGTTCCAAGCTTGCCTGCCGAGCTTTTGACGAACCAGTGCGTATACAGATTCATCGGACGGCATAACTCCACACCGACATCACCGTTGTTGATTTTGGCCATAATCTCACCGTCAATGTTCATTGATTGCAGCACAAACAGGCCTTGGGCCAGCCATACGTAGGAGATGGTCTGTGATAGAGAAAGGCCGTTATTATTCCAGGCACCGTTGTCGCTGTATGTATAAAATACGGTGAACAGTACGCACTCCAAGAAGGCCCAGAAGACACTGACAAACACCCCTGATATTGCGGAAGCACGGTATTGCAGCCCTTCAGCCATACGAATGCGGAAGAGGGAGACACAGGCCTTACAGGTATTCCGGAAATTCATCATACACCTCCTAAAAGTTTTTATACCAGCGACAGGTCATTATACATCGCAGCGATCATGGCATCCGTGTTTACCTTCATAATCACTTCTGGAGCATATTTCTCTTGCAGGCCACCCAGTAGTCCGTCGTACAACAGTTGTCCATGCCCAATGACCATCACCCGTTCGCAGAGTGCTTCAATGTCATCCATATCGTGCGTGGTCAGCACCATGGTCACTCCGTACTTACGGTTTTCCTCCTTCAAAAAGTTCCGGAGTGCAAGCTTGGATACCGCATCGAGTCCGATGGTAGGCTCATCCAGGAAGAGGATTCTCGGCCGGTGCAGCAGCGCTGCCACCAACTCGCAACGCATCCGTTGTCCAAGCGAAAGCTGTCTGACGGGTGTTTTTACAAGCGCTTCCACACCAAGGGTTGCCGTTAATTCAGCAAGTCTTGTCTTGTAGTCTCCAGGAGGAATGGCGTAGATATCCTTAAGCACATCAAAAGAGTCGGCTACCGGCACATCCCACCACAGCTGGGAGCGCTGCCCGAACACGACGCCGATTCTGGACACATGCTCCACGCGGTTCTTCCAGGGAACCTTGCCCATAATGGTGCATTCACCGCTGTCCGGTGTAAGGATGCCGCTCATCACCTTGACTGTGGTGGATTTGCCGGCACCGTTAGGCCCGATATACCCGACCAGCTCCCCTTCATTAATCTCAAAGCTGATTCCCCCAAGAGCTTCTACTTGGGTCACATTGCGCATAAAGGCCCCCTTCAGCAGACCCCATTTTCCTTCGGGCCGTTTGTACACCTTGAATGATTTCCGGATATCTTTGACTTCAATTTGCATCCAGCGCACCTCCTTCGTGCAGAAGATCATAACATTACCGATAGGCTGAGATAAAATGGAATTAGGACGTTTGTTGATCCAGTCTGACTTCTCCGGAAGGGGAGACTATGGATTCTCTTCATTTTCCATAAAAATGCTTGCTATCTTGACATTTCCATGCTATATTAATTTTATAGTTAACGCAGGAAAAATGGGTTTTATTTTACATATGTATCTCAAATAGGAATGTTGATACCGGTGATGAATTCACCGGTTTTTTTGTGTTCTCATAACGGTTGCGTAATCCCCTGCCGTTACTGCTTTTTGTTGCTGAAACCCCGATGTCTTAGCTTACCAAGGAAAAATTATCCTTTGACCATATCCGTGATAGCGCTCTATAATCCCTTCATATGTGGCAGGCTATTCATTATCATAACGAAAGAAGGCGGGGATTCACTTGAATGAGCTATGCAGGGTACTGATTGTAGACGATGAAATTCTGGTCCGCCAGGGGATCAAATATGTGCTGGATTGGGAGCGGGAAGGCTTTCAGATTGTAGGCGAAGCCTCTAACGGGCAGGAAGCGCTAAATACCCTCCCCACCTTGAAGCCGCATATTCTGATCACTGATATTGTGATGCCCGTTATGGATGGGGAAGAATTAACGCGGATTGTGAAGCGGGATTACCCGGACATGGAGGTTATCGTGCTGAGCAGCTTCAGTGAATTTGAGTATGTGCGCTCCACATTCCAGCACGGGGTAGCTGATTATATCCTGAAGCCGAGGCTGGAAGCAGGAGCACTGCTGCAGGTTCTCCAGAAGACCAGGGAGCGGATTCCCGGACTTGGGGCTGCCGAGGCGGCAAAAGATCAACGTCGTTCCCCAGAATCCCTGCTAAGCAGATTAATCTCCGGTTATGAGCTAAATGCAGAAGACGCAGTCTTTTTAGAGCAATATTTTCCGAATGGACAATTCAGATTCTTGGGAGAGTCTTCACAAGAGCACATTCCTTACACAGCGATTAGCGAAGCTCTGGAACGGAGGGTTCCGGGTCTGGTACCTGTTGCCATATCCGGAGTACAGCCGGATTCCGTACTTCTTCTGATCAATCTGGAAGCTTCGATGTGGAAGGATACCGTTCAGGTACTCCAAGATCTTGCCTTGAAGCAGGCCGGACATGAACCAGCATTTCGCATAAGTCTGAGCATGGCCTTTGGCGCGGTGAATGAGGCGGCGGCTGTGTATCAGGACAGTTATGTGAAACTCAAACAATACAGGTTTTATTTTCCCGGACTGATGGTGCTGATTCCTGATGAATTGCCTCCACTCCCTGAAGAACTTCCAAAGTTCAATCTGAGCCAGTTCACCGAGCAGCTCAAGCGGCTGCAGCTGGAGGAGGGTTTTGCGGATCTTCGCCAGCATGTGGCTGAGCTCTGCTCGTATTATGAGAATGATGTCTTTCAGTTCAAATCCTTTCTGGGAAATATCATCTTCAATGTGACCAATCAGTTCAGTCACTTGAAGGTGCTGGAGGAGGAGAAATATGACCTTTTCCGCTCGATTGACGAGGCTCCTTACGCGGATGCGGCTGCCGGGATTCTGGATGGTTTTTTGGACCGGGTCATGGAGCTGGCTTCCTCGGCTGCACCCGCTTCCGGCAGTCACGCCAATATGAAGAAGCTGCTGGAATTTATTGAGGAGCATTATGCAGAGCCGCTGAGTCTGACGGAACTCGCCCGCCATTTCCATTTCAACCCCTCGTATTTATCGAGTCTGTTCACGGCGCACAACCAGGAAGGGTTCAAGGAACATCTCAACACGGTCCGCACGGATAAAGCGGCAGAGCTGCTGCGGGCGGGGGAGGCCCCTATTTCCGAGATCAGCAGTATGGTCGGCTATGGGGATCACAGCTATTTTTGCAAAGTATTCAAGAAATACACCGGATTATCCCCAAGCGGCTATAGACGTCAATTTTATGGGCAGGAGTAAATAGATATGCGAAGGTACTGGGAGCGTTATAAATTTCACAGTTTGTTTATCAAAATCTTTATTGTTATGGTCATCAGCATCATCGCCGTAGCGATTTCGGCATCCTGGACGACAGTCCGCATGTCGGAGAAGCTGTTCATGGAGACTTTCAGTATTACGAATTCGAAGGTGCTGAACCAGATTAAGGCTAACTTTGAAACCTTCCATTATTCCATCGTCACGGCTACCAATAATGCACAACTGAGCGGAACGATTAAGAGCTTTTTGACGGATGAGGACTCCACCTCTGTGCGTGAGCTGCGAACCTTCTACAACATGACAACCCAAATGAAAAAAATCCAGTCCACGCTGGACACCTACCAGGTCGGGATCAAAATCATGGGGGAAAACGGACGCAGCTATTCCACGAATACCAATAATTTGCTGATGACCGATGCAGAGCTGCGGGAGCATGAACTGACGCGAAACACACTGGCTGAACCCAAAAGACTGATGTACCAGTTCTACCAGGAGTCCAGACCAGGTTCGAATCAGAAAGACGGGGTAATCGTTGGCAGCAAAGCGCTCATGGAGCGGACGACAAGCGATATTTACGGAACCTTGTATTTTACGATTCATGAAAAGGACTTCCGGCCCTTTTACGCCAGCTTTGTTAGCACTGGGAACGATGTGGCAATACTGAACATGGATGGAGTCATTGTCTCCAGTAACCGCAGTGACCTCATGGGGCAGAAGGCTGAAGATTTGCTGGGATACGCCAAGGATATTGAAGCCCAGAAGCTTGAATATATGAATGTCGATTTCAGGGGGACAGACTCTATTCTGATTGCAGATTATTTGTCTTCCTACGATTTTTATATCGTCAATTTGATTGATAAACAAACCGCCCTCGGCCAGATGGTTGATAAGAAGGCGGTCGTCTTGATCTGCTCGTCTATCGTGATCGTGGCGCTGATCATTGTTTTTTTGATCTCCCGGAAACTTACCCGATCCTTAACGCTGCTCACCCGGCAGATGTCCAAAATCACACACCGGAATTTCCATAATTATATTACCGTAACCGGAAGCTTTGAATTTCAGGAGCTTGGGCATACTTACAACTACATGCTTGATGAGTTGAATGATTATGTGGCCCGATTGGTTCAGACACAAAAAGATCAGCGTCAAGCAGAGCTCGCTGCCTTACAGCATCAGATCAATCCGCATTTTCTCTACAATACGCTGGCTTCTGTTAATTTCCTGGTGCAGCAGGGCAGCAAAGACAAGGCGGTGCATACGATTCATGCTCTGATATCGATGCTGCAAAATGCGCTGAGCAATGTTAGTGAGAGTATCACCATAACCCAGGAACTGGAGAATCTGAAGTCGTATGTCTTTATTAACCATGTGCGGTACGGCGAACGGATCCGGGTCAATTTCTTTATCTCACCGGACTGCATGGAGTTTCATGTGCCGAAGCTGATTATTCAGCCGTTTATTGAGAATGCTTTTTTTCATGCTTTTACGAAGAAAAGCGAAGGCTACATCCATGTGCTAATTTCTCAGGATGCCGGCTCGCTGGTCTGTGAAATCATCGACAATGGAGACGGTATGGAGATCGATGAGCAGGATCTTCCTTTATCCGAGCCAGAGGGCAAACGCCAGCAGTTCACCGGAATTGGAATCAGGAATGTGCATGACCGCCTTGTATTGCTGTATGGCGAAGAATACGGGATTACGATCAAGAGCCGTCCGGGTGAAGGCACTGCTGTCAAAATTCGTCTTCCGCTATTGCGTGGACAAAATTAATACCAATATCCAAAAAAAGAACAAAGGAAGCAATAGGTAACGCTTACAAACAGGCGATAGAATGACCAATCCACACAAAGTAAGTTCTAACGGAACCTGCAAGACGGATGATAAGATTATCTATGTAATCAGGAAGCGCTTACAGAAAGGCGCATTCACTCACTCAAGCACACAAAAAAAGGGAGGATAACAAATGAAAAAGAGCTTTGCCTTACTACTGATTTGTATGCTGCTGTTAACTGCCTGCGGTTCCAATGCCAAGAACAACGCGGCGAACACTGGAAAAGAGGGGAATGCCGGAGGCAAGACCGCGCAGGCCAAAGAAATTACAATCTGGGCGTGGGACCCTGCCTTTAACATTGCCGCTCTGGAAGCAGCAAAAGCTGAATATGCCAAAACCAACCCGGATGTAAAAATCAATATTGTCGAATATGCCCAAAGCGATATTATTCAAAAGCTGAACACCGGCCTGAACTCGGGGACAACCAAGGGATTGCCGAACATAGTACTGATTGAGGATTACCGGTCCCAGAGCTTCCTTCAAGCTTATAAGGATTCCTTCTTCGATCTCAGCAGCTATATTAAAGGTTCTGACTTTGCAGATTACAAAAGCGGTCCAACCAGCCTTGACGGCAAGCAATACGGGATTCCGTTTGACTCCGGGGTAACCGGTCTATATTTCAGAACCGATTATCTGGAACAGGCCGGCTACAAGCTGTCAGATCTGCAGGATATAGACTGGAAGAAATACATTGAAATCGGTAAAGCTGTGAAAGCGAAAACCGGAAAGTCTCTGATTACGCTAGATCCGAACGACCTTGGCTTGATTCGTGTGATGATTCAGTCTGCTGGCTCCTGGTACCTGAAAGAAGACGGAAAAACACCGAACATTGCCGGCAATGCACCTTTGAAGGAAGCATTTGAAACCTACAAAGAGCTTACTGAAGCCAATGTAGCCAATGTACATGCGGACTGGAGCCAATTCGTGGCGGCCCTGAACAGCGGTGCAGTAGCATCCGTGCCAACCGGTAACTGGATTACACCGTCGATTACTGCTGAGGCTTCCCAATCCGGCAAATGGGGTATTGCTCCGCTTCCGAAGCTGACAAACAATAAATCGGTTCATGCCTCCAACCTTGGCGGCAGCTCGTGGTACGTGATGAATGTCGACGGCAAAGAAACTGCTGCAGACTTCATGGCTAAGACCTTTGGCTCTAATGCAGATCTGTATCAAAAACTGCTTAAAGACATTGGTGTAATTGGTACCCTCAAAGCAGCATCGAGTGGAGAGGCTTACAGCCAGGCCAATGAATTCTTTGGCGGACAAAAGGTTGTCTCTGATTTTGCTTCATGGACAGAGCAGATTCCAAGCGTGAATTATGGTGTCAACACCTATGCTATTGAGGATATTCTGATCGTGGAAATGCAAAACTACATGAACGGCAAGGATATCGACAAGGTACTGAGTGATGCCCAGGCCCAGGCCGAATCACAGATTAAATAGCTAAAACGGTTCAAACCATTAACCCTTGGGCGTATCTTGCTGCTCCTAACGTTCAGGAGAAGAAAGTGCGTCCGGGGGTTTTTAATGACACTTATACTTTCAAGGAGGCTGGGCCTTAGTGAAACATGCAAACCTAAGCATTCGCAGAAAAAGCGCGCTCACCGGATGGTCCTTTGTCCTGCTGGCCGTTATCCTAATCTTTGTATTCTACTTTTATCCGATGCTGCAGGCTTTGATATTATCGTTCCAGACAGGGACAGGAACCAACCTTACCTTTACAGGGTTTGATAATTATACAAGATTGCTGTCAGACAAAACGTTTATTACATCGGTCAAAAACACCTTTATCTTCCTGCTGGTTCAGGTTCCGCTGATGATCGTTCTGGCACTGTTTATCTCGGTGCTGCTGAACGACAGTAAGCTGAAATTCAAAGGTTTTTTCCGGACAGCGATCTTTCTGCCCTGTGTAACTTCGCTCGTTGCATACTCGGTAGTGTTCAAATATTTGTTTGCCGGCGACGGCCTGGTCAATACTTTCCTGATGAATCTTCATCTGATTAACACGCCAATTCAGTGGATATCCGATCCGTTCTGGGCCAAGATCACAATTATTATCGCGATTACCTGGCGGTGGACCGGTTACAATATGATCTTCTATCTGTCTGCTCTGCAGAATATCGACAGTTCAATCTATGAGGCAGCCAGAATTGATGGGGCTTCCGCAACGCGGCAGTTTTTCGGCATTACCGTACCGCTGCTGAAGCCGATCATCCTGTTTACCTCTATTACATCCACTATCGGAACCTTGCAGCTGTTCGACGAGGTTATGAATATTACGAAGGGCGGTCCCGGTAACGCTACACAGACGATCTCCCAATATATTTATAATCTATCCTTCAAATATGCAGCAGACTTTGGTTATGCGGCTACCGTATCCTATTCCATTGTGATTATGATTGCAGTGTTGTCGTTCATCCAGTTCAAAGTGGCAGGTGATAAATAATGGCTAAAAGTAAACGGTTTTTCACATACCTGCTTCTCAGTATTGCTGCCGCCATTTCGATCTTCCCATTTCTGTGGATGGTGGTAAGCTCTACAAACCGGTCTGTTGATGTTACCCGCGGGCGGCTGTTGCCAGGCTCTTATCTGCTGGAGAACTTCCGTAATCTGCTGGAAACTACAGATCTGCAGCAGTCACTCATCAACTCGGCGAAAATCTCGATCACGACTACGATTCTGGCACTCCTGATCGCCTCGCTCGCCGGTTATGGCTTTGAGGTGTTCCGCAGCCGTGCAAAGGACATCGTATTCAACATCCTGCTACTGTCGATGATGATTCCGTTTGCCGCCTTGATGGTTCCGCTGTACCGGATGTTCGGACAGATCTCCAATGTCTTCCCTTGGATGGGGATCGACACGATGACGGCGGTGATATTGCCTACGGTGACCACGGCATTTCTGATCTTCTTCTTCCGGCAGAGCACGAAGATGTTTCCTAAGGAGCTGCTGGAGGCGGGACGTATGGACGGACTCAGCGAGCTGGGGATCTTCCTGCGGATCTATCTGCCGACGATGAAAACCACTTATGCAGCCGGTGCCATCATTACCTTCATGTCGAGCTGGAATAACTACCTCTGGCCGCTGATTGTACTGCAGACTCCTGAGACGAAGACCATGCCGCTTCTGATCTCCACGCTAGGCTCAGGCTATGCTCCAGACTTTGGGATGATTATGATTGCAATTGTGATCGGTACGATTCCGACGGCATTGGTATTCTTCCTGATGCAGAAGCAATTTGTAGCCGGCATGGTTGGATCGGTGAAATAATTATAAGTATTTTTTACCTTCCGAGTCCCTCCTCTGATGTGATAAACTGGAAACAATTGTGATCTATTTAACAATAGTTTGCTGTTCTTATATCTATTAATTGGAGGGATTTCATGCAGACGTTTTTCCGCTATAACTGGATGGTTCGGGAGGAATGGTACAAGTGGTGTGAAGACCTGACGGAGGAAGAACTGCTCAAACCGCGGGTTGGCGGGGTTGGAAGCATTCTGAAGACATTATTTCATATAGCCGATGTGGAGTGGAGCTGGACCATGGGAATGTTGGGCAAACCTGATTTCCAGGAGGATTTCGCCGAGTTCAGCAGTCTGGAAAAGGTGAGAGAGCTTGATGCACGCTTCCGGCTGGAGGTGGAGCCTTTTGTACTGAGCTGGAATGAGGGGATGGAGCGGAATGTCTTCACGGAACAGCAGCCAGACGGATCGATGTCAACAGATGCCTGGGGCGAGATCATGCGCCATATGATTGCCCACGAAATTCATCATATCGGTCAGCTCTCCGTGTGGGCCAGAGAAGTCGGTAAGAAACCGCCTTCCGCCAATCTAATCGGGAAGGGACTTATGGACAGCCTTCCTGGTAAGGCATAAAGTTCTAATTCAATACACGAACGAACAGCTCCGGTGGGTCTTCTGCCGGAGCTGTTTTATATGCCGCGCGGAAACCACAGATGGCGTA
Organism: Paenibacillus sp. LS-5; assembly: GCF_056121505.1. Taxonomy (NCBI): domain Bacteria; kingdom Bacillati; phylum Bacillota; class Bacilli; order Caryophanales; family Paenibacillaceae; genus Paenibacillus; species Paenibacillus sp. LS-5. The sequence continues at coordinate 64,270 of NZ_JBWAVA010000022.1, read as the reverse complement.
GGTCTACCCAGCCCTGGCTGTTGAAGGTAACACCTCGCACAGACGGAAGATATGCCGTCTGAACTGGCTTTTCGTAGAGGATGTGCAGCTGATGATCCCTTGTCAGTTTGTCTTCGATCCGCTTGAAGCTAGCGGCTCTTGCGGCGGGATCAGGCTCTCTTGAGATGAGGTTAAGCAAACCTTCAATATCTGCCCGTGTACCAGGATCCAGATGTTGTGACAACGTTACATACAGATCGTACAGCCGGAGTTGCTCGTCCTGATCCCGTAGCAGAGAGAAGACAATGAGGTCGGCCTGCAGGCGCACAGGACCTTTGAATTCCTCTGGCGACACCGACAAGAGGCTGCAGGTATAACCGTACTGTGACAGCAGGGAGGCAATATGGTTGGCGTCCCCAAGATATTGCGGAATGGTGGCAATCTGCAAAGCTTCTGTCTGCCTTGCTTGAATATCGCTGGCCGGAGCCGCTGCAGTTCCATCCAGGCAGGACAGGATGTCCGCGCGGAGCTGGGGATCGCTTAACGGTCCGTTTTTCTTGGTGTTGCAGGTGACAAACTTGCGCACACAGGATTCAGAATGAATCTGGCTCCAGGAGGAGGAGTCTGCTGCCGAAGGATTATGGATAATATGAAAGGCCGATACAGTATCAGGAGGTACCTGCTCATTGCTGAACGGTACATGAAGAATTTCCACACGGTCCAGATGAGCCCGGCCCTGAAAGTAATAAGGGAATACCTCCAGCACGCAGAGATCCTCATTCATCTCCACCAGCTTGAAGGGTCCGGTGCCGGCAGGTCTCCGGCCAAAGGCACCCGCCGTTGCTGATTCTGGTTCACGAGGAACAACCGCTGCCCGGCTGGTACAGAGGAACGGCAGAAACAGCTCATTCGGATTTCGAAGTATCATGCGTACCGTAGCAGCATTCAGTGCTTCGACCCTGCTGATTTCCTTGAAGATAGAACTGTAAAGCGTCCGCTGTGAGGACTGCAACAGCCGCTGTAGCGTATAGACCACATCCTCGGCAGACAGCACTTTTCCATGGTGGAACAGAACATCCTTACGCAGATGAAACGTCCATTCTGTGCGGCTGTCATCCACATCCCAGGCATGGGCCAGACCTGGAACAATGCCCCGATCCCCGCTTCTTCCTACCAACCCGTCAAAGATATGACTGGAGACGAAGGACTCGGCCAGCAGATTCATATACAGCGGGTCGAGGGTCTGAAGTTTCTGGGTAACCGGAAGCCGCAGCGTATCGATCTGTTTATTGCTGCGGATTTCGAAATGATGGCCAAAATAGGCCAGCAGCCAGCCCTGCAGTGTATCCTGAAGTGAGGAGGAACTTGCATGTCCTCGTATCCCTTCTATTGCGCTCCCCATGTCTTTGCTGCTGATTGCCTGCTTCATGGACTCCAGCGCAATATCCTCTGCTTCCACAAGAAAAGCCAGCTTTGAGCGTTTTCCCCGGCCGCGGCTGGGAGTCCAGGCGATCCAGTGTTGCCCGGCCATTTTATTGACAACATGAAGGGCATTGCGGTGAGTGCAGTTAAAGGTTGCGGCTAGCTCATCCAGAGTAACGGAAATTTCTGCCGGTCCTCCATGCTGGGAGTGGAGCTTCAGAAATTGGCTGTGCAGCTTCATGAATTGTGGTCTCCTTCTAAAATAGGAAATAATCCGCATATTCTTTCTCTTTTTCTTCTTATTTTATCAGTTAAAATCAGGGTGAGAAAGCAAAAAGATGGGGGTATTTACAATGAATGATCTATCCGTATCGAATCCGGAACGGACTCTCCAGGCTTTGGGAGCGGCTTTTCTGCTGGCGGCCGTGAACCAGTATCTGTTTTACGGGGCCATACCGGGAGTTTCCTATCCGATTTTTGTGTGTTTATTTTATATGTTTGTACTCTATTTTGCCAAAGAGAAGATGCGTCCGCCTTCAGTGGTTAGCTATGTCTGGGTGGGAGCAATCCTGCTTCTCTCCCTGACCTATGCACTGTTTGCGAACTGGTTATTCTTCGGACTGAACCTGCTGGTCATTCCGGCGCTGATCATATTACATATGACCTACATGCTTAGCTATAAACAGCCCTCCTGGAGCGGGATCGGGATTATCGGTGCGGCTGCAGAGCATTTTTTTGCCCAAAGTCTGCGGCACTGGGGAACTGCTCCAAGAATTATCCGCAGAATCTTCGGCGGGGAGAAAATACAGGATGAACGCAAGCAGGTGCTGATCAAAGTGCTGATTGGACTAGGAATTTCTTTGCCGCTGCTGCTCATTGTAACCTCACTTCTCTCCTCGGCAGACGGGGTATTCCATGAGCTGCTGTCTAAGTTCCCGCAGATGCTGGAACGGATTTCTTTTGGCGAAGGGTTTGCACGTCTGTTATGGATCATTCTGCTGGGTCTGGGCATGTTCGGTCTCCTTTGGGGTTATGTCGATCACAAGGTATATGTATGGAATCCTAAGCCGGAGCTGAATATGGAAAATATACCAGCCCAGGGTTCTGCTCTCCAGCTGATGCCTGAGCCTTTATCACTGAAAGTGGATCCGGTAATTCTTACTACCATTCTCACGGTCATCAATACGGTATATGTACTGTTTGTCAGTATACAATTTTCCTACCTTTTCGGTGCCTGGGATGGCATTTTGCCGGAGGGAAGCACATATGCCGATTACGCGCGGAACGGTTTTTTTGAGCTGATCCTGGTGACTTCGATCAACTTCATTCTGCTCCTGCTGTCCTTACATTCGGATAGACCTGAGAGAAGCGTAATGCGTACAACCATTCATATTCTGCTCTACATCCTTGTACTCTGTTCTGTAATCATGCTGTATTCTGCCTATTCCCGGCTGATGCTGTATGAAGAAGCTTACGGCTATACGTATATCCGGTTTCTGGTGCATGCGTTTATGATCTTCCTCGGGCTGCTCTTAGTGCTGGCGGCGGTGCGGATCAGCCGGGTGCAGTTCCCGCTCGCACAGTGCTGTCTTGCTCTATGCCTGCTCTCTTACGTGCTGGTGAACTATCTCGGCATGGATCATATTATTGCGAAGCAGAATATCCAGCGTTATCAGAAGAGTGGCGTACTCGACACCAGCTATTTATCCCAGCTGTCACCGGACGTTATGCCGCTGCTGATTGACTTCAATAAGCAGGAGAACGGCAAACTGGATGCCATCCTCCGTGAAAAGTGGGAAAGTCAGCCGCAGGCCACGCACCGATGGACATCCTTTAATGTCGCGAAGGATCGTGCAGAGCGGGCTTTGGAGCATTATTTTGGAGAGTAGAATGATGCAGCCGCATACGGTGAATTCCTGAGTACAGAGAAGTTGGCTGCTTCCCCGGTGCTGTGTTACATTTAGTTCATTCGTGACAGGACGGGGGGAGCTGCTTTATGCAGTGGATTGCAGACCGGAATCAGGTTAGTGCTTTGGCCGGGCAAAATGGTCTGGAGGATATATTCAGCAGTAGGGTGATTGCCTTAATGGAGCTGCGGCGCTACAGTGACGGGGAAGCCATATGTTTGGTGGGGGATCACCTGGAGCATCTGTATATTCTGGTGCAGGGCAGGCTTAAGATTCATACACTGCTGCCTAACGGAAAATCACTGCTGGTGCGTTTTGCGAGACCGATGTCTTTGATCGGAGATGTGGAGCTGCTGCAGCAATATCCGGTTAAGAATGAAGTGGTATCGGTGGACGATAGTCTGCTGCTGGTGGCCGGACGCGAGTTAATTCTTAAGGAATTGGAGCAAAATACGGCACTGCTTCGTTTTCTGGTGGGAGAGCTTAGTCACAAAATGTATACGCTGGGTCAGACTACGGCACTGAATTTGCTATATCCGCTGGAAAACCGTTTTGCCAGCTACCTGCTGTCCCTGTTTGCAGACAGTGGCGGGCAACGCGTGGAAGAGATCCGTACCTCTACACTTGCTGAAACTGCAGATTTGCTCGGGACCAGTTACCGGCATCTGAACCGGATAGTGCGCCGTTTTGTCGAGGAAGGGATCATTGAGCGCAGGAAAGGGAGCCTCAGTGTGCTGGACCAGGACAAGCTGGCTCTGCTGGCGAATGGCAATCTGTATGAGTAAACCACAACCGTCAATTTCGGCCTTAGGCTGGAGGACGGTTTTTTTGTGTTTTCAAGTATCGCTGATATCCATAGACAACTCTTAGCTCTGCTTCAGCTTCATTTAAGCTTGGAGAAGTAGGATGAAACTATCAGGAAATACTTAACTTCAATAGAGGGAAGGGGAGCGTAGAGCCTATTATAGCAATTGTTCTTTACATAATAGAGAACCATGTTGCAGCACGCTAATTAGTACATACAGATACGGAGGAATACTTATGATGTTCACCAAAATTCGCGCCAAAATATTACTCGGCTTCACCGCAGTTATTATTGTGTTTCTTGTCGCTATTGCCGGCAATACCTTCTTTCAAAGCAAGGTCAGCATGCTTACGGATCAGATTAACCGTAATTACAGCAAGCTGTCGCTCGTGCAGGGGCTGACGGACAAAATCCGTACAGCTGACGGCCTGGCGGCAAGGTATGTGATGAGCAACACCGATGAGGAACGGACGACATATCTGACCAGCTATGAAGCCCAGATTCCTGTAATTACAGAGGCGGTCAAGGAACTCCAGGCCACCGGGCTTAGCGAAGCCGAGCAGGCGGGAATTACCAATCTGCAGAATGAGTGGAGTAATTATCTAACCGTGCTGGAAAGTGCCTTTGCGCAGGCAAAAGAAGGGAATTTCCCTGTAGCCCAAAAGGCGTTCACGACGCTTTCTCTGGACAAAATTATAGATTCCCAGCTGGTGCTTCAGAACGTGCTAACCGAAGAAATCCAGAAGGAGCAGAGCGAGGCAGCCAATCACCGCGGTTTGGCGATGGCCGTCAGCCTGGGCGTGACGGGTCTGTCTGTACTGCTAGCAGCAGGGATTGCACTGCTCTTGTCGGCGCGGATCCTGAAGCCGCTTCGCCATGTCAATGCACAACTGAAGGAAATTGCCGACGGCGATGCTGACCTGACCCGCAAGCTGACGATAGGGAGTAAAGATGAAATCGGGGAATTGGCCCATAACTTCAACAAGATGACGGATAATCTGGCTGTGATGATCGGGCAGGTGACAGAGTCGGCAAGCGGACTGGCAGCTTCCTCCGTACAACTAACTTCAGACAGTGGGATTACTGCCGAGGCTACTGAGAAGATCGCAGGCATTATGGGCGAGGTAGCCTCAGGCAATGACCGCCAGATGAATGATCTGCAGACCAATATGACCACAATTGTGGAGATGTCCATTGGCATTCAGCAGATCGCTTCCAGTGTGCAGGATATTTCTGAAGCTTCGATCCAATCAAGCGAATATGCCGTTGCTGGTGACAAGTCCCTTCAGGCCGCGGTTCAGCAGATGGCTTCAATCAACAGTTCCATCCAGACATTGTCCAGTCAGGTGCTGAGCTTCGTGGGCCGTTCAAGTGAGATTGCCAGCATTGTGGATGTCATCAAGGGTATCGCCTCGCAGACCAATATGCTGGCTCTGAACGCAACGATTGAAGCGGCACGGGCCGGAGAGCAGGGACGCGGGTTCGCCGTGGTCGCTGATCAGGTCCGCAAGCTGGCTGAGCAGTCTGGTGAATCAGCCAATCTCATTGCCGTGATGGCAGCAGGTATTCAGTCCGATGCAGACGATGCGGTGAAGATCATGAAGAACAGCATGAACGAGGTACAGGGAGGGACGGCGATTATTGAAGAAGCTGGCAGATCCTTTGGCGGAATCCGCAGTTCCATCGACGCCCTGGCTGGCCAAGTGCAGGAGGTTTCCGGAGCGGTGGAGGAAATTACAGCAGCTACTGAAGAAATTGTGGAGTCTATACGCACCGTGGTGTTAATCTCTGAGACTACTGCAGCGAATACGCAACAGGCTTCTGCTGCTTCACAGGAACAGATGGCCTCGGTTGAGCAAATCGCCTCCTCCGCAAGCGTCCTGAACGCTATGGCTCAAGGGCTGCAAGGATTGGTTGCCAGATTTATTGTATAACTATTGGACTGTACTACAGCAAAGCTTGATCTACGGTTCATGCAGCTTTGAAATCTGGGCCCTGCCGGAGACGGCGGGGCCTCTTTTTGGGTCTTTCTTCAAGATTTGCTTATAATGAAGCTGAATATCAGACAATCGACAAGAGCAGTCCTGCAGCGCTACAATGAGTGATAAACAGCACAACAAGTAATTAGGAGGTTTACCCATGTCATCTCTAGTAGTTAACAATATTACGGAATTAATCGGCCATACACCGGTGGTTCGCTTGAACCGTCTGACCGGGCCTCAGGATGCCGAGCTGTATGTGAAGCTGGAAATGTTCAACCCCAGCGGCAGCGTGAAAGACCGGGCGGCCTATAATCTGATTCACCAGGCTGAGTTAGCCGGAAACCTGAAGCCGGGCGGAACGATTATTGAACCGACGAGCGGAAATACCGGCATCGGACTGGCTATGAACGCCGCGGCCAAAGGCTACAAAGCCATCCTGGTGATGCCGGATAATATGACAAAGGAACGGATCAATATTCTAAAAGCATACGGGGCAGAAGTTGTTCTGACCCCCGCAGCGGACCGGATGCCCGGAGCCATTGCTAAGGCGCTGGAGCTGGGCAAGGGAATCCCAGACAGCTTCATTCCGCAGCAGTTCGAGAACAAAGCAAATCCCGATATTCACCGGACCACAACAGCACCGGAGATTTTGGCGCAAATGGAAGGACGGCTGGATGTGTTCGTAGCCACCTCAGGAACTGGAGGTACGATCACAGGAACCGGAGAGGTGCTGCGTCAGCGGCTGCCTGAGATCCGCATTGTTGTGGTGGAGCCTCAGGGCTCTCCTGTACTCTCCGGTGGACAGCCCGGGCCGCATAAGCTGGTGGGGACCAGCCCGGGGTTTGTACCTGCGATCCTGAATACCGAAGTATATGATGAGATTGTCCAGGTCTCTGATGAGGATGCACTGGAGACGGTCAGACGCCTGGCCAGCACAGAGGGAATCCTGATCGGGCCTTCCGGCGGAGCGGCGGTATGGACGGCGCTTCAGGAAGCACGGCGGCTCGGCAGCGGCAAAAGGGTGCTGTGCATCGCTCCCGACACGGGTGAACGTTACCTGAGTATGGGTATATTTTAGAACCATATGATTTTGTCCAGGAGGGTACATCAATGCTGAAGCGGCTTGGAATTTCTGTAATGGTCTTTGTGCTGCTGGCCGGATGCTCATCGCAGGAAGCGGACTCAACGGACGGGCTTAATCCAGGCGCTTCCCCTACAGCCTCCGCAGAACAGAGCGATCGGCCAGCGCCGCTATCACCAGCGGCAACAGATGACGTTAATGTGCCCTCTGACGAGGCAACAGCTGCTAGTAATGATCCATCTTCAACTGCACCCACAACGGTACTAGTGCCAACTCTGGATCCAGCGAGTCTGACTGCAAACTTCGGGTTTGCAGATAGCACAGGCAAGCACATATTGGCGGCATGGGAAGATGATAGCAAGCTGGTGGAGATGAAAAAGCTGAATAGGGCTGTTGGCCACAACGGCCAGCTGCTCACTGTAAGATTCGAGAAATGGCAGCCTGGCCATGCAGAGACGAATGGTAGAGATCTGGCAAATAATTTTGCCAATTTGTCGGGATATGTTTTTACTGTAGAAGAAGGCAGTGCCGCAACAGATGAGACCTACTACTTGGCAGTTTCTGGAGTATTTGCTCCAGGGGCGCTGCTTGCAGTCAAACCTTCGGTAGACCAGCTACACCAGCTAAAAGCTGATCATCCGGTGCGGACGGCAATCTTTGCGCTTAAGCAGCGGGAAATTCAATCGATCTGGAAACTGGCAGACCTGGCAGACCCGACCGGTGAGCTCCATTTGTATCTGGTTCAGTTCGCGAGACAGGATAAGAATATGCTGTTTAGTCTGGTTCTGCAAAAGAATACCGAGCTCAGCTTCACGGACTATCCTGCTGTCATCCAGGACAATGAATATTCAGTCTGGCGCGTCGATGACGGGGGCGAAATCCTACCGGAGATGTTCTCACTGCTCTTTGCGGCAAGGACTGCAACCGGTGTAGCGCTTGGTATCAACTGGTGGGGTGCGGAAGGTGTGAATTCGTTTTTCCTTCTTCAGCAGGGGGCATATATGAAGGAAATGGATATCCGCTATAGCCGATACACCTCACCTTTGTAGAGTGGTGGTTGGACAGTGTCCGTCTGAATGAATGGATAATATACGGAATGAACGGATGTGGTGCGAGCCGCATCTGTTTTTGCGAAATTTTAAAATACTTATTTTTGTAACATTTATAACCGCGTTATAGCCCTAAAGAGTCATGCCCGGGTTAGCGGGAGAATGCTAATGTAATCCTAAGATTGGGGAGGCGACAGTAACGTATACAAGAATTAAACTGCTTATTCTGCTGCTTCCAACCGTTATGGTGGGCATCTGGGAGATTGTGCGCCATCAGTTCCTGATGCCTTATCTCTCCATGAACATGGGCAATTACTTAACACCGGTGCTTGTGTTCCTGTTCAGTATAATTCTGCTGGTACCGCTGTTCTCTCTGATGGAAAAGAATGCCCGGGAACTGGAGCAGGAACGTGTGCTGAAGACGGCAATGGAGGCCCGGGAGGCGCTGGCGAGAGAGCTTCATGACGGGATGGCCCAGTCCTTATTTTTGCTGTCGGTACGGATTGACCGTCTGGAACAGAAGCAGGAGCGGGGCGAGATGAACGGAGAATCGATCAGGCAGCTCAAAAAAACCGTACATGAGGTCAACCGTTATGTCCGGCAGGCTATATCGAATCTGAAGGTTCCGGTTGCGGGCCCGCAGGCATCTCTGCTCATGTTGTCTGTCCAGGGGCAGCTGGCACAGATTGCGGATGAGGTGTCGGTTGAGGTAGCCTTGGACTGGAATCTGCGGGAGGACATCTTCAGTGCTGCTGAACAAGTTGAGCTGCTCGCCTGCATCCGTGAGGCAATGGTTAATGTACGCAAACATACCCGCGCGGGCAAGGTTGCGATTTCTGGACGGGAAGATGGGCGGGGCTGGCGGGTTGGAGTCTCTGATGACGGTGCCGGAATCCGGCACGAGGACCCTTTTGCCGTCAACGGAAGTTATGGTCTGCAGATCATGAAAGAACGTGTTGAGAGCATGGGATGGACGCTTACACTGAAGTCGGGAGAATCCGGAACCACTATAGAGATCGCGAAAGGAGGAGACTCTTTATGAATCGCCACCGGGTGCTTGTAGTGGATGATCATGCTCATGCCCGCGAGGCGATGTGCGAGATTATGGCGATGGATGAGCGTTTTGAGATTATTGGTGCGGTGGGGAGCGGTGCTGAAGCTATAGAGTGGACAAGTCAGTGGATGCCTGATTTGATTCTGATCGACATTCAGATGCCGGAAATGGATGGCTTGGAGACTACACGGCGGATCAAACAGGAATACCCCTATGTCAAAATCGTAATCGTAACCGTTTCCGACGAAATCTCCTATTTATTCGAGGCGCTGAAGCAGGGGGCACAAGGGTATCTGCTGAAAAATCTGGCTCCGTCCACATGGATTGAATATCTGCTCGCCATTGTCAGTGAGGAGGTTCCGCTGAGCCGGGAGCTGGCTTTTCAGATTCTGAAGGAATTTGCGGTCACATCCGTTAAGGAAGAGGGGCAAGCATTAACGGCACGGGAGAGGGAAATACTGGGCTGTGTATCCTCCGGTTCCACCAATAAGGAAATTGCGGCAACGCTCGGCATATCGGAGCATACGGTCAAAAACCATCTCAAAAACATCCTCCAGAAGCTGCAGCTGCAGAACCGAACACAGCTGACACGGTATGCCCTGGAGCAGGGAATCGCTCCGCGAGAACGGGACTTTCCCAAGAAAAAATAGAGGAGGACGTTTCAATTGAATAGGCTTTTTCGTAAAATAATGATCCTGGCCGCACCATCGGCCGCAGCTCTAATGTTGTTAACAGCAGTGGCCAGTGCGCATGTGACTGTGGCACCTACAGAATCAACCATCGGTGCTTGGGAGACATATACCCTGAAAGTGCCGTCCGAAAAAGATGCTGCGACCGTGCAGATCGACCTGCGCATTCCCGAAGGGGCAGAATTCAAACAGTACGAGCCTGTACCAGGTTGGAAAGTGGCGATTGACGGCAATAAAATTAGCTGGACATCGACTGGAGCAGGGATAGAGGCCGGGCAGTTCCAACGTTTTTACTTCACGGCCAAAAATCCGGATACTGCGGGTGAAATCGCCTGGGATGCCTACCAGCATTATGCCGACGGCAGTCTGGTTCAATGGTCCGGTGATGAAGGAGCCGATACTCCTCATGCCATCACCGAGATTGTACAAGCAGCGTCAGGGAGCAGCGGCCACTCTCACAGCTCGGCGGATATGAGCGCGGGTGCCCAAGATTCGATGAGCATGGACGAACACAATGCGATAATGGGAGAACTTGACACCAAAGCAGACGTTTCTCCACTGCTGTACATTACGATGGGCATTTCTCTGCTGTCATTTTTGCTGGCGTCCATTGGGCTGCTGCGTAGAAGGGGATAGAACATATCCGATGCAGGACGTAAAAGCCCAGCAATGCTGCTAATAATGCTATCCCTCTGCTGTGATGCTGTATTCACAGCAAGGAATAGTTTTTTTTATGTGATTATCCTCCGTCTAAACACAGGCAGAAGAAACATTTTATACTTAATATGTAATTTATAGTGTGAAAATGGTACGTAAACAGGCGACCATTTTCCCGCAAAATCAACCATTTTCCATATCATATTATAATATTTTCCAATTATAATGTAAGCGTTACCATATGTACAAGCTGCTGTTTGCCGGATTAGATCGGGGATCAGGAAGGAGGGGCAAGAAGACGGGAAAAGCCCAAGAACCACAAGGAATGGACTGGGAACAATTAAATCATAGGAGGCGTAAATCGTGACACGTAAACGTATCCGAAAACTGGGTCTGGTTGTACTGCTGGCCGCTATGACAAGCTCGTTATTCACCGCCTTTCCAGCGATTACCCGAGCAGCGGCAAGCGAAGCCTACAACTGGAAGAGTGTCGTCACCGGCGCAGGCGGAGGTTTTGTGCCCGGCATTATTTTTAATCAGAGTGAACCGAATTTAATCTATGCACGCACTGATATCGGCGGTGCCTACCGCTGGAATCAAACCACTGGCAGTTGGGTATCCATCAGCGATGCGGTAGGCTGGGTAGACTGGAACAAGAACGGTGTAGATGCACTCGCTACAGACCCCATTAATCCGGACAAGGTATATATGGCTACAGGAACCTATACCAACAGCTGGGATGATAACGGGCAGATTATGCGCTCCAGCGACCGGGGGAATACCTGGCAGTCTACTCCGCTGCCGTTCAAGGTTGGGGGCAATATGCCCGGCCGGTCTGCAGGGGAGCGCCTGGTCATTGACCCTAACAAGAACAACATTCTCTTTTTTGGAGCGCGAAGCGGCAATGGCTTATGGAAAAGTGCAGACTCGGGTGTTACCTGGTCGAAGGTAAGCTCCTTCCCGAATGTGGGCACCTATATTCAGAATCCGACGCTTGAATACGGTAATGACCTGGTCGGATTGTCGTGGATTACTTTTGATAAAAGCACCGGCACGCTAGGCAACGCCACACAAACAATCTATGTGGGTGTTGCGGATACCGCTAGCAGTGTCTACCGCAGTACTAACGGCGGAGCAACGTGGACGGCAGTTCCCGGACAGCCAACCGGCCTCCTGCCTCATCATGGGGTGCTGTCTTCTAATGGAGAACTTTACATCACCTACAGTAATGGTGTTGGCCCTTATGATGGAAGCAAGGGCGAAGTATGGAAGCTGAATACGGCAAGCGGAGCCTGGACCAACATCAGCCCGAGCACCGGAACGGATAACTGGTACGGCTTCGGCGGACTGGCCGTGGATGCCCAGCACCCGGATACCGTGATGGTATCGAGTCTGAATGCCTGGTGGCCGGACGAAGTGATCTTCCGCAGTACGAACGGCGGTGCCACTTGGAGCCGGATCTGGGACTGGGGCAGCTATCCTGAACGAAGCTACAAATTTGCCATGGACATCACCGCAGCGCCTTGGCTCAATCATGGAATCACTAACTCCACTTCACTGGATCCGTCTCCAAAACTGGGCTGGATGATGGGTGATCTGGAGATCGATCCGTTCAACTCCAACCGCATGATGTACGGCACAGGAGCGACGATCTATGGAACGAACAATCTGACCTCATGGGATACCGGTGGTACAGTAAATATTTCTGTGATGGCCAAAGGAGTAGAAGAAACGGCTGTTCTTGGCCTGATCAGCCCTCCTTCGGGAACCGCCCACCTGATTACAGCACTTGGGGACGTCTCCGGCTTCCGGTATGAAGATGTCACCCAGGCACCCGCCAAGTTCCAGACCAGCCCGTCCTGGGCAACAACAACAGGCATTGATTATGCGGAACTGAATCCTGCCTATGTTGTGCGTGTAGGAGGTGCTGATAAGGAGAAGACCCCGAGTATGAAATCGATCGGAATCTCCAATGACGGCGGCGTGAACTGGTATATGCCGAATGGCGAACCTTCGAACGGAACCAAGACTACCGCAGGACAAGGACAGGTTGCGGTATCGGCTAATGGCAATTCTATCCTGTGGAGCACTTCGGATATTGGAGTCTATTATTCCAAAACCACGGGCAACTCCTGGACTGCAAGCACCGGGGTTCCGGCAGGCGCCAAAGTGGCATCCGACCGGGTGAACCCTAACAAATTCTATGCTTTCTATGCCGGAACCTTCTATATCAGCACAGACGGTGGAGCTACCTTCACTGCCTCTGCGGCCTCGGGTTTGCCGACCAATAATGTAGGAGATCTGCAGCCGAATCAGGCGCAGGTCAGCATGAAAGCTGTGCCGGGTATCGAGGGCGACATCTGGTTTGCTGGCGGCAACGCAGTTGAGGGCAAATATGGCTTATGGCACTCTACCAATTCCGGGACAAGCTTCACCAAGCTAACTAACGTTGAGGAAAGCGATCTGATCGGCTTCGGAATGGCTGCTCCGGGCCAGAGTTATATGGCACTTTATACTGTAGCCAAAATCGATGGGGTCAGAGGTGTCTTCCGTTCTGATGATGCAGGCGCATCATGGGTTCGGATCAATGATGACGCCCATCAATATGCCAAAATCAACATGGCAATTACCGGAGACCCGCGGGTATATGGCCGTGTCTATCTCGGGACGAACGGAAGAGGCACACTCTATGCAGATCCGGTCAATCCTCCTGCCGCCGGCGCGTCGATTACACCAACGGCTGTCAGCTTCGATAAGAAGACTGCAAACCAGGCAGATCTCACAGTGACTCTGACACTGAATGGTGCTTCACTTAGCTCCATTAAGAACGGTTCGGCAACACTTACAGCTGGAACGGATTACAGCGTAAGCGGATCCGTTGTAACGATTAAGAAAGCTTATTTGGCAGCCCAGACAGTAGGCACTACCCAGCTATCTTTTAATTTCAGTGCGGGTGCTGCAAAAACACTGACCATAGCAGTTGTTGATACAACTGGGACAGCGAATTCCGCGATTACACCAGTCACAGCCAGCTTTGACAAGAAGACAGCGAATCAGGCAGATATTCCAGTAACGCTGACTCTGAATGGCAATACCCTCAGTTCGATCAAGAACGGTGCGGCTACCCTGTTGGCGGGTACGGATTATACGCTCAGCGGGACAACCGTAACGATCAAGAAAGAGTACCTGACGGCGCAGGCAGTGGGCATTACTACGCTAACCTTCAGCTTCAGCGCCGGAGCAGCGCAATCCCTGGCAGTCACTATTGGGGATACAACCGTGGCAGCCAATTCAGCCATTGCTCCGGGGAGCGCCAGCTTTGATAAGAAAACTGTGAATCAGGCAGATGTTCCAGTAACGCTGACTCTGAATGGCAATACCCTCAGCTCAATCAAGAACGGTGCGGTTACCCTGGTGTCCGGTACGGATTATACGCTGAGCGGGACAACCGTTACGATCAAGAAAGAGTACCTGGCGGCGCAGGGGGTAGGCACCACTACGCTAACCTTCAGCTTCAGCGCCGGAGCAGCGCAATCACTGGCAGTAAGTATTGTGGATACAACCGCCGCACCGGTTGGTGCACTTAAATTGCAGATGTTTAACGGTACAACAGCAGCAACGGTTCAATCCATTAATCCAAAGTTTAAGCTGGTCAATACAGGGACAAGCAGCATTTCGCTGGCAGACGTGAAATTAAGATACTACTACACCATTGACGGTGAACAAACTCAGAACTTCTTCTGTGACTGGTCTCAGGTCGGCAGTGCGAATGTTACAGGCAGCTTTGTCAAAATGCCGTCTGACAAGACTGGCGCAGATTATTACCTTGAGATTGGATTTACCAGTGCAGCTGGATCTTTGGCGGCTGGAGCAAGCGTTGACATCCAGATGCGGGCTGCGAAGTCGAACTGGAGCACCTACACGCAGACAGGAGACTTCTCCTTCAATGGGGCAGATACCAACTATGTAGACTGGATGAAAGCTCCGGTGTATCTTTCCGGAAATCTGGTATGGGGGAATGAACCTTCCTAACTTACCCGCATACCTGGATTAGAAGAACTTAACAGGGTTGTTGCAGAACATGAGCAGAGCAGTGATCATTCCTTTATTGGAGGATCACTGCTCTGCGTTTTTGTTGATGATAACGGGAAACCCGCTTTAGAGCTATAGGTTCGTTATTACGCTTGGGCCATTATAATGTCTGTCCGCTATCCGCCGTAATGATCTGGCCGGTCATTGCTTCCTGCTCCAGAGTGGAACAGATGAGGCGGGCTATATCCACCGGTTCAGCAATCCGCTGGAGCAGCAGATTCGGCGCAAGCTGGCGCATTTGTTCTTCCCGTCCCGTCCACCATCGCGTGGCGACTGCACCCGGTGCTACACAGTTGACCCGAATATGGGGAGAGAGTGCGCGGGCTAGGGATCGGGTTAATCCATGAACGGCCGCCTTGGATACAGCATAGGGAAGGGAGGAGCCAGTTCCTGTATTCCCGGCTATACTGCCAAGGTTAACAATAGCTCCTTGCTTGCTCTTGTTCATATGTGCCGCTGCTGCTCTTGCGCAGAAGAACATACCCTTGACGTTGACAGTGTACAGTTCATCCCATACCGCATCTGTAGCCGATTCAAGATCATCCATAGGAATATGTCTGGTGATGCTCGCATTATTCACGAGCAGGTCGATGGTACCGAAGGTTCCGGAGATCCTCTCAACCATATTTCTTACCTCCGCATCCCGCCCTACATCCGCTTGAACCGCAAGGGCCCGTCCGCCTTGATCAATGATCTGCTGAACTGTATCCATCGCTTCTGCTTCAGACCGTGAATAATTAACAGCGACTGTGGCTCCGCGTGCAGCCAGTTCGAGGCTAGTCGCCCGGCCAATCCCCGTTCCTCCACCTGTGACTAGTGCAACCTTTCCTGCTAATTCCATAAGTATCCACTCCTTGATGTTGTTTTTATCCTTATTTACAGTGTATACAACGCGCTGGATTTTGTATAATTGAATGAATTGAAGAAAGAATTCAATTTTGTTGAAGTGAATGTGAATGTGAGTGTAAGTATGAGTAAAGTGTATTCTGAGGTGGAGGGAGTGAAGGATGCTGGATCTGAAAACATTAAAAACCTTTCATGCCATCGTTCAGACCGGGAGCTTCAACCGGGCAGCAGAGGAACTGAACTATGCCCAATCTACGGTCACGATGCAAATTCAGAAGCTGGAATCTGATCTGGGAGTTATATTGCTGGAACGGGGCAAAGGGATCACATTAACCGAAGCCGGACGGTTATTCCATGAACAGAGCTTCAGAATTGTGAAGGATATGGAACGGCTGCAGAGCAGCATTGCAGATTTGAAGTCTGGTGAAGCGGGGAGTGTCCGCATCGGCGCGTCTGATCCGACAGCAAGCTACCGTCTGCCTGTCATCCTGAAGAAATTTATGACGCTATTTCCCAAAGTAGAGCTGTCCGTGGATATCGCGGGTTCAGGTGCGCTTTGTGAGCGGCTCCTGCACGGGGAATTGGATGTTGTACTCTGCTCCGCTCCGGAGCTGGGGAAGGAATTGCATTTTGAACCGATGTTTACAGAGGGATTTGTGCTGTTAATGCCGGAAGGCCATCCACTTGCATCTGAGCCTGTCATTACTGCAGATCATCTGCGCGGTCACTGCTTGCTGATTACTGCACCCGGTTGTCCTTACCGCAAAAAACTGGAGAGTGTGCTGAAGGAGTCTGCCGGACCGCCGCTGAGTACAATGGAAATCGGCAGCATGTCTGCACTGAAGTTCTATGTGCAGAGCGGCCTCGGAATTGCGCTTGTGCCTGAGGTTACGCTTGACCCGGTTCCTGCCGGAACTGTATTCCGGAGGCTGGAGGGCAAAGCTGTTGATATGACCTGCGGCATCATTTGCCGGATTGTGGATTACCCCTTGAAACCGGTCGTCCGCAGCATCTACGATTTCATCAGACAGGAGCTGGCTGCCCCTTTATGACCGGAACACGCATAAACCCCTATTGTTGATTTGCATCAACAATAGGGGTTTATGGTGTAGATACTATACCCATGTTTTTCTCAGACTCCTTATCCTATCCTTGTACTCAGCCGGGTAGAAATCGTCCGAGGCGGCACTAAATTTGCCCATCCTGTTTATGATTCTTCTCTAATTCATCCGCTGGTTAACGATTGGTCTCATGGTTCAATGTTTGAGCTATAAGAAGCTCATACCCTTTCGTCCTTGGATGGATTGAAAGTTTCAGCAACAGGATCAAAGATATAGTCTCAATCTCAGGAAGTTCATCTGCTAAAGATTGTTATCGGAGAGAATGTAGCTGCCCTCCGGCTTCTTTTCAGCAGTGTAGGTTTCCTTGAGTTGATAACTGAATTATACCCCCATTTCCCGGATTCGTAAAAAGGTGAATACTTTAAATTTGGGGCTGTTTTGAAAAACAATCCAATGTAAGCGCTCTTATTCTCCATTTTCCTTAGTTTATTGAGGTATAATTACTTACACAGAACCTTGAAGACCGTTAAGGGAAGGATGACAACCGATGAAGCTATATCAGATGAAGACAGAGCCGCTGGGTGTGGAGCGGGTGAAGGAGTTTTTGCAGGATAATTATGTATGTATCGGCTATATAGGTGTGGGGGACCTGGAGAATGCAGGCAAGGAGGAGATGCGTAGTCGTCTGATGCTTGCCGGGACTCCTGAAGGAACTGAACTGGACACTGCGCTGAATAATCTTCTGATATTCGTTCATGGTATGCAGGATGGAGATTATGTGCTGATAGCGGATGAAGAATGGGCGTATTTGGGTGATCTGGGTGATTATTTTTATGCGGATTCTTTTGATTCGGCAGAAGATGGGCGGTGCCACAGACGGGGAGTAACCTGGCTCAAAAGCGTTCCTGTTGCAATGCTTCATCACGCGCTGAGAGAGTGGTTAATGGAGAATGCGGTTGTCTCGCAATACACAGGGCCGTTGCCTGGTGCCAGACTTGATCTATGGATCACAGAGTCAACCATAGAAAGCCAGGCCAGCGAGAAAACAGATGGAAACGTGGACGGGGAAATGCTTGCCGAAGCGCTCGCTGTATTAAAGGCCGCACTGCAGAGTGAGGATGCGGAGCGGAGGGAACGGGCGGCTATCGCCATTCTGCAGTATGCAAAATGACCGCTGGCATTAATGAAATCGAAACGATTTCATAGTATACTAAGATAGCGCTAACAAAATTTAACCTTTGCTTGCGGAATAAGCCCGTTTCATTGAAGTTACATATGGATTTTGCTAACAAAAATGAAATTTATGCTTATTTAATGAGTTTTTTGCGGGGATGAAACACTAACAAATCCAGACGGGCGGATGCTTCCGGGTGCAAGTTGGAACAATTACTGCGAAGCTTCGCCCACAATTTTAGGAGGATCAAATGGGAATTCAGTATCATTCAGAAGATCGTATATTTCACATTCAGAGCCGTGCAACCAGCTATGTTATCCAGCTGCTTCCGACAGGAGTCCCAGCTCATGTCTATTGGGGCAGAGCCATTCGGCCAACCGCATTGTCTTCTATTCTCCAGCGGACGGAGCGTTGCTCTTTCTCACCTAGCCCCTACCCTGAGGATATGTCCATCTCCTATGATACGATTTCGCAGGAATATCCTTCGTATGGTGTCGGGGATTTCCGCCATCCTGCCTACCAGATTCAGGCACCTGGCGGAACGACGGCCTCCGAGGCCGTATATGATACCCATCGGATCTACAGCGGCAAACCCGCACTTGAAGGCCTCCCGGCGACTTATGCCGAGCATGAGGATGAAGCGGAGACTCTGGAGCTTGAACTGCTTGATACCCTAGCCGGGCTGCGGATCATACTCAGTTACACTGTATTTAATGAATTGAATGCGATTACGCGATCTGTTCGTTTTGTGAATGAAGGTGCAGGGGAGCTGAAGCTGCTGCGCGGACTCAGTATGAGTGTAGACTTGCGGGATTCCAGCTATGATCTGCTGCACTTGTCAGGCTCATGGGCAAGAGAACGTTATGTAGAACGCAGGCCGCTTGCATCAGGGATGCAAGGCGTAGAGAGCCGCAGAGGGGCAAGCAGCCATGCCCATAACCCGTTCATAGCCCTTCTATCAAAGGGGGCAGACGAAGATCATGGGGAGGTATATGGCGTCAGCTTGGTTTATAGCGGCAGTTTTACCGCTCAGGTTGAGGTTGAGCCGTATCAGACAACCCGCTTGTCGATGGGCATCAATCCCTTTGATTTCAACTGGTTGCTTGAGCCGGGAGAATCCTTCCAGACCCCGGAGGCAGTGCTTGTCTTCTCTGCTGCCGGCCTTGGCGCGATGTCCAGAACCTATCACAAGCTGTACCGTACGCGGCTGGCCCGCGGTACCTTCCGTGACCGTACACGTCCTGTGCTTGTGAATAACTGGGAGGCTACCTATTTTGATTTCACTGCCGATAAGATTGAAAATATCGCCCGGGCCGGTAGCGAGCTCGGCATGGAGCTGTTCGTCCTGGATGACGGCTGGTTCGGCCACCGGGACGATGACCGGAGCTCACTTGGAGACTGGGTGGTTGATCCGAACAAGCTGCCTGAAGGATTAGAGGACCTCGCCCGGCGGGTGAACCAGCTTGACATGCAGTTTGGCCTGTGGTTTGAACCGGAGATGATCTCGCCGGACAGTGAACTGTACCGACAGCATCCAGACTGGTGCCTCCATGTGCAGGGCCGCCGCAGAACGCTGGCCCGTACGCAGCTGGTGCTGGACTTCTCACGCGAGGAGGTCTGCCAGGCGATCGGTGACCGGATCGCGGCCGTTCTGCGGTCAGCACCGATCACCTATGTCAAATGGGATATGAACCGTAATATGACAGAGATCGGATCTGCACAGCTGCCACCGGAGAGACAAAGAGAAACGGCACACCGTTATATGCTTGGTCTATATGGTGTGCTTGAGCGGATCACTTCGGAATTCCCGAATGTGCTGTTCGAGAGCTGCTCCGGAGGCGGGGGACGCTTTGATCCCGGAATGCTCTTTTATATGCCTCAGACCTGGACGAGTGACAACACCGATGCCATCAGCCGGCTCAAAATCCAGTACGGCACAAGTATCGTCTATCCGCTGAGCGCCATGGGCAGCCATGTGTCGGCGGTTCCGAACCATCAGGTGCAGCGTAACACATCCCTCGAACTCCGTGGACATGTGGCCATGTCGGGTAATTTCGGCTATGAGCTGGATTTGACGAAGTTCACAGAGGAAGAAAAAGCAGCGGTAAAAGCTCAGGTGGCGCTCTACAAAGAACTGCGTACGCTTGTCCAGTTTGGAGAGCAGTACCGGCTTCGTAGTCCTTTTGAAGGGAATGAGACGGCGTGGCTGATTGCGGCGGAGGATCAGTCGGAAGCTGTGGTCGTCTATGTCCGCACCTTGGCTGAGCCCAATGATAAGCTATACCACTTGCGTCTTAAGGGTCTTGATCCGGCTGCAGATTATGAATGGCTGGAAGGCGGAGGCGTATATGGGGGCGACCATCTGATGTATGCGGGATTGCCGCTGCCTGCGTTACACGGTGATTTTCAAAGTGTCCTGTGGCGCTTCCGCAGAGTGTAGAGCTTGGGGATTGCCGCAGTGTTATGTTTAAGCAAAAAGAGCCATCCGGGTTGCCCGGATGGCTCTTTTTGGGTACGTCTTGTTTACTCAAAAAACTCAACGAACTCATTAACCGGCTTACGGTAGCCGCGGGGTCTGATCTTGTGCTTATTGTCTTTGCCGATGGTAATCATCATGACCGGCACCATATGATCCGGTAAATTCAGAGTCGCCTTGAGGGCTTCAGGATCAAAACCAATCATCGGGCAGGTATCCCAGCCCTTATCCTTGGCGATCAGCATGAACTGCATCGCTGACAGGGAGGCATTGCGGATCGCTTCATCGCGCTGAAAAGCATCATTTCCAATGTAGGAGCCATTGATGGCTTCGATGGTTCCGTCATATTCTTCCTCGCTCATCGCTCCCAGCATTTTTAGGCCGCTATAAATTTCCGGTGCCTGCAGATACGCATTCTTGTCTCCGAGTACAACGATGACGGCGGATGCTGTATGGATTTTGTACTGGCCATAGGCGGCTTCGCGGACTTTTTCTTTCAAGTCTTCATCAGCGACTACTTTATAATGGGCGTGCTGCAGATTATAGGCTGAAGGGGCTAGACGGGCCAGCGAGAACATTTCCTCCAGTTCACTCTTAGAAATCTTGATGCCCTCTACGAAGTTGTTTGCTGATCTGCGTGCTTGAACCAATTCTGAAAAAGTGCCCATGTTCATTCCTCCATTGTGTATGTAGTAGTTAATAATTATAAATAGCTAATATTAATAAATATACTTACTATTTGTTACTTACTAAACATACCATGGTATTTTCCCTTCGTCAATGACTAAATGTAATACGGTACTAAATTTTTTTATGAAATAGAGGGAATTATCGAAATCCGAAGAATAGAAGTGATTTTAATCACAAAATGGGGCTATTCCGGCAAAAAGATTGTGACATTTATTACATGAGGAATGTTATAATAATCACATTGATTATGAGTTGTATCATTTCGTCCCATTTCTATATGAAATAAAGCTAATGTAAAGGAGCGCTCATTATGTCAGAAACCATTACGCAATCAAAAATTAATGAAGAACTTATGGATCAGCTCTTGAAGCCTGAGGTGCAGGAGTCCTTAACCACACTGGTGGAGCAGCTTCCCCAGATTACGCAGCTGATTGGTGCTTTATCCAAGTCGCTTGATTTTGTGCAGGCTGTTGCATCCGATGATGTGCTGAAGAATGATACAGTGGGTGCTATCAAAGAGCTTGCTGAGCCGGTAGTAGATACGGTAAAAACGATGGCAGCTACTGTGATCGAGGCCAAGGATCGTGCCAATGAGAGCAGTGAAACGATCAGCCTGTTCGGTATGATGCGTATGATTAAAGATCCGCAGATGCAAAAAATGCTTCGTTTCATGAATGCTTATCTGCAGGTCAGCGGCGAACGTAATCCACATCAATAAGGACGGAGGAAAATTATTATGTCAAAACATATCGTGATTCTCGGTGCAGGCTATGGCGGTCTCCTGAGTGCTATTAACGTGCGTAAATATATGAGTAAGGCAGAAGCCAAAATTACAGTTGTCAATCAGTATCCGACACACCAGATTATTACCGAGCTCCATCGTCTGGCTGCAGGGAGTGCATCGGAACAAGCTGTAGCCATGCCGCTCACCAAGCTTTTTGCCGGAAAAGACATTGATCTTAAAATAGCCAAGGTGAAGTCATTCTCCGTCGATAACAAGCAGGTGCAGCTGTCTGATGGTACAGCACTCACCTATGACGCGCTTGTTGTTGCACTTGGCAGCACTACTGCATATTTCGGCATCCCAGGGCTGGAAGAGTACAGCATGGTGCTGAAATCCGCTGCTGACGCGATCAAAATTCATTCCCATATTGAAGACCGTATTCGTGAATACTCCAAAACGAAGAATCCTGCCGATGCGGCAATTCTGATTGGAGGCGGCGGGCTGACCGGTGTCGAGCTAGTGGGCGAGATTGCTGATGTGCTGCCGAAGCTGACCAAACGGTATGGGGTAAATCCTCACGATATCAAGCTGATGCTGGTAGAAGCCGGACCCAAAATCCTTCCGGTATTGCCGGATCATTTGATTGAACGTGCGGTAACAAGTCTGACTGCTCGTGGCGTATCCTTCCTGACGGGTCTTCCTGTAACCAATGTGGCGGGTAATGTGATTGATCTGAAGGATGGACAGCAGATTGTAGCCAATACCTTTGTGTGGACCGGTGGAGTTCAGGGCAACCCTCTTGTTGGGGAATCCGGTCTTGAAGTGAACCGCGGCCGTGCCACAGTCAATGACTTCCTTCAATCGACCTCACATCCGGATGTTTTTGTGGCAGGGGACAGCGCCGTTGTGTTCGCAGCAGATGGACGTCCATATCCGCCGACCGCACAAATCGCCTGGCAGATGGGCGAGCTGATCGGCTACAATCTGTATGCTTACCTGAATAACTCCGCATCTGAAACGTTCAGCCCGATCAACTCAGGTACCCTAGCCAGCCTGGGACGCAAAGACGGAGTGGCGATTATTGGCGCCAGCAATACTCCGCTCAAAGGCTTGCCTGCAACCCTTATGAAGGAAGCGAGCAATATCCGTTATTTGTCTCACATTAAGGGATTGTTCAGCCTGGCATACTAATATTCTTTTTATGACTTTATTGAAAGTCTTTGATGACCTTCAAGCCGATCCCGTTCCTTATGCTATATAAGGAACGGGTGGGTTTGGAGGTTTTTTTTGCTGTGGAACAGGATTGGATAATGGTGAAAATTTACATAGTAAATAGTTGGAAGCTGCCTTATGCTGGGTGAATCGGGGACTGAAACCTAAAGGCAAGGAGCTTCAGGAAGCTCTGCCTGCCGCCAAGGTGAAGTTGAATAAGCTATGAAGGGGAAGATACAATGAATGAAATATTTAAGCAAATACCATTATATAGATTTGTAATGTACTGTAATGACACTACTATGGATAAGACAGTATTAGATTGTGGTGCAGGCGGAGATTGTCCGCCTCTCAGCTTATTTTCAGATTATGGATACTTAACACATGGGATAGAATTTAATACGAAGCAATTAGAAGAAGCTAATCAATATGCAATCAGGAAAAGTCAGCATTTGAATATTGAGCAAGGAGATATGAGACAATTAAAGTTTGATGACGAATCATTCAGCTTTGTATATTCTTACAATTCCGTATTTCATATGATGAAGACAGATGTTGTGAAATCTATGAATGAAATGATACGCGTTCTAAAGCCAAAGGGCCTGCTTTTTGCAAACTTTCTTACCACAAAAGATTTTCGTTGCGGGACAGGTGGAGCATTAGGTGAGCATCAATATGAGCAGATGGAAGATGATCATCTTGTAATCCATTCTTATTATGAAGAAGATGAACCAGATGTGTATTTTGAGAACATGGAAATATTGTATAAAGAAAGCAGGGTATTAGAAAGAATCTTTGAAGGTCAAAAAATCAGACAAGGATTCGTTGATTACATTGTGAAGAAAAAATAGCGGGATTGGACAACCATACTCTCTTCCGTTCATGCAGAATGTTATCATTCAAATCCATTTGCTATAATAACTATGTTTATACTAAAAGTAATGTTTCATAGGAGGTTTTTCAGTATGGAATTTCAAGAAAATGATATCATTTTATTCCAGGGTGACAGTATTACAGATTGGGGACGCAACTATGAAGATCCGTCCTCGCTCGGTGTGGGCTATGCACTGATGGTAGCCGCACGGCTTGGACTGCTATATCCTGAGAAGAAGCTGACCTTCATCAACCGCGGAATCAGCGGCAACCGTGCGGTTGATCTGCAGAAACGCTGGGACAAGGATTGTCTTGAGCTGAAGCCGAATGTAGTCTCAATCTATATCGGTATTAATGACACCTGGCGCTGGTTTGATTCCGGTGAGGAAACTTCGGCTGCACAGTTCGAGGCCATCTACCGTGATCTGATCGATCGCACCCTGGCAGCTACAAATGCCAAGCTGGTACTGGTTGAGCCTTTTGTGCTGCCGGTTCCTGAAGACCGCAAAGGCTGGCGCCAGGATCTGGACCCGAAAATCCATGTGGTGCGTGAACTGGCCCGTGAGTATGGTGCTTCCCTGGTTCCGCTCGATGGATTGTTCGCCGCTGCATCCGTGAAGGCAGAATCTGCGTTCTGGGCACCGGATGGCGTTCATCCTTCGCCGGCCGGACATGCGCTCATTACCGATGCCTGGCTGAGAGCAGTAGGAGCCATAAGCTAATTTAGCGGGCAGTCTGTTCTCGATTTACATATTCGTCCGCCAATTCCTTAGGCCGATCCGTTGAAATATAGCGGACCGGTCTTTTGTTTAGCTCAAGTGCTGAAGCCCGGCTCGTTCAGCTCTCTGAATATTTTAGCGGCATCTATGGTTTTGACAGCAGGCTTAGGGAATGAGAGAATTTGAGATACAGAATAAATAGACCATTCCGGGAGAGTGAAGAGTATCAGTATTCTCTTATGAAATTACGGGGTGAATTAAAAGCTGCGGTATGAGAAACAGTTCCAGGAACACGGAGGATTAAGAAATCATGAATTTTGAACAAATTGAACATCAGAAGATCTTAGTTGTGCTTCCCCATCCCGATGATGAAGCGTACTTTATATCAGGAACATTGGCTAAGTATATAGAAGAAGGTGCTCAGGTTACATATGCTTGTCTGACACTTGGGGAGATGGGGCGCAATATGGGGGTGCCGTTATTCGCGAACCGGGTCACCTTGCCGGCGATCCGCAAGAAGGAACTCTCGGCGTCATGTCAGGCAATTGGCATCCAAGACTTAAGAATGCTCGGCTTCCATGATAAAATGATTGAGTTCGAAGACCCGGAGCTGCTGGGTGGTCAGATTATGTCGCTGCTCCAGGAACTGACTCCGTCGCTCGTAATTACCTTTTATCCAGGGTACAGCGTTCATCCCGATCATGATGCCACCGGAGCCGCTGTCATACGAACGATTGCCCGTCTTCCTGTAACAGAGCGGCCGATTGTTCACTGCGTCGCGTTCTCTAACAATCACGAGAAGATGATTGGGAAAGCGGATGTAACCCTAGACGTAACTTCATTCCTTGCTACGAAAATCGAATCGATTCTATCTCACCGCTCACAGTTCCAGGCGGAAAAGCTTATAGGAAACCGAGATTTGAAGGATGAAGAAATCCGGAAGCGGTTCGGTACTGAACGCTTCTGGACCTACTCGTTGGATGAACTCAGTGGGATTAACCCGTACGAAGAATGTGCGCAAATATAATGGCAGTATTCATTGATCGTGATGGAAACATCAGCGGATCAGGTGAAGTCCCTTACTCTTGTGAATTTGGAGTGATACAGATGATAGAGCAGCAAGTGTATGTCCGGTTCCCCGAGGTTACGGATGCCGGAGAATTGACAGCGATGTACAGACGCAATCGGGAGTTTTTTGAGAAGTATTCGCCAAGTGTTCCTGAGGAGTTCTATTCAGAAGAGTATCAGGCCGAAAAGATTAGTAATTATAAAGAAGATAGAGTAGGGGACCGGAGATA
The DNA here is from genome assembly GCF_056121505.1 of Paenibacillus sp. LS-5. Lineage (NCBI taxonomy): Bacteria > Bacillati > Bacillota > Bacilli > Caryophanales > Paenibacillaceae > Paenibacillus > Paenibacillus sp. LS-5. The sequence goes on along the minus strand of NZ_JBWAVA010000022.1, from coordinate 38,480 downwards.
TGACTTTGTGATATGCCATAAGGCAGACAACCGGATTATTGGCAACGTAAGTTTATCTTTTGTGGTGCGGGGACCGTTGCAGAGCTGTATGATTGGATACAGCTTAGATAAGGAGTATAACGGTAAAGGTTATATGACGGAAGCTGTGAGACAGGTGGTGCGCTATGCCTTCGACGAATTGAAGTTCCACCGGATCACAGGAGAAGCTTCTCCACGGAATCCCGGATCAATCCGTGTGCTTGAGAATGCCGGTTTCCACAAAGAGGGAATCTCCCAGCGCAACGTGAAGATCAACGGGGTGTGGGAGGATCATCAGGTTCTGGCTATTCTCAATCCTTCGGAGCTTATCTAGACCAAGCTACATCATATTTCGAAAAGAATCTGCAGACATTTGGAGGTGGAACTCATGAAAAGGCTGTTGCTGATGGTGCCGGTTCTGCTGGCTGTTCTGCTGAGCGGCTGCCAGAATGCTTTCGGATTCATCAATGCGAAGTGGATTTCAGAGATTACCCTCGACTTTCAGTCTCAGGACGGCAAAACGCAGGATGGACCCTTCGAGAGCAAGACGTTTACTGATCCTGCTTTTATCAAGTTGATGGCAGATGCGATGAATGGCAGTAAACGGATAAGCGGCGAGCTGGATTATGGTGCCGAGTTCAGAATGAGGCTGACCTACGGGGACGGCTACACAGAGAATTATATTCTGAATCTTGGAGAGGCCAGCGGAAATCGGGGACTGCTGGTGCCCGAGGAGCACAGCGGCAAAGGATATTCTGTTTCTGTCAAGAACGCCGATAAGCTAAGGAAGTTTGTCTATGCCGAAGAGAGCTACGCCACTGACACCGGCTCTGAAGCTGCTGAGGCTTCCGTTACTGTCAATAGGCCGGTAAGAACAAATTCAGATTTCCCAGTAAAAGGATAGAACCGAGAGGAATGTGGGCAGATGACTAGTGATACAGCACAGGATTTGCAAGGACTGAAGACAGTAGGTCAACTAGTAGGTTACACGATAGCAGAAATGAGGAAAAGTGTTGTGCCGGGGATGACAACCGCTGAACTGGATGAAGTGGGGGCAGCAATTTTGAAGCAGTTCGGCGCGAAGTCAGCTCCCAAGATCACCTATAATTTTCCGGGCAGCACCTGCATCAGTATCAATGAAGAGGTGGCTCATGGAATCCCCGGCTCCAGGGTCATCCAAGCAGGCGATCTGATTAATATAGATGTCTCCGCTGAGCTCTATGGTTATTACGGAGACGCCGGGGTATCTTTTCAACTGCCGCCATACAATGAGGAGCTTGTCCATCTGTGCCGCAGCACTGAAGAGACTATGATGTGTGTTATCAATCACCTTAGAGCCGGGATGAAAGTTAACGAGATTGGCCGTGTGATGGAGCTTGAAGCCCGTAAACGCGGATATAAAACCGTGCGAAATCTGTGCAGCCACGGCATTGGCAGGTCTCTGGCTGAGAAGCCTTTTGAGATCCTTCCGTTCTATAATCCGCGGGTAACAACAGTGCTGCAAGAAGGTCAGGTCATCACGATTGAACCTTTTCTCTCCACCGGAGCGGATTTTGTGGAGCAGCAGTCGGACGGCTGGACTCTAAGCGTGAAGGACAGCAGCCGTGTTGCGCAGTATGAGCATACGATCATAGTCACCAAGGGTAAGCCAATTATCCTGACAAGCGCCTGAAAAGGAACAAAGAGATTATCCCTATGATGTCCAGGGAATCATTAGCAGACAATAGAAACGCTGGGAAAAGGGGCTATAAGATGAAGAAAAGTCTAACCCTTTTGGCAACACTGCAGCAGCAGATGGATAATCATGATCTGTGGCCGCTGCTGACGAAGGATATGCTGCAGGAGAGCGGGCTGCCCGGACCGAGGGCTAACCTAGAACTGGCAGGCAGCTTTGCCAGCCTGTATGCCAAACCTGAAGTGACGGAGACTGCCTGGGAGCTGATTTGTGCCTGGGCGCAGATCTCTGAGTCTGAAGCTGCGGTAGGTGATCCGCTCGAGTATCTGCCTTTCTGTGCGGTCTGGGCCTGCGGAGCCCATTATGTCTACGGGAATGCCAGCCGGCGTAGCCAGGCGGAAGGGTTCCTGCGGGCGGCGATGAATGATGCCAGATGGAGGCAGCGTGAAGCGGCGGCTATGGGGCTGCAATCCCTGGGCGAATATGACTTTACACTGCTCCAGCAACTGCTAGACGGATGGCGTGAGGGAGCTACGCTGCTGGAGCAGCGGGCTTTCATGGCGGCTCTTGCGCATCCGCCGTTACTGAAGGCGGAGTCCCATGTCCTGTATTGTCTCGAGATGGCAGACGGCATTATGGAGAATATCAGGAGCGGCAATATAAGTTCGGCTGACCCGGAACATTTTCGCGTGTTGTCCAAAGGTCTGGAATATAGTCTGAGTGTATTTACCGCCAGGCTGCCGGAGCCAGGATTTGCTTTGCTGCGTAAATATGCGGAGAGCAGAGATACCCGGCTTAGCAAGATTGTGAAGAGCAACCTGGGCAAAACAAGACTGACCAAGAAATACCCTGCTGAGGTCGCTGAGCTCTTGCAAGTATTGACAACCGGCTAGAATGTAACTATTATAGTTGCATCTATGGGGTAACACACAAGGAGAGATTGTCATGAACATCAGCACCCGGTTTGCGGTGGCTATTCATATTTTGACACTGATTGATAGCAACAAGGAGGGCAAAAGCACCTCGGAATGGATCGCAGGCAGTGTCAACACCAACCCGGTGGTGATCCGGCGGATTACTGGTATGCTGCATAAGGCAGGTCTGGTTGAGGTCCGTCCCGGAGTAGCGGGGGCGAAGCTTACGCGAAGCCCTAGCGAAATTACCTTGCTGCAAATTTATAAAGCAGTAAATGCGGTTGAGGCGGATACTTTGTTCTCCGTGCACGAACATCCCAATCCCAGCTGCCCGGTTGGCAAAAATATTGCCGGAGCTATAGTTCCTGTCTTTTCCCTCGCCCAGCAGGCGATGGAAAATGTACTGCAGGAGGTTACACTGGATCAGATCGTGAATCAGATTCCAGTGGTGTCTTGAAGTCTAGTGGATGTAGCGAAGTTGCAGGGTATCCCATCGTCATGTTGATGACTGCGGGATGCCTTTTTTTGTGCTTGGGCGTGCGGGCCTGGAGTTATAATGGTAAAATTATCCTGACTACAATGGACAGGAGGTATTCGATCTTGCGTAAGAGTAAAGCCCGATATCTTTATATTCTTGCAGGAATATTGATATTCTATGTGGCGTTCTTCCCTTCCTTAAGCCCGGAGCTTGCTGTAAGAAAAAGCCTGCTGTTCAAGCATCCGGTGCTTGCCTTTACAGGAGAAGTCACTGAAGGCCGAATCAAAAACGATCCGTGTTACGGGGATTTATTTGTTGTGCCGCATGCGGATTTGCCTTATGTATATGTGAAAAAGAATAGACTCGGCTGGACGGCCGCATCGGGTGGAAGCGGGCCTTAGGATCAGGAAGGTGATGCTATGTTTAAACAAGCAGCCTGGGCAGAAGAATAAAATTTAAGTAAACATTCAGCAAAGATTTATGTGAATTTAAGGTTTGGGGAGTATAGTGGAGGTCTCCACCCCCCAGTGGATAGATTTTTGCATAGATCCTGTCGTGCCTCGGCAGGATCTTTTATTTTGCCTAACATTGGAATCGACAATTTCAGCAAACCTTTATTTGATCTTCATATGCTTTTAAGCTTCAGGGCTTATAGTAATCCCATGACCCCCTTATAAATAGACCTTGGCCCTGCCGGACGTTGGCGGGGTCACTTTTTTGTGTGTAGAGAGCGTACACAGAAGCTGATGGAGGCTGTCTATTTCTTTACACAATATTCCAAATGAAGTAGACTGACAACATGCATTCTACTTGAGGGAGAGGATTGTGTTGATTTTTGCACTCGGTTTATGGTTCATTGGTCTGGTAGTCCTCATGATTGTAATCAGAAAGGCAGTAGACGGATCCCGGACATCAGACAAGCTGGATCTATTGATCGAAGAAATACGGCTGCTGCGCAAAGACATCAGGGAGAACAAGCATATTATTGATAAGCGGATGTAACGCGGGAGCGATATATTTTGTCTATAGGAGAGATACATCATGAAGGTGTTCCAGATCGGAGACACACGGCTCAAAGTTATTAAGGGAGATATCACCAAATGTCAGGCTGACATTATTGTAAATGCGGCCAATACTAGTCTTCTGGGCGGCGGCGGCGTGGATGGTGCTATTCATAGAGCCGGAGGCCAGGCTATTCTTGCTGAATGTATAGAGATCAGGAATAAGCAAGGCGGTTGTGCGGTAGGGGAAGCGGTCTATACAACAGCCGGCAGACTTCCTGCCCGTTATGTGATTCATACCGTAGGGCCGGTGTGGAATGAGGGTGAGCGCGACGAACGTCAGCTGCTGGCGAACTGCTACCTGAACACCATGGAGTTGGCGCATACCCTGAAGGGCCGAAGCATTGCTTTTCCGAATATTAGTACAGGGATCTATCGTTTTCCCAAAGAACAGGCTGCGGATATTGCTCTCCAGGCTGTTGCCGGTTTTCTTCAGCAGCACATGGGTATCTTGGAAGAGATCATTTTTGTTTGTTTTGACGATGAGAATTATAATTTATACCTGGATAGACTGCAAGCGAATGCCAACTAGGAGGATTCTGGCAAGGATCTTTTATCATAAGCCCCAAAAAGGAATGAATGGTATGAAGGGAAATATTAAGACTGCTGGCTTATGGAATACAGCGATACTTAAAGCAAGGAGATGCTTATGAAAAATCAATTACAGCTATTAGCGGCTAGCTTGATTCTGGGATTATCAATTATTATTGGCTGTGTAATTATTAGCAGTGACCGGCCGGCAAATAGCGGGCAGAAGGCTGACGCCCAAGACATGGATAACAAGCTCCTGCTGACGCTTCAGGAGACCGCAACCCTGCTGGGTATCAGCGAAGATCAGGTGATGAATATCATGAAGGCGGAAAACTCCCTTTTGAGAAATGATGGAGCTTTTGGCGGTATGAAGCTTCAGTATATCAAGGTGGATGACCAGTTTCTATTCAGTAAGACAGGGCTGCTGGAATGGATTCAAGCCGCAATCTCTGAAAAAAGAGTCTACATCGGCCCTAAAATGGTTAATTAAACAAATAGATATTACATCCTTTATAGATTGAACCAAGTCCCGAAATGAAAAAATCACAAGTTGAGTTTATACAGTACAGCAATGGAGGGTACATACGTGGAGAGAATCGCCATTATTTCTGATATTCATGGCAACGTAACCGCGCTGGAGGCCGTCTTGGCGGACATTCAGCAGCGCAGGATCAGCCGGATCTTCTGTCTGGGGGATCTGGTGGGCAAAGGGCCCAATTCGGATCTGGCGGTTGACCTGATCCGATTGCATTGTGAGAAAGTGGTCAGAGGCAACTGGGATGAATATATCGCATATGAAAGTGAGCTAGAGGCGATACAGTGGCACCAGGCTCTCCTGGGGACCGAACGAAGGGCGTATCTGAGCAAGCTGCCGTTCTCCATTGAATTCTGGATGAGCGGTAAATATATCCGCCTGTTCCATGCTTCGCCGCGGAGCGTGAATGAGCGTATCCAGCCCTGGGACGATCTGGTGCTGCGCTTGTCCTTGTTTGAACCTTCAGAGCTGTGCGCTGAACGGCTGACTGCGGATGTGGCCGGCTATGGAGATATCCACGGGGTATATCTTCAGCATCCGGAAGGAAAAACATTGTTCAATGTAGGGAGTGTCGGCAATCCTCTGGATATCACACAGGCTTCGTATACCATCTTGGAAGGGGACTATGGCAGCCGTGATCAGGCACCGCTCAATTTACAGTTCGTAAGAGTTCCTTATGATATCGAGCAGGCTGTACAGCAGGCCTTAGATTCGAAGATGCCTCATTTGGAGCCGTATATTCGGGAGCTTAGAACGGCAGAGTACCGGGGTAAAAGCGTTTGAACAGAAGCTGGCAGCGGCTAAAATTTGAATTCTGTCCTGTAACGATTGGGCCTGACCGCGATTGTGGTCGGGTTTTTCTTTTTTTCGGAAAGTAATTGACAAACTTATAGAATGCTACTAAACTAAAGTTAGTTAATATGTAACAGAAACTGTTACAGCCTTGAATGGGTGTATTGGAACTTGTTAAGACTAACTGCAATCGCAGAATTTGGATAATATCTTAGTTAAATTCAGGAGGGGTTTATATGACAACAGCAGCAACATTGCCGCAAACTTTGGAAATTGGACTTGTACAGATTCGGGTAAGTAACTTGGAGCGTTCGCTTGATTTTTATCAAAATGTGGTTGGACTGAAGGTTCTGCGCCAGAGCGGGCGTGAAGCCGAAATGACAGCAGATGGTCATAGCGTACTCCTTATTCTGCGGGAGATTGAGAATGCGCGGGTACTCCGGCGGAATTCAGTCGCAGGGCTGTATCACTTCGCGATTCTTGTGCCGGACCGTCCGAGCCTGGGGCTGGTGCTTCGCAATCTGATTGATTCGGATATCCAAGTCGGACAGGGCGATCATCTCGTCAGTGAGGCCCTGTATATTGAGGATCCGGATCATAACGGAATTGAGATCTATCGCGACCGGCCGAAGGACACCTGGAAGTATGAGGCGAACGGGCACGTTGTTATGACTACAGATCCGGTGGATGTGGACGGTCTGCTGGCTGCTTCTGAGGGTCTGGAATGGACCGGATTGCCTGTGGGCACCGTGATCGGGCATGTTCACTTCCATGTGGGTGATCTTGGCGAAGCCAAGAGATTCTATGTCGATACGCTGGGCTTCGAGCAGATGGCTGAGTACGGTGATGCGGCGATGTTCATCTCGGCCGGCGGGTACCATCATCACATGGGACTGAATGTCTGGGCAGGTCAAGGTGCTCCGGCAGCACCGGCCGATGCGGCGGGCATTGACTATTTTACCCTGCTGTTGCCAAGTGTTCACGAACGTGATGCCGTAGAAGGACGGGTGCGTTCCGCGGGATACAGAGTGGATGTAACGGACGGCATAGTAACAGTTACCGACCCTTGGAACATAGGGATTAAGCTGCTGGTAAAGCAGTAAAATAAAGCAAAACTTGTTCATCTCCGCTCATTCCCCTATAATATGTGGAAATCAATGAGCGAAAGGATGAATGTTTTGAAACATTTCAAAATGGCATATGTGGTCCTTTGTCATAAGAACCCGGAGCAGATCAACCTGCTGCTGGAAGCTTTAACGGATGAGCATGTGGAATTTTTTCTCCATGTGGACCGGAAAAGCGGGATTGAGGCGCAGATTATCCACCGGAAAGACATTCATTTCGTACAGCAGCCGGTGGATGTGCAATGGGGGCATTACGGTCAGATTGAGTGCATCCTCAAATGTTTTGAGCTGATCAAGGAGAAGGGACACTTCGATTATATTCATATTATAAGCGGACAGGATCTACCGCTGGTTCCGAACCGGACAATCGTTGACTTTTTTCAGGAAAATCAGGGTAAAGAATTCGTCAAACATCTGCAGCTGCCGAATGAAGCGGAGATGTGGGGCTGTATGTACAGAGTGTCCGTGTATTATCCGAGATTCCTCGTCTCACGCGCCAAAACCGTCTCTGAGATCCGCAACCGCTACATCAATCTGGTGATGTCGGTGCCGGTGCTGAAGCGCAGCCTGAAGAATCTGCCGGGTACTTTATATAAGGGCTCGAACTGGATGTCGATTACCGGAGCGTGTATGGAGTACATTTTGGAGTATATCCGCAATAATCCCGGGTACGTCCGTTTGTTTAAAAACTCTTTTTGCGGAGACGAAATCTTTTTTCATTCGATTATCTTGAACAGCAGCTTTAAGCAGCAGGTTGTGAATGAGATCAAACGCTATACCGATTGGGACACGGGCCCGGAATTCCCGAGAACACTCAGGGCAGAGGATTATGAACGGATCCGGCAAAAGGGAACGGAATGCTTTTGGGGCCGCAAGTTTGATCTGGATGTGGACCGTGAGATCGTTCAGGATATCCTCCAGCTGGCTTGACAGACGAACTATAGTAGGGCTGAAGCAGGACAGATGTTAAAATAAAGCAGGAGTCAGACCGGTGATACGGTCCAGCTCCTGCTTGTTATGTTTACCGTGACAACCCAACCTGTGAGCAGCTTATTAATGTGTTCCCTGAGCCTGAGCCAGTTCTTCAATCCGCCGGTTCACATCGCCGCGATAGAGACCCCCGTGATAGCAGATCACCTGGTCAATCTCGAAGTCCGCGAATTTGTGAAGAGACTGGAGCGCTGTTACCATATCGGGAGTAGCCGTGGCATCGGGTCCGCAGAGCTGGCCGTCACGCACGGTCAATGCATCGGCTGCGATCAGCGTGCGGCTGGTGTGATGATACAGGCTCAGATGGCCAGGGCTGTGGCCGGGAGTATGAATAATGGTAATTCCGCCTCCGATGGGCAGATACTCGCCACCTGTAAGCGTCTGGTCAACTCGACCTTTGGGTGGGTGAGCCAACACGTGGAGGAAAGCGCGCTTCCACTCCTCCGGTACAGACGGCGGAAGCATGGCTTCGGCGGCAGCCAGTGCGTCAGGAGTATGCTTCAGCAGCATCTTGTCGCCTTCGATATAAGGCCGCTCGATTTCATGTGCGAGTACAGTTATCGTGGATTGGCTCTGTTCCAGGAGAGCCGGAAGGCTTCCGATATGATCGATATCCTGATGAGTAATCAGTATGGTACGAACATGGCTCAAGGGTACGGAGGCCTCGGCTGCAGCTTGCTTGAACTTTTGCTCTGCTCCCGGTACTCCTGTATCGATCAGTACAGCTCCTTCTTCGTCCCAGATCAAGGCAGGGTAGAACGTGTCTATTCCGCCCATCACGGGTACGGAAATCTCCAGCATTTCAATTCCTTTGGCGATATGCATAATATCCCTCCATTACACTAGATAAGAATGTGCCTGCAGGCTAATGCATATCATACTGAAACTCCAAACTGTTTTCAATCGAAAAATATTATATTATAACACAAATAAATATTTTTGTCAATCGTGTAAACGATGAACATTTTCAGGTTTTTGTAAAGCTTACTTTACATTTTGCGCTCAGGATGATATTCTCTTTGTAAAGCTAACTTTACATGACCGGGAGGAACAGCGATGAAGAACAAGCTTGAGACAATCCGGAAACAGCAGGGCATTAATCAGGAAGAGCTCGCAGAAGCCTTGGAGGTATCGAGACAGACGATCTGCTCTCTGGAGAACGGAAGGTACAATCCGTCGATCATTCTGGCTTTCAAACTGTCGAGATACTTCAAGCTCAGCATTGAGGATATTTTTGAATATGAAGAAGAGGACGGATAGGCGGGTTAGGAGAATGGAAGCGAGTTTCATGATTATACATCGGGGGAGTTGAGAGATTTGGAGACATTTCTTGCTGTACTGTTAATGCTGGGACTGATCGCGGTCTCCAATATCGTGAACCGGTTCATTCCGTTTGTGCCGGTTCCCCTGATTCAGATTGCGCTGGGAGTTATTGCGGCCGCTTTTCCGATGGGAATTCATATTTCGTTTGAGCCGGAGCTGTTTTTTGTGCTGTTTATTGCCCCGCTGCTGTTCAATGACGGTCGGCGGACGCCACGCGACGAGCTGTGGAACCTAAGGGCGCCGATCCTGCTGCTGTCGCTTGGACTGGTCTTTGCAACAGTCTTTGTCGCCGGATATGCCATCCACTGGATGATTCCGTCCATACCGCTGGCTGCTTCCTTTGCGCTGGCCGCCATCCTCTCGCCTACCGATGCTGTGGCAGTCAGCGCGCTGGCCGGAAAGGTGCATCTGCCGAAGAGTATCCACCGCATCCTTGAAGGAGAGTCGCTGATGAATGACGCATCCGGGCTGGTTGCTTTTAAGTTTGCCATTGCTGCGGCGGTTACCGGGATGTTCTCCCTGCCCAAGGCGACGATAAGCTTTGTGTTTATTGCTGCTGGGGGATTGCTGCTGGGAGCGCTGCTGTCATTTGTGCTCATCCGGCTTAGTGTATTTATCCGCCGCTTCGGCATGGAAGATGTCACCATTCATGTGCTGCTGCAGATTCTCACACCTTTTATTATTTATCTGGTGAGTGAAGAGATCGGCGTGTCGGGGATCCTTGCCGTAGTGGCAGGCGGCGTGATGTATGCTATAGAGAAGGATCGGGCTGTATCACCGCAATATAAGCTCCAGCTTGTATCTGCCAGCACGTGGTCAGTGCTGCTGATGGTTCTGAATGGCCTGGTCTTCCTGATGCTGGGCGTATCGGTTCCGGACGTCGTTCAAGTGATTTACAATGACAATACCTTGAACAACTTTATCGTGGCCGGTTATGTACTGGCGATCACAGCGCTTTTGATTGTACTGCGGTTTCTGTGGGTGTATGCATACTCCTTGTTCGAGAGCCGAAGGCTAAGAACCCCCCGCTCACCGCTGAAGTCGCAGCTCATAACATCGATTTCGGGTGTGCGGGGTGCGGTAACGCTGGCGGGTGCCTTCTCAATTCCGCTGGTTCTTGGGGATGGTTCACCGTTCCCGCAGCGGGACCTCATTATCGCTCTTGCGGCAGGTGTCATTCTCGTCTCGCTGCTCATAGCAAGCATCTTTTTGCCGCTGCTTGCGGACGGGGAAGACCCGGTTGTGGTGGAGAGTGTGCCGGTCAATTCTGAGCTGACGGCAAGGTCGGTAGTGATTGATGCTGGAATGAGCATGCTTCGAAGCCTGGTCTCAGAGAATCCGCTGCCCGGGAATCAGCCGGTCATGCTGGAATTCACGGACAAGATTGACAAGCTGTGCGCTCCGAAAACGGGCGATGATCCGGAAGCGGAACGCTTCCGGCAGCTGGGGGTCCAGGCTAAGCGGAATGCTATTGCTGCAGAGCGTACGGAACTCCGCCGGATGCTCGAGAACGGCTCCGTCGCGGCTCCCGTAGCAGCGAAGATGGAAGAGCTGCTGGATCATAAGGAAGCCTTGATGTGCAAGCGGCTAGACACGCAGATCAAATTTTCGCTCACTGAAATTCAGCGCCTGTTCTCGGGATTATTCTCCGGGCGGCTGAACGGCGATGAAGGACGGCTGGCAGCGCAGAATGCCGAGAGTGCCCGTATGGCCAAAATTTCAATGTGCCAGGCTGCCATTTCTGCCGTCAACGCCGGAATGAGTGAAGAGAACCGTCTGCCTTCACAGAAGGTTATTGACAAGTATGAGCAGATGGAGTCCCGCCTTATCGAGGGAGACGGCTGGATCAAGGATGGCGTCGTGGATGACCAGAAGCTTGAGCTGAAGCTGCAGGCGATTCAGGAACAGCGGAATACGGTGCAGCAAATGTATCAGAATGGGGCGATCAACCTGAAGATCGCTGGTAAGCTACGCAAATTTGTAGATCAATTGGAAACAGCGATCTGGGAGGATTAGTCATGGGGGAAACAGCAGCACGCGGTTTGTCTTTTACGGAGATTAGGGAAGAGCATCTGGCGGAAGTAGTAGATATCTATAATTATTATGTACTGAATACTACGGTTTCTTTTCATACCGCGCCGCTGGACTCAGCTTCCATGCGTGAGTCGGTGCTAAGCGGTGATCCGCGCTTCAAGTCCTACGCCATTCTACAGGACGGTGAAATGCAGGGCTATGTTCTGATTGCCAGACATAAGAACAAGCAGGCCTACGATACCTCTGGTGAGATCAGCATCTATCTGAGACCCGGCAGCGGCGGACAGGGACTGGGCGGCAAAGCGCTAAGCTTCATTGAGGAACGGGCGTCCGAGCTTGGTTTTCATGTGCTGGTGGCAACCGTATGCTCCGATAATGAACCTAGCCGCCGGCTGTTCACCAGACACGGATATGAGCAAAGCGCGCTGTTCAAAGAGATCGGCAACAAATTCGGCCAATGGCTGGACATTGCAAGCTATCAAAAAATAATCTGACCAGGGAACCGGGGGCGTAGTTACGGCTCTCTCCCTCTGGCATATAAAAAAGCTGCTCCTACTAGTCATCTTCATGACATTGTGGAGCAGCTTTTTTATGTTTATGGTGACGAGCCATATTGCAGGTTCCTTGTCGAACGGCTTATGAGCTGCCGACATGTTTCCGCCGGAACATCTGTCCAAGCACTTCGCTGAGTACAAGTCCGGTTGCTATTGCTCCAGAAAGGAGCAGAGCCTGGACAGCAAACTGGATGGCCAGATTATTATCGTTCTCGACGAACTTGCGCATGGCATCATAAGCCAGACCGCCAGGGACGAGCGGGATAATGCCGCCGACACTGAAGATAATGACCGGCATTTTGTAAATGCGGGCAAAGATCTGACTGATCACCCCGACCACTACTGTAGCTGCGAAGGTGGCTACCACGGTGTCCCATCTTTCATCGAGCTGCAGATACAGCATCCAGCCCACCATTCCGGCAAAACCGCATTGTACCAATGCACGGACTGGTGCATTGAACAGAATGCAGAAGGTGGCAGCGGCAATAAAGCTGGTTATCAATTGCAAAATCATGAACAGTTAACCTCTTTCACGTGTGAAGTACATGAATTGTATGTTTCAAAAAAGTGACAGCACAAGCCCGATGCCTGTCCCGATTGCAAACGCCGTCAGGAATGCATCGGCTCCCTTGGAGAGGCCGGAGACCAAGTGTCCGGCCATCAGATCACGGACGGCATTGGTAATGAGTAGTCCCGGCACCAGCGGCATGACTGAACCGATAATGATCTTATCCATTTCCTGACCTACGCCGAGCTTCACGGACAGGAAGGCGAGCAGTCCCATCAGGAACGAGGCAGTGAATTCCGCGAAGAAACGGATCTGGAACAGCCGGTGAAGGTATGTCGCTGCGGCGAATCCCAGCCCGGACACTACTATAGCTGGCAGGGCATCCCACAGGCTGCCTTTGAACATTACAGTGAAGCACGCTCCGGTCAAGGCGGCGGCGACAATCTGCAGCCAGACCGGATAAGCGTGGGCTGCATCGTCCACCACACTTAGCCGGTCGCGGGCTTCACTTGCGGTAAGCTGGCGTTCACTCAGGCGCCGCGAGATGTCGTTGACCTCGGACACCTTTTGCAGATCTGTGGTCCGCTCCGCAATACGGAACAGCTTCACCGGTTCCGTCCGGCTGGTGGTGAACATAATGACGGTTGGCGTTACATAGCTGTGCGCTCCCGGAAAACCGAGCGATGCCGCCATACGGCTCATAGTGTCCTCCACGCGGTAGGTTTCCGCGCCGCTTTGCAGCATGATTTTACCGGCGAGCAGGCACAGGTCGATAATATCATGCGCGGAAGTGTTGCTGTTGTTGCTTGTACTATCCAACTTCGTTCGATCCTCCCCTGGAGTGTTATATATCCGATTGTCGCTTCAATTTCTCAAAAGATCAACCTTTATTCATAATGTTCGCTTAAATAATCAAAATTTATCAAAATTTTAAATTAGATATTCATTTTTTATTTCCATCTTACGATATAAAAATGGAGAAATCTCACATAACACTACAACGCTTCCCATTTGATGGGCCGAAAGGAGAACATAATGTCAGGCTCTTTTCCGGAGGAATCACTGCTTGATCTATTTATTTTCGAGACCCTGCAATCGCTGCAGCAGCTGGAAGACTCTATTCTTGCCAGTGAGCAGCATGAAACTCTTCAACCTGAGGATATTAATCTAATCTTCCGGATAATGCATACGGTTAAAGGCTCGGCTGCCGTGATGGGATTTACGAATATTTCTTCCCTGGCACATGTAATGGAGGATTTGTTTTTTTATCTGCGCGACCATCCTCATACGCCTTATAATGCCTCTGAGCTGTCGGATCTCATTCTGCAAGGTGTTGATTTTACCAAGCTGGAGACGATCAAGATCAAGAACGGAGATCACGCAGATGGAGACTGCGCCCTGCTGGCTGAAGAACTGAAGGCTTATTTGCAATTTCTTAAGAACGGGTCTACGGGAATACGGGAAGAAATAGGACAGAACACTGATGTCGGATTGCCGGGAGCTAATATGGCTACAGAGGCATCCGTACATTACAGAGCGGTTTTGCGTTTTGAAGAGACTTGTCAACTGGAGAATATCCGCGCATTCACAGTGATTCATCAGCTTGGCGAAGCATGGGACTGCAGTTGTACCTACTTGCCTGAGGATATTATAGAGAATCCCGACAGTGCCGAGGTCATCCGCCGGGATGGATTTGTAATTGTACTGCACACAGCGGAATCTGAAGACACAGTTGCAGCCTTTTTGCGGAATGCTCCCTATGTTAGGGAAGTCGAAATAGAACGGCTTGGAGCGGAAGATACAGCTGTTGCTATCCCGGCTCCACCAGATGCTTCTGAGGAAGTGCCTCAGGCTACGGAGCTGCCGGATGCTGATCTGAAGCTCTTAACTGTACCGGGCCGGGAGAAGAAACCTAAAGAGGGCAACTCGCCACCCTCATCCCAGCAGACCATGATTAACGTGAATGTGGCCAAAATGGATAAGCTGATGGATTTGATCGGTGAGCTGGTCATTGCAGAGGCCATGGTAACGCAGAATCCCGATCTTGCCGGTCTAGGCGGATCGCTGGGCAATTTCAATAAAGCGGCCAGACAGCTGCGTAAGATTTCGGCAGAAATGCAGGATGTGGTCATGTCACTGCGCATGGTGCCACTAGCTGCTACGTTTCATAAAATGGGACGGATCGTAAGAGATATGACCCGGAAGCTGGAGAAGGAGGCTAACCTTGTTATTCTTGGCGAAGAGACGGAGGTTGATAAGAATATTATCGAACATCTGTCTGATCCGCTGATGCATCTGGTGCGCAATGCGCTGGATCATGGGATTGAGATGCCTGAGGAGCGCCTGGCTGCAGGCAAACCGCGAAGTGGAACGGTAACACTGGAAGCGAGGCACTCCGGGGGAGATGTAATGGTGATGATCCGGGATGACGGCAAAGGGCTGCATCGGGACAAGATTGTTGCCCGGGCTCTGGAGAACGGGCTATTGACCCGGGATGAACACGAAATGAGTGACAAAGAGATATTCAAGCTGATTTTTCATCCGGGGTTCTCGACCAAGGACAGCATCAGCGAATTCAGCGGGCGGGGAGTAGGTATGGATGTGGTTGTCAAGGATCTGGAGAAAGTCGGGGGTACCGCTTCCGTAGACAGCATTCCGGGTTCAGGCTCCATAATCACTTTGAGAATTCCGCTAACACTGGCAATTATCGATGGAATGAATGTAGGTGTTGGACAATCAAGGTTTACGCTCCCGACCGCATCGATCATTCGTTCTTTCAGGGCGAATGCCAAAGACTTGCTGAATGATCCGGATGGGCAGGAGTGGATCATAGTGCGCGGCAACTGCTATCCGGTATTTCGCCTGCATCATCTCACGGGTGCTCCACAGCACAACTGTCCCATAGATGAAGGGATTCTCATCATGGTAGAGGACGAGGGGCGCAGTCTATGCCTGCTTGCGGACGAGCTGCTCGGCCAGCAGCAGGTAGTAGTAAAGGCGCTCCCGGATTATATTTTGAGCAGCGCGGGGAGTAAGCATTTTGTTGGTTGTACGCTGCTGGGCGACGGGAGCATCAGTCTGATTCTAGACGTTGTCCGTCTGGCTTCTTCGATGAATGCCGTGGCGGCTCTCTAAGGGCTGCCGGGCGGTAAGTATGCTCTCCGGTATGTCAGCCTGTATGAATATAAGTAATTTATTGTATTAGTAAAATCTGCTTAGGAGGTGTTCCTGTGTCTGGACACAATGCATACGAAGAGGCGCTGGAGGAGGATACCCTGCGGGACAAATATTTGATTTTTTCACTCGGCAGCCAATTTTACGGGATTGAGATTCAGTATGTGACCGAAATCATCGGGATTCATCCGATTGCCGCCATTCCGGAGCTGCCGGAATATATCAAAGGTATTATCAATTTGCGCGGCAAGATCATTCCTGTGATGGATGTAAGAATGCGCTTTCGCATGGAGCCGCAAACGTATAATGACCGTACCTGCATCATTGTCATCGATATTATGAACGAGGTATTGGGGTTGATCGTGGAGAGTGTATCGGAGGTGCTGCCTATCCTGCCGGAGGAGATTGTACCGGCACCGGATTCACCGGGGGGCGGAGGATTTGTAACACGTATAGGGAAAACCGGACATGGAGTGAAATTGCTGGTGGATTGCACCAGGCTGCTCCGGGACGCTGAAGTAGAACTGCCGGGAATTGCACTCTAGCCGAGAAGAATAAGGAGAAGATAACGATGAAATGGTTCAACAACATGAAATTAAGCACCAAGCTGATCTCTTCGTTTATTATTGTTGCAATTATGGCTGGTATCGTAGGCGTTGTGGGGGTAGTGAACCTGAAACGGATCGACCGCAATTATACGGATTTGTATGCGAATTACGGGATAGGTGTGGGGGATATAGGGAAGTCGGGCATTGAATTTCACAAGATCCGCGCGCTTACCCGCGATGTGCTGATTAACCATAGCTCTCAGAACAAAGCAGAGATTATTCAGAAAATCAAAACGCTGGATACACAGCTTACGGCCAGCCTTGATGACTTTGGCGTAAGTATCCAGTCGCAGGAAACCCGTAATATTTTTAACAATCTAAAAACTGTCATTAACGAGTATGATGCTGTACGTGATAAGGCCATTGAAATCTCTGAAACCTCTGGACGGGAAGAGGCACTCACTTACTTTTATAAGGAGAGTTCTTCCATTGTCGCGCAGGCCAATGAACATATCGACGATCTGTTCGCCAGTAAAGAGACCAACGGCAAGATCAAATCGGAAGTGTACTCCAAGGGAGCCGCACGGACCATCCTGGTGTTAATGATCGTTGTAGCCGGGGCTATGGTGTTGGCGGTGCTCCTGGGTATTGTCCTTTCCCGTATGATCAGCAAGCCTGTAGTCAATCTGGTGTATGCTGCGGATCGGATTGCAGATGGTGATCTGAATGTGGAGATACAGGGGGAAGCCTCTGACGAAATTGGAAAGTTGTCCCAATCCTTCCGGCGAATGTCCTGCACGCTTAATGAGGTGATGGGCAGTATTCAAGGGGCGGCCGAGCAGGTGGCTTCGGGTTCAAAGCAAATGTCGGAGTCCAGCATGGCGCTTTCGCAAGGTGCAACAGAGCAGGCTAGCTCCATTGAAGAATTGACTGCGTCTATCGAGGAAATCGCGGCACAGACTTCACGGAACGCCCATAGTGCGGAGCAGGCAAACAGGCTGGCCCAAGGGGCTATGAACAATGCCGTAGAAGGTAATACGCAAATGCAGGATATGCTGGTGGCGATGGAGCAGATCAACGATGCCTCGGACAGTATCTCCAAAATTATTAAAGTCATTGATGAAATTGCCTTTCAGACGAATATTCTTGCACTGAACGCTGCGGTTGAGGCAGCCCGGGCAGGCCAGCATGGCAAGGGTTTTGCGGTGGTAGCCGAGGAAGTGCGCAATCTGGCAGCACGTTCAGCAGGGGCAGCCAAAGAAACTACGGCTATGATCGAGAGCTCTATGAAAAAGGTGGAGGGCGGTACCAAAATCGCTGCTGCGACGGCTTCCGCCTTGGAGCAGATTGTCGGCGACGTCTCCAAGGTTGCTGAGATTATCTCGGAGATTACAGCGGCATCCACAGAACAGGCTGCAGGCATCAGCCAGATTAATCAGGGAGTAATGCAGCTCTCGCAGGTGGTTCAGACGAACTCTGCCACCTCAGAGGAGACTGCGGCAGCCAGTGAAGAGCTGGCCGGACAGGCGGAACTGATGCGGGACCAAGTATCAAGGTTCAAGCTGAAGCAGCAACCGCAGAATACTTTTGCGGGAATGGAGGATTTGAACCCTGAAGTTCTGCGGATGCTGGAGCAGATGTCGCGGAACAAATTGAGCGGCCCGAAAGCGTCAGCGTCTTCATGGGTGAAAGAAAGTACGCCTGCAGCTCCCGTTACGATTGCCCTCAGTGATAACGAGTTCGGCAAATACAGCCTATGATTCCTATGACAGACCGGGAATTTGCCGAGCTCGCGGACTTTATTAAAGCCCGTGCCGGCATTCATCTCAAAGCGGAGAAACGGGCGATGATGTCGGGCAGACTTCAGCAAATGGTGCAGGCTAAGGGGATGGCCAGCTTCGGCGAATATTACAGCTTTCTGCGAACAGAGGGAAGCGCCACCGAGCTTGCGCTGCTTGTGGACAAGATCAGTACAAACCATACTTTTTTTATGCGGGAGAGCGAGCATTTTTCTTATTTCCAGCATCATGTCCTTCCAGAGGTGATGAAGCGGGAGAACGAAAGGGATCTGCGGGTATGGAGTGCAGGCTGCTCCAGCGGAGAAGAGCCGTACACGCTATCCATGATCATCGATGAAGCATTCGGGGGAGGCAAATTCGGCTGGGATACTCAACTGCTCGCCACAGATATCAGCAGTGCCGTGCTGGAAAAGGCGCGCAGAGGGACTTATGGGGCATCAGCCATGAAGGAGCTTCCCGGGAACTGGAGAAAAAAGTACTTTGAACCTTCGGCAGAAGGCACGTACTCTGTGAAGCCTTATCTCCGGAGTCAGGTACTGTTCCGCAGATTTAATCTTATGGAGGAGCGTTTTCCGTTCACCAGGCGGTTTCATGCCATTTTTTGCCGCAACGTGATGATTTATTTCGATCATGCTACCCGCTATAAGCTGGTACGCAAATTCTATGAATGGACCGAACCCGGCGGCTATCTCTTTATTGGCCATTCGGAGTCACTTGACCGCGGGCTTACGGATTACTGTTATATCATGCCTGCTGTCTACCGCAAATAACAGCCCGGCTGCAGGGAAGGAAAGATTCTAATGAAGAATACCCGAAGCATACGGGTACTGGTGGTGGATGATTCTGTATTGTTCCGGGAAGTGATATCCCGGGGGATTTCTACCGATCCGCGCATCGAAGTGGCGGCGAAGGCGGGAGACCCGTTTGAAGCAAGAGACGAGCTCTTGCGTGTACGGCCGGATGTGATGATCTGCGATGTACAGATGCCGAAGATGAACGGTATTGAGTTCATCCGCCGCCTTCTGCCGCAATATGTGATTCCGGTTATCGTCGTAAGCGGGGTGACGGAAGCTGTGTTTGAGGCCTTAAGCGCCGGAGCAGTTGACTTTGAAGCGAAGCCGGATATGAATTCACCGGGCAGTGTGCAGCATTTCCTGGAACAATTGATCATCAAGATCAAGAATGCTGCCCAAGCGAAAATTCTGGCTCCGGCGCAGCCTGCTCTGCCTGGAGGACCAGGATATTGGTCCCGTACGGGAACCACCGGCACGGGTCATGCCCTTAAGGAGCAACTGATTGTTATCGGAGCTTCTACCGGCGGGACAGAGGCGATTGCCAGTGTGCTTAATGTGCTGCCGCCGGATATGCCGGGAATCGTAGTCGTACAGCATATCCCGCCTGTATTCTCGCGTATGTTCTCCGACCGTTTGAATCTCAGTTCGGCGCTCACGGTCAAAGAGGCCGAGGATGGTGATCTCGTTGCACCCGGTAAGGTACTGGTGGCTCCCGGAGATAAGCAGGTAGGCCTGCGGCGGATTGGGGGGCAGTATCGGCTGGATTGTGCCGCTGGAGCGAAAGTGAATGGTCATTGCCCATCCGTCGATGTGCTCTTTGAATCGGCGGCAAAAGCGGCTGGCGCACAGACTATCGGCGTACTGCTGACCGGGATGGGTTATGACGGGGCGAAGGGGCTCCTCGCCCTGCGCCGCAAAGGTGCACGTACGATCGGGCAGGATGAAGCCTCGTCTGTAGTCTACGGCATGCCGAAGGCAGCTTATGAGATGGGTGCTGTAGAGAAGCAGGCAGCCCTCTCTGCAATCCCCCGGCTGCTGCTGTCTATGCTGCAATAGAGTTTTTACTTGTAATGCCCGCCAACCCGCCGGTCTGATACTCAATCTGCCCGGCAGGTTGGCGGATTTTTTGACTTTGCGCAGGACCTTTGGCATTATATTTATTTCCATTATCCTTCTTCAAGAGTACATAGACCGGTTGCCACTCCGCCGGAGAGAATGGTTAGAATGGAATGAAAAAAGGTTTCCTTGGAGATCAGCAGGCCGCCAGCACCAATGATCAGCACATCCGTCAGAAAAATAATGATGCCTACATTAATCGGTATGTAGCGCTGAATGAATTTGGCCAGCAGATCCGTACCGCCTGTGCTTGCTTGGAACCGCAGCATAAGCCCAAGACCGCTGCCCATCAGGAAGCCGCCGATAATCGCACTGGAGATCGAACCAAGCTCTATATAATAGAGAAAGTAGTATTGAAGCGGTCCCAGAAGCTCGATCAGGAAGGAGGACACCATGAGCCCGAGCACACTGCTGTAAAAGATATCCCGCTCTTTAAGCCAGGCAAGCCAAAAGACCGGGAGACTGCATAAGATGATGGCAAGTCCGATTTTTGTACCGGAAATATAATTAATAATTAGGGCGATGCCGATAATTCCCCCATCAAGTATTTTGTAGGGAACGAGAAAAAAGTTCGTGCCTGCGGCAATCAGCAAGCTGGATAACAGGATAATGATGATTTTGGGCAAATATCGCATACTCAACATCTCCAGATCTTAAGGCATGTCTTTAGAGAGAACATGTCTTAATGAATATGCGCATCAATGGTAAAAAATAGCTAAAAAGCAAAAAATCCTGCTTGCGCAGGATCACTAGGTGTTAATCTTAGGCATGAACCGGTTCCCGCTTCTTCAGTTCCAGCGGAGGGGGGACGAGCCAGCCTTTTTCCTTATTGAGCTTCAGTAGAGCCAGGCCGAGTGCAGCCATTTGTGCATGAATCTTCATGAACATCATACCGATATCTTCCCGGATGGACATGCCCATGATTTGACTGCATACGACGAGACTGAGTGAGACACCGCTTGAGAGGGCGGCAGCGATTTCCTGATCCGAGAACCGGGCTCCGGCCGGAATATCCTCCAGCTTGACAGAGGGGCGGTCCGGCAGAGACGGGGGAGGTGTAAACCCGTTCTCCTTCAGCAGCCTGTCGCAATCCTTGATTTCATGCTGAGCCTGATCCATAAGATCATCAATGATCTTTTTCAGATCGTGATCCCCGGCATGATAATGATAAGCCTGATAGGCAGACATGGCCATTTTGGCCGCAGCCGAGAACTCCCAGAGATTGAAAATTTCGCCGTAATGCAAAGGCTCGTCTTTAGGATTACCGTTAAGAACTCCCATGATTACATACCCCTCTACAATAAGATTAGGAACGTAATTTAGCATGTCCGGCGGCAGAGGTTTTATTCGGGTAGACGAAGCCTAATGACAAGCATACTTGAAATTTACCCACAGGGCAGGAGTGATACGAATGAGCTTTATCTATAAAGTGCTGGTGAGCGATATGGAACTGCTGGCAGCCGCTCTGTCGGAGATCAATGTAATGGTAGCCGTAAAAGGCGGTGCGGGAATTGTAGAGCCCGGGGGGCCGATCAGAGCCTATACCTCCCACTCCGTCCGGATCCGGGGATTGTCCTATAACCGGGAGCTGCATGAATTCCGGGTCAGCGGAGAGAGGAGCTAAGGCTGCCCCGGAATAAGCCGTGACACGGAGTTAGCGGGAATAGCGTTTGCGGAAGCGCAGCGGTGATATGCCAACCTTATGTGCGAAACGCCGTGAGAAATAGGCAGTACTCTCAAACCCTGTTCGTTCGGCAATGCCGGCGATGGGAATTTCCGTCTTAAGCAGCAGCAGTTTGGCTTGCTCCAGCCGGTAATCTGTTAAATATTCCATGGGAGTCAGGCCGTAGACCCGCTTCATACAGCGGGCCAGATAGTTATAGTGGAAATGCAGCGCGTCCGCCAGGCTGCTATTGGTCAGCGGTTCTGTATAGTGATTGCGCAGATAGGTTTCCGTCTGCTCTGCAATCTCTGCAGCAGGGCTCCCCTCTGCATGGTGTTGTGCGAGATCCAGCATTCGCAGGATATCCTCGAAGATCCGCTGCTGCTGCCATACTGCGCTGGAACGTCTCCCCTGGTTCAGCTGCAGCAGCAGCTCAGCCTGACCGCTCCGCGCTAAAGGACCAGGCAACGGACCGAACTGCGGCACACGAATGGTATAGGGGTAGGTGAGGAACTGCTGGAAATGATGCTCCCGGCTGGCATATACCGGCTCGCCCTCGGCCTCCATCCACTCACCTACGGTGTGGAAATGCACCCATACAAAGGAGGTTGTCTCCTCACAGGGCTTAACCGAATAATGATAGCGGTCGGGCAGCAGGAGAAGAGTATGCCCAGCCGGCACTGCCCACTGTTTGTGCTCCTCCCCAATGAACAGACATCCCTGTTCAACAATCAGCAGATCGAATTTTCCCATGCGGCTGCGGCTGGGATGCTGATCTCCCGGCTGATACAAAGTACGGTCGCCTTCCAGAAAATATGGGAACGGCGGTGCCGCCAGATGGATATAAGATGGATTAAAGATCATATTCTGCTCCTTATTAATAGGTTATCTGCGCTAACGCACTGATATAATCCGAGTGTGAAATAGTACAAAAACAGGGTTGCTTCTGATCCTGTTTTTTATTTATTTTACCGTCTATAATGGCAATTAGCGAGAAGGAAATAAACACAGAGGAGTAGTGGAAATGAACAAAATATCCGTAATTCATCAAGCAGCAGACAAACTGTCCGTAACCATTCAGGATGAATTCTGGGGGCGCTATATCCGTCTGGTACAGGATGTGGTCATTCCCTATCAATATGAAGCGCTGCATGACCGTGTGCCGGATGCGGAGCCGAGCCATGCGATTGCCAATTTTGAAATTGCCGCCGGGAGAAAAGAAGGCCAGTACCACGGCTGGGTGTTCCAGGATAGCGATGTCGCCAAGTGGCTGGAGGCGGTAGGTTACTCGCTTAGTCTAAAACGTGACCCGGAACTGGAGTCCCGGGCTGACGCGGTCATTGACCTGATTGCTGAAGCGCAGCAGCCGGATGGTTACCTGAACACTTATTTTACCATTAAGGAGCCTGGCAAACGCTGGACCAACCTGCAGGATTGTCATGAGCTGTACTGCGCAGGACATTTTATTGAAGCTGCAGTTGCTTATTATGAAGCGACGGGCAAAGACAAGCTGCTGCATATCATGCGCCGGATGGCCGATTATATTGATTCCGTATTTGGACCGGAGGACGGCAAGCTGAAGGGGTATGACGGACATCAGGAAATCGAGCTTGCACTGGTGAAGCTGTACCGGTTGACAGGTGAGGAGAAGTACCTGAAGCTTAGCAGCTTTTTTATCGATCAGAGAGGGCAAGAGCCGAATTTCCTGCGGCAGGAATGGGAAGGCCGTGGCCGGGTTACACATTGGAGCGGAACGCAGACAGACAGTATAGATCCGGCCTATAATCAAGCCCATCTACCGGTGAGGGAGCAAAGTGAGGCAGTGGGGCATTCGGTCCGGGCGGTCTATATGTATACGGCGATGGCAGATCTTGCGGCGATTACCGGGGATGAAGCCTTACGCAATGCCTGTGTAAGATTATGGGATAACATGACGGGCAAGCAGATGTATATTACCGGAGGTATCGGTTCCACGCACAAGGGTGAGGCCTTCACTTTCAATTACGACCTGCCTAATGACACGGGATATGCGGAGACTTGCGCTTCGATCGGCCTGATCTTTTTTGCCCGGCGGATGCTGGAACTGGAGCCGGATGCGCGCTATGCGGATGTGATGGAGCGGGCGCTCTATAATAACGTTCTTGGCTCTATGGCACAGGACGGTAAACACTATTTCTATGTGAATCCGCTGGAGGTATGGCCTCAGGCCTGCACCTGCAATCCGGATAAGCACCATGTAAAATCCGAGCGCCAGGGCTGGTTCGGCTGCGCCTGCTGCCCTCCGAATGTGGCACGGCTGCTGACCTCGCTGAATCAGTATATCTATACGGTTCATGGCGATACGCTGTATACCAACCTATACATTGGCAGTGAATTGAAGACCACACTGGGCGGGACAGAAGTAGTGGTCAGTCAGCAGAGCAGCTATCCCTTGGAAGGGACAGTTATGCTGAAGGTAAATCCAGCTCAGTCGGGAGAGTTCGGTATCTCCCTGCGTATTCCTTCCTGGAGCAGCGATGTGGAAATCCGGGTCGGCGGTGAGAAACTGAGTCTGGACGAGAATGAAACCCAGGGATACTGCGTGATCCGCAGAGTCTGGAATGCCGGGGATATCATCGAGTTGAAGCTGCCTATGGAAGCGCACCGGGTCTATGCCCATCCTGAGCTGCGAGCCGATGCAGGGAAGACAGCCATCCAGCGGGGACCGCTGGTCTATTGCCTGGAAGAGTCCGATAATGGAGCGCCTCTGAGCTCGATAGCGATAGATGAATCGGCATCGTTCACGGAGCACTTTGAAGATTCACTGTTGGGCGGTGCAGTAGTGGTAAAAGCCCAAGGCAGCCGGATAGAACAGGCAGGCTGGCGCGGAGGCTTATATAGCAAAGCTAAGGCACCAATGACACCCGCCGAGATCACAGCCATTCCCTATTATCTGTGGGGCAACCGCGGCAGCGGCGAGATGAAGGTATGGATCCCGGAGAGCAAGGCGTAAGCTGCAGCGGCATTTCCTGAACCGTGTGCAAGCGGACTATTCTTATGTAATCTCAACCACCCGGTTGTACCGCTGAGCAGCGGACGAACGGGTGGTTTTTGTGCTTGGCGATATGCTACAGGGGCCAAAGTCAGTGAAAATGATATTGACAAAGCGACTACTGCGTGTTACTTTATAGCAGTAGTAAGTGATACTGCATACCAGTCATACAGAATAGTGAGGAGCGATTGTGCTGGATAACATAACAGAAATGCTCAAAGGCGCGCTTGAGGGCTGTGTACTTGAAATTATAGGCCGCAAAGAAACCTACGGATACGAAATTACGCGGCAGCTGAACGCCCTCGGCTTCACAGATGTTGTAGAAGGGACGGTGTACACGATCCTGATCCGGCTTGAAAAAAATAAGCTGGTGGAGATCACCAAGAAACCCTCCGACATGGGACCGCCGCGAAAGTTTTTCGCGATTAACGATGCAGGGCGCGAGGAGCTGCAGAAGTTCTGGGAAAAGTGGGAGTTCGTATCCTCAAAAATCAACGAGTTAAAGGAGAGGGAATAATGAATTTTTGGGAAAAAATCACCGGCAGCGACATGACTAAGGAAATGAAAGCTTTTGAATCTCGAGCCAAGAAGCTGCCTGCGGATTATCAAGCGGCATGGACACAAATTAACGGCAATCTTTGGCCGCACTCCGATTTCACCGGTCGCAATCTTATGCCCATTCTTGATGGTGTGCTTGGCCTGCTTGAGGAGACGGCGGCGGATGGTCAGAGTGTCCAAGAGGTATTAGGTGACGATATCAAAGGATTCTGTTCAGCGCTGGCCGGCGAAGAAGGGGCAAAGTCTTATCGCGACAGATGGCGTCAGCAGCTCAACAATAATATCGCTAAAAAATTAGGTAAATAGGAGGAGGATAAAATGAATATACGAGATATTATCGAAGGCAAAAAAGAGTGGCGCGCACACGTGGCGCGTGTCCAGGCGCTCCCGCAGGATTATCAGATTGTTTATAAAGAGATTCAAAAATATCTCTTCAAGGTCGGCCCTGTCGAGCTTACCGAGGGGACGGGGTTACTCTCGGGGATTGTCGATCTTTTTGAAGAGGGAGCGGCTAGGGGGAAAGGTGTGCTGGAAGTGACGGGCAGTGACGTAGCAGCTTTCTGCGATGACTTAATCAAAGATTCAAAAACTTACGCGGACATCTATCAGGAATCTCTTGAACATAAAAAAAAGTAACAGGAGGGAAGCGGGATGGATAAAGCAATTGAAGTGAAAGGTCTCCGAAAATCTTATAAGAACACTGAAGTCCTAAAAGGCGTCGATTTTGAAGTGAAGCGGGGTGAGATTTTCGCCCTGCTGGGCTCTAACGGCGCGGGCAAGACGACAATTGTTAGAATTCTCACTACGCTGCTCAAACAGGATAGCGGAACTGCCGCCGTAAACGGATTCGACATTGCAGCCCAGCCCGACCATGTGCGGCAATCGCTCAGTCTGACCGGGCAATTTGCCGCCGTGGACGAGATTTTAACCGGTCGGGAAAATCTGGTTATGATTGCGAAGCTGCGGCATCTTGAGCATCCGCGTCAAATTGCGGACGATCTGCTGGAACGCTTCGGCTTAACGGATGCTGCCAACCGTAAGGCGTCCACTTATTCGGGCGGTATGCGCCGCAGGCTCGACATTGCTATGAGCCTGATCGGAAAACCGCAGCTCATTTTCCTCGACGAGCCGACCACAGGGCTTGATCCCGAGGCACGCATGGAGGCCTGGAAGATTGTCAAGGAGCTCTCGAACGGTGGTACGACGGTATTCCTGACTACTCAGTATTTGGATGAGGCTGAACAGCTTGCGGATCGGATTGCCATTTTGCATGAGGGCAGGATTATTGCGGGTGGCACGCTTGAAGAACTGAAGAAGCTATTCCCGCCCGCAAAGGTGGAGTATGTGGAAAAACAACCTTCATTGGAGGAGATCTTCCTCGCAATCATCGGTAAAAAGGAGGATAAGTAACCATGAATAAATATTTTTTCAGCGACATGAGCGTTATGCTTGGGCGTTCCATGCGTCACATTTTCCGCAGCATGGACACCATCATCACGGTCTGCATTACTCCGATTGCGATGATGTTGTTGTTTGTCTATGTGTTTGGCGGGGCCATCCGCATCGGTGCGGATAACTATGTGAACTACCTGTTGCCTGGTATTCTGCTGATTGCGATTGCGAGCGGTATATCCTATACGGCTTACCGCCTGTTTATGGATAAGCAACGGGGCATCATTGAGCGGTTCCACTCCATGCCGATTGCGCGTTCCGCCGTGCTGTGGGGGCATGTGCTGACCTCGCTGGTATCCAACGTCATTTCACTTATCGTCATCATTCTTGTAGCGCTCATGATGGGCTTCCGCTCGTCGGCAGGGGTCCTGCCATGGCTCGCTGTAACCGGTATACTCGTGCTGTTTACGCTGGCTTTAACCTGGGTTGCGGCGATTGCCGGATTGTCCGGAAAAACAGTGGAAGGGGCAAGCGCATTTTCCTATCCGCTTATCTTCCTCCCGTTTATCAGCTCGGCCTTTGTGCCGACCGATTCGATGCCGAAAGGAGTTCGCGCTTTTGCCGATAACCAGCCGGTAACTTCAATCGTGGAATCCATACGTGCGCTGCTTTCAGGTCAGCCTGTGGGGAATGAGATATGGATCGCGCTTTCGTGGTGTGCCGGAATTACGATCATAGCCTATATCTTTGCGATGCGCGCATTCAAACGGAAAGCGGCTTAAGCTTCACCAGTATTGCGCGCTATGAAGTCATAATCCGCAATAAACAACGGGCCCCCTCCTTTTACAAGGAGAAGGCCCGTGCTTTACTTTATTAAAGGATACGATGTATCCGTGCAGCAGAAAATCCGGATTAGCCCAGCTCTACAACAACGTGATGCACAGCGCCGTCGCCGACAGGGGCGATGATGTTGCCTTCAACAGCAGCGCCGTCGAGGGTGAGGCTTGCTACGCCTTTGGAGACATGGTTCGGATTCTTGATCTGAATCACATAAGTATCTCCACGGAAGACGCGGGTGATTTCGAAGCCATCCCATTCAGCAGGGATACAAGGATCTACTTTCAGACCAGCGAAATCAGCCTGGATACCGAGAATGGACTGTGTAATCGCTACATAGTTCCATGCAGCAGTACCCGTCAGCCAGGAGTTCTTCGCTTCCCCGTGACGTACAGCATCTTTACCAGCGATCATCTGCGAGTACACATAAGGTTCCATGCGGTGAACTTCGCTGATGTCTTCCAGATAAGCCGGAGCGATTTTCTTATAGATATCAAAAGCTCTGTCGCCATGGCCCAGCACGGTTTCAGCAATCATGATCCAAGGGTTGTTGTGGCAGAAAATACCGGCATTTTCCTTGTAGCCCGGAGGGTACGTAGAAATTTCACCCAGGTTCAAGTAGTACTTGGAGTACGGAGGCTGCTGCAATACGATACCGTAATCTGTATCCAGACGTTCCTGTACGGAAGTCAGCGCACGGGCGGCTTCGCCGTTCTCCACGCCGATACCCGCCATTACGCACATGCCTTGCGGCTCGATGAAGATTTGGCCTTCTTCGTTCTCTTTGCTGCCGATCTTGTCGCCGTAGTGGTCATAAGCGCGCAGGAACCAGTCGCCGTCAAAGCCGTGGGAGAGAGTGATGGCACTCATGTTCTCGATCTTCGCAACCGCATCTGCAGCTACATCATCCAATCCGCGCATGCGGCAAATTTCAGCATAGTCCGGTCCAACGAAGACGAACAGGCCTGCGATGAACACGGATTCCGCTACGCCGCCAGCGATATTCTCAGTCGTCTGGAACGATTCGCCCGGCTCGGTGGAGAAGCAGTTCAGATTCAGACAGTCATTCCAGTCCGCGCGGCCGATCAGCGGCAAGCCGTGTGGTCCGAGGTTGTTCGTTACATGCTCGAAGGACAGCTTCAAGTGTTCGAACAGGGTAGCTGTGTGGTCAGGGTTGCTGTCAAAAGGAACCTGCTCATCAAGGATCGAATAATCCCCGGTTTCCTTAATGTAAGCAGCCGTTCCCGAGATCAGCCATAGCGGATCATCATTGAAGCCGGAGCCGACTTCGTTGTTGCCCTTTTTGGTGAGCGGTTGGTACTGGTGATACGCGCTGCCGTCAGGGAATTGAGTTGCGGCGATATCAAGAATACGCTCTCTGGCGCGTTCTGGAATCTGGTGAACGAAGCCGAGCAAGTCCTGGTTGGAGTCGCGGAAGCCCATACCGCGACCAATGCCGGATTCGAAGTAGGAAGCGGAACGGGACATGTTGAAGGTAACCATACATTGGTACGGATTCCAGATGTTAACCATGCGGTTCAGCTTGTCGTCACTGCTCTGAATCTGATATTTGGACAGCAGGTTATCCCAGTGTGCAGCCAGAACAGCCAGGGCGGCATCTACTTGAGCATCTGTAGCAAATTGCTCAATTACAGCCAGAGCCGGTTTCTTGTTGATGACGTTCAGAGATTCCCATTTCTCATCTTCAGGGTTCTCGATATAACCGAGTACAAAGATGAAGCTTTGTTCTTCGCCTGGTTCCAGCGTGATGTTCAGGGCATGGGAGCCGATTGGCGACCAGCCGCTGGCCACGGAGTTGGTGGCTTCACCAGCAGCGACTGCCTGCGGAGCGTCCAGACCGTTGTACATA
Organism: Paenibacillus sp. LS-5; assembly: GCF_056121505.1. NCBI lineage: Bacteria > Bacillati > Bacillota > Bacilli > Caryophanales > Paenibacillaceae > Paenibacillus > Paenibacillus sp. LS-5. Next base: position 9,161 of record NZ_JBWAVA010000022.1, on the reverse strand, counting down.
CCCACGAAGGATTCGCGGTCTGTATCGAAGCCGGCAATTTCTTTATTTACAGAGTAGAAAGCGTAGTGGTTTCTGCGCTCACGGTATTCGGTTTTGTGATAGATTACGGAATCCTTCACTTCAACTTCGCCGGTGCTGAGGTTGCGCTGGAAGTTGGTCATATCATCATTGGCATTCCACAGACAGAATTCAGCAAAAGAGAACAGCTTCACGGATTTCTTCGCGGAGCCAGTGTTCTTAACAACCAGACGATGCACTTCGGCATTGTGGCCCATCGGTACAAAAGCGAGCTGGTTCACGGAAATACCGTTACGTTCGCCTGTAATGGATGTGTAGCCCAGACCGTGGCGGCACTCATAGAAATCGAGGTCGCGTTTTACAGGCATCCAGCCCGGGGTCCAGAAATCACCGTCATCATACAGATAGTAGTAGCGTCCGCCTGTATCCAGCGGAATATTGTTATACCGGTAACGGGTAAGTCTTCTCATCCGCGCATCGCGGTAGAAGGTGTAACCGCCGGCAGTATTGGAGATCAGGCCGAAAAATTGCTCGTTGCCGAGGTAGTTAATCCATGGGTAAGGCGTTTTGGGAGTGTTGATTACATACTCTTTGCGAGTGTCGTCAAAAGTTCCGAATTTCATGAGAGAGTAGTCTCCTTTCAATTGTGAACGCGCGTTTACAAGACTGAGAAAAAATCCCCCGGGGGAAAGGGAGTTTCTCGAAAGATAAGGATTAGCAATGATTGCTTTACTTCTTCGGCGGCTGGCAGGAGTCTCTTTCGACCAGCCGCGCCGGGAAGCTGATGGTACTGAAGGTCGGCTGGCGGGAATCGCACAGCTCGATCACTTTCTCAACCGCAGCCTTGGACATTTCGTAGATCGGCAGACGGACGGAGGTCAGCTTAGGATGAATGCGTGAAGCCAGCTGCACATCATCGAATCCGGCGATGGAGATATCCTCCGGGACGGAAATGCCATGTTCAGAGAACGCTTCCATCGCTGAGATAGCCATGTCGTCATTGGAGGAGAAGAAGGCGGTCGGCAGAGATCCACCGGAAGCAAGCAGCTTCTTGACCTCTTCATAGGCGGTTTCTTTGAGAAAATCACCCTTTAGGACAAATTTCTCATTCAGCGCCAATCCATGCTTCTTCAGCGTATCCTCGTAAGCCATGTAGCGTTCCCGTCCGGAGTAGGTGTTCATCCGTCCGCAGATCATGCCGATTTCTTCATGCCCCAGGTTGATCAGATACTCAATAGCTTCGACTGTACCCTCATAGTCCTTGGAATTTACGATAGCCAGATGGTTGCGGTCCAGATGCTCTGACATAATCTCGGAAATGTCGTAATCGATCAGCACGAGCGGGAATTCGAGGCTAACCATCTCCCGTACGATATCAATATCCTTCTGGGTGCCGACGATAATGCCGCCGTCAATCCGTTTCTGCAGGAAGGCCTGCTTCACCTTCAGGAAATCGTCCGGAGAATATACAGTGTGTATCAGCACATAACAGCCGCGGGCATTCGAGGTGTCGACAACGGCATCCACGAAAGGCGCGAAGTAATTGTTCTGATAGATCCGGGTCGTATTCTCTTTCTCATTCATGCTGATAGCGAAAAGTCCGATTGTGTCGGTCTTCTTACCGGCCAGAGCCCGGGCGAAGCTGTTCGGCTCATACTGATGCTGCTCAATCACCTTCAGCACCTTGGCCCGGGTCTCCTCAGGGACGTTGGAATAGTTGTTGATCACGCGGGAAACCGTGCTTCGGGATACCCCGGCGAGCTTGGCTATATCTTCGCTGCGCATAGTGTCCCCCTTTTTATAAACGCGCGTTTATGAACCCATTGTAAGATATATTTCTGCAGAAATCAATCACCATAGCCAAGAAATTTTCTTGCCAATCTTCTGCGATTTATTATCATTGCCGGTAATGCATACTATCATTTCACATTAAGGGGGGATGGATTAGGAGAAGAGTCAGTGCTGTCCTTTGTTCACCATGGGCCGGATGCCTGATCTGCTCCAGGAGGCAGTAGATTAGAATTTTTCGGGGTTTTCAATTGCTATGGAAGCCACTTCACCACATTGTTTGCAAAAGGTGAAAATCACTGGAGAGCCAAATGAAAAAGGTTTGCCGATGGGTCTTACGTTGGCATCACTGCTTTTCATGACTCCTTTTGTGAACTGGCTGCCTCCGCATGCGGGGCAGATCCTCTTTTCCTGCTGCACCATTACCGCCTCCGTTTAAATATTCTGAATAATGTAGCGGATGACAAAAAAGGCGATAATCAACAAAGAAGCCAGACCGAGCAAAAATGAGACGATTGTTTGATCTGAATGTTTGGATTTACTCATGAATTTCACCTCAGGGGTTACAGCCTTACGAAACGTTTTATAGTCCAGTAGGGGAGTTTAAGCCGCCCCTCATTTGTTATGATCTCCAACACATCGGAAGCCGGATCAATTTCACATTTTCCGGTATAGATTTCTCCGCTCACCAGAAGGACACGCTGACACATGCTGGCAACGAGGGCAAGCTGAATATCTTTTTTCTTCATTGATGTCTCACTTCCCTTACTTCTATCTCACAACTCTATGTACTAATTACTTAAACCACCTTGGCAATCCTTAACAGTTATTAAGGTTACATCTTTGTTATTATTTGAAATCATCAATCGCGGAAGCAAGTTCTTGCAGTTATGCCCAAGCACATGGGGGCGCTTCGCATATTCTAAGCTGTACTCTACATTAAGGAGGAATTACACATAATGGGTGAAAATGTTGGCGGATACGGTGGCGGATATGGCGCATTTACCTCTACCAGTGCAATCCTGGTTTTGTTTATTTTGTTGGTAATCATCTCGAGAACTATTCTGCTGTAAGCATCTGCACTGCAACGACAGGTACCCTCCGTCAGCCCTAGGCTGGCGGATTTTTTGGTTGGCCTGATGAGGAGATCATCCCATAATAGCCTATTGTGGTAATTGTTCGTATACAGTACAAGGAATCACCTTCGTCTCTTGGCCCCTATCAAACCACCGGCAACGATAATTCCTATAATCAAAAAAGCCCAGTAAAAGACACCCATCACTATCTACCTCCAGATTGATCGTACCATATATTGGGTTTTATTACAGCCGAGAAAAGGGGAGACCCGGAAAATATTGCATACGATGGGAAGATTCATTATACTCCAATAGAGATATTAAAATTTGAAATAACGGAAAGGGGTTTTGATGAATTGAAAAAGAAGTTGACGGCCGCGCTGACTGTTTTTGCTGTGCTTGGAGGCATGGGGACGGGTGTATACGCCGGTGCTAACCTGCAAGAGATCAAAGCTTTCCTCAATCCCGGAATCAAATTTAAGGTCGATGGCCAGCCTGTCCAGCTTAAGAACAGCAGCGGTGCAGTCGTAGCTCCAATAAGTTATAAGAATACAACGTACTTACCTGTGAGAGCGGTGTCTGACCTGCTGGGGGTTACCGTTAATTTTGATGCTGCAGCCAACACCATATTGTTAGGCGAACAAACGGAGGGTGTATCTATTGCCGCCGGATTTGATTCATCCTATCATACGAAAGATCCGGACAAAACGGTGTATAAAGACAAAGATTATAAAGATGTCCATTTTGATAACGGTAATGGAACCCGGGGCTCTTCCTTCATGCTCTACCCTGATAAAAAATATCAAAAGCTGTATCTCCAGGTTGCAGCTATAGGCGATGATATTAAAGACTTCTCCATTATCGACAGTGATACCGACACGGTGCTTAAGAAACAGAACATTACGGCCCAGGAGGGACTCATAACGATAGAAGTGAACATTGCGGGAGTAAGTAAACTTTATGTAACCGGAGATGTTAAAGACGGCTCCTCCGTATTTATTCCATTGACTACTTCATACTACAAATAAATTTAGCTGTCATTATAAAATGAATGTTACACAACCTCTGTACCCTGCCAGAATTGGCAGGGTATTTGATGTGGGGGTTATTAAGCTTGGTCTTGGCCCGCATGCATATGTCTTCTGAATCTAATACATACACACCCACGACTCGAATCAGCCACATCCCGATTGTTGTACTATACATGGGGCTTTTGGTGTCCCCAGCACCCTGTAACGCTCCGGCTAGTACAAGCCCGATAGCAAGAAATGGCTGGGCAAAAGCATCTATTCGAAGGGCTGTCGTGACCATATGAATGATGTCTTTATCTTTAGTAAACCAGCCGGCCGCAAGCGGCGAGAAGAAAAAGAGAAGTATACCGACAGCTCCCATGAATACTACAGCGATCCATGCAGTGAGCATGCCATATTGGTAAGCATCCCGTTTCCGCTCCGCACCCAGATGCTGGCCTACTAAGGTTGTTGCTGCAATGGCAAGACCGTATCCGGGCATGTAGGAGAACACTTCGATATTTCCTGCCAGAACATGGGCCGCATACACATCGGTTCCCAGACGGACGATCAGACCAAAGTATAAGACCTGACCAAAACGCATGATTAACCTTTCTGCTGCAGCAGGACCGGAAAGCTTTAACAACGGGATGGTAAACCCGCTTCCATAACTTTTCCAGATAGAAAATGAAAGCTTGGACTTACGAATATAAAGGTACAACGCTATAGTACCGATAACCCGCACGATTGATGTTGCCCAGGCCGCGCCAGCGATTCCCCATCCGTTCCAATCCCGTAGACCAAAAATGAGCACATAATCCAGCACAATATGAATAAGATTAATCCAAATGCCGACCTTCATCGGTGTCTTGGTATTGCCCGCCGCACGAAGAATGCTTCCAAATATGGTCATAAGGGCCAGGAAAACAGAAGGTACAGCTACGATCCGGAAATATACAACTCCTTGCTGTATGACATTTGCTTCGGCTCCCATTAGACGCAATAACGGTTCCGCGAAGAAGAGAGTAGCAAGACCGAACAGGATGCCTGCAATAGCAGAAATCCATGCGGACTGCCGGGCGATTGCTTTTGCTTGGTCGATGTGGCCCGCACCAACGCTTCTGGCAATCAATGAGGAAGTTCCCACTCCAATAGCCATGAAAACAGCAATATAGACCGCCACAATGGCATTGGACACACCAACAGCGGCAACGTCATCCAAACCAAGCTTCGCAACAAAAAGAGTGTCTACAAACCCTACAATCGTCTGCAGGAAGTTCTCGATCATGGCAGGTACAGCAAGTGCTAAGATTATTTTTATTTTTTGTTTATACTCGGTGTCTTTGATGATCACTGCTTCCGGCATAATAATTCTCCTGTAGATTTGGATTTATTCGAGTTAATTATATCCCCCCCCCGGGGGGTTGAAACCAAGAGGGATTTACGCGGCTTTCAGCCGAATCCCCATTCACCCCTTTTAAGAAAGCCGCCGGCCTATGACCATGATAGTTAGGTGATTGCTGTAAATTAGGAACGTTTGTTCTATTTTACCATTGCTTAAAAATCTGTATGGCGGTTATAATACAAACAAATGTTCCTGTTTTGGAGGCGGATCTTATGCAGATTCGAGACGGTCAAATTATTGAAATTGTATATATGGATAAGTCGGGGAAAATATCTCAGCGGAAAATCGAGGTTGTGGGAATCAGGGACGGGCGGCTTCGGGCCCATTGTCTTACTGCCGGAGCACCCCGCGTATTTATCATAGCCAATATCCTGGCCTGGCAGCCGGTAGAGGAGAAGCGCTATGCCTAAGAACCGCGTTATTTTACTGTCCGACTGCCAGTCCTTTTATGCCAGCGTCGAAAAAGCAGCCCATCCCGAATACCGGGATAAACCTGTTGCAATAGGAGACCCTACCCGTATGAACGGCATTGTGCTGGCAGCCTGCCCCATTGCCAAAGCTCAGGGAGTAACGACGGCATCGCGGGTGGGGGAAGCTATGACCAAATGCCCCGGGCTGACCGTCATACGCCCCCGCATGGGAACTTACATTAAAGTCTCGCTGTTGATATCAGAAATCTATCGGACATATACCGATTTGGTGGAACCCTATAGCATCGACGAGCAGTTCCTGGATGTCACAGGCTCCATCGCTTATTTTGGGGGATCGCTGCAAAATATGATTCGAAAAATCCAGCACCATGTTCTGCTGTCGACAGGGGTCTGGACCCGGGTAGGCATCGGGTCAACTAAAGTTATGGCCAAAATGGCGACAGATAACTATGCCAAAAAGATGAAAGACGGGATATATGAGCTTACCTTTGACCAATTAGAGTCCACGCTGTGGAAACTGCCGGTCCAGGATATGTTTATGGTGGCGTCCAGGATGACCAGGAATTTTTGGCGCATGGGTATATCTACCATCGGGGACATAGCCCGCATGGAGCTACCGGAGTTCAAGCAGCGAATGCGGATTACTATGGGCAAACAAAGTGATATCCAGGCGGAATATTATTGGCAAACGGCACGTGGACTTGATCCTAGCCCTGTGGTTACAGGGATACGCCATCAGATTAAGTCAGTAGGGCACGGCAAGGCTTTGCGCTGGAATTTATACACCCGGCTTACGGATATCGAAGTGGTGCTGCTTGAACTCGTCATTGAGGTGTGCCAGCGGGCACGGCGGTATCGTTACATGGGGGCTGTGGTCTCTGTTTCAGTCTTGGAGACGGATGGAGAGCACTCGCACGCTTACGAGCGTCAGATGACATTGCCCGAGCCTTCATCATTGACGCATGAAGTCGCAGCAGCAGCGCTAAAATTGTTCGTGGACCATTGGTCGGGGCTGCCTGTAGGACGTCTAGCCGTAACTTTGTCCCGACTCTCGGACGACGGTGTAATCCAGCTTACACTGTTCGATGACCGGGTCCGCTCTTACAATAAAGAACGGGCCATCGACGGAATTAAAGCCCGGTATGGTAATCAGGCCCTCATCAGGGCTTCCTCATTACTTGAATCCGGAGTTGCCCTGGAGAGAGCTGAACAGATTGGAGGGCATTATAAATGAGCAAGCTTGAAGGCAATGAACGCTGGAAAACAAAGATGATTATGACGGAGCATGTGGAGCAGTACGAGGAGCAGCAGCGTAGTCCCGGAGATAAAATGATCACGATCGAAGAGCGGACGATGGTGCGTGACCTTATTTTGCTTCCTTACATAGATACAATGGTTGGCAAGAGCCTGAAGGAGATCGAGCACTCCAGCAATATCCTCAAGCGCGTCTATTTGATGGCTGCGCAAGCCATTCAACGGCGGGTCATGCAGGATACCTACCAGTTGCAAAAAGAGCTCAAGCAGCGCAATATCAGGATAATGGTGGATGAACAGGAGGAATTCTTGCTGTATTACAAAATTTTTTGCCGGGGATATCAGGAACGCTTTGGCCTGACTCGTGATGTGATGCGCACAGAGATAAGCTTAAGGTTGACCAGGTATACAGCCGAGATTGGGGCGGTGCTAAAAGATTATTTGAAATAAATAAAATGCTATGATGACTTGTGATGAATAGAGGATCGAATTGCATTTTTCGAGAATTTATATTTATGCTCTTCCACGAGAGGAATGGTTTTGTTCAAAATATACATAGATAGAAAAAGGGGGGAAGAGAGATTAATGAGGAGGCTTACCAATTTAGGGATTATTTTTGGGGTATTGTTTTTAATACTTACTGGATGTGGCAACGTAGTCAAAGGCGGCGAGAAAACAGCCGAGCAATACGTTGAACAGCAAGGTTATAAAGTCACTTCTCGAAAAGGCGAGGTTCAAAAGTATATTTTAGACAAAAGCAAACTTTACGGAAGTACCGAAACAGTGCCGTACCAGCAAAGCTGGGGTGTCCAATACGTACAGCCTGATAAGTATTTTGGCAAAGAAATAACTGTATATGAATTCACGGTGAAAAATCATCCGTTAGAAAAAATATATAATATTGAAACTAACGTTTTTATCATGATTAGCGAAGGTAAAGTAATAGGCGGGACCTCATTCCCTGTTCAAGGAAAAGAGTTATTAATGGGAGCACCTTATTCATTTGACGGGAAAACATTAGAGGAAGTAACTGGAATGAGTTTTAAAGAATGGTCCGAGAATTGGAAAAAGAAATACGGAAAAACAAACGTTTAGTACAGTGTATTTGGCTTATACCATTCTTTGAAGTTAGTAATAGACTATATCATCCTAAGAAAAGGAGTGATATAGATGGCAAACAGTGATGTACGTCTTACCCTCTGGTCTGGAACCAATTTTACCGCTCGCAGAATTATCTTCAGACGTGGAGGCGTTGCGGTTCGTGATCTTAGAGCGTTTCGGTTTAACAACGTTCTCTCGAGTTTCCGGCTCAGAAATGTTGTGCAGAGCTCTCAAATAACACTTGTATTGTTCTCAGGCATTAATTTTCAGGGGTCCTTCCGTGTATTCCGCGGCAGCCAAAGCGTAGCGAACTTGGGTAATTTCAACTTTAACAACGTCACATCCTCGTTTATTCTGGTAGGACGCAACCTTACCAACTCGGAAATTTCCTTCATTCAAAGCACGGGTAGAGCGCCTCAAGACGTCCTGAGAATAAGACAGTAGTAATTAATTTGAAAAGCCGACCCATCCACGATGGGCGGCTTTTTTATAGAGGTAGAAGACTATAGCACCCGGCAAGCTGTAATATACATAATGTTCCAATTTTATTATAATAGGTTTAAGTGCCAATATTAAGGAATTCAATCCTTGGAGGGAATCCTATGAATGATCATGATCCAGAGAAAAAGGTACACGAGCTTGAAGAACGAATTACGAGACTAGAGCAATCATCTGCTATTGGTCCCCGGAAAATTGTATGGACTATACTGAGCATTATAATTGGAATTTTTGTTATTCTTACAGTAATTGGGGTTCTTCAATTTGTATCGAGTGGTTAGGATGTGAGGATTGGAACGCTACTACAAAGTTGGTCATAAACGTTTTCTGTCCATAAAAAGCAAAAAAAGCCTTATAGAATAAGGCTTTCTCTGTATAGGACGGATGGGGTTCGAACCCATGACCCCTACCCTGTCAAATGTGTGTACCCTATAATTACTAGTATCAATTAGTTCATTTAGTATCATATAGCCCCATTCTATAGGGATTCCATGAAATGAAAATTGGGTCTGTCAATAATTTTGTGTAAACTCTTTGAAGCATAGTTTCCCCCGAGGGGGAAGTCGCGATTTTAACGCAA